>NZ_JBEXQK010000056.1:0-36777 GCF_040612535.1 Streptomyces sp. NPDC006368
CACCACTCACACACTCCTTCCCTACCCGACGCTCGTCCGATCTGCACCGGATCCGGCCGCACCGACCGGTGGCCCGGCCCTCCGCGCCCGGCTCCGGATCCGGCCGCACCGACCGGTGGCCCGGCCCTCCCGAAGTCCGCTCCCCTAGACGACGGCGGACGTCTCCCGCCACAGCCGCACCAGGCGCTCGTCACCGGTGACGGTCACGGCGTCGGCCGGCAGCCGGTTCCACAGCATCGCGTAGAGCCGCTCGGCCGGCCCGCTCAGCTCGCAGTCCGCGTCACCCCCGCCGTCCCTGGTCGTCCGCGCCGGCTCCGCCGACAGCCGTACGGTCCAGACGTCACCGGTGTCCGTCGCCCGTACGCGCAGGACGCCCGGCTCCGGAGTCCGCACCCGGCTCTTGTCCCGGGCGTGGAACCCGCGCAACAGCTCGTCGATCCCGTCGGCGGCCGTCTGCGCGCCGACCGGCCCCGGTCCGGACGGTCCGAGCGCGAACTCGGCGTCCAGCCGGTGCACGGTCGTCTCGTGCGTCTGGCGCCGCGCCCAGAAGGCGCGCGGCGAGGGCGCGGGCAGGAACGTCCAGCACTCCAGGTCGTCGGGCGCGTCGGTCAGCACCGCGACGAGGATGCGGTGCCCCTCCCGGAACCACTCCAGCAGCTCGTCCCCGTCCACGGCGGGCTCACCGCCGATCGGGCGGTAGGTCCGGTGGCCCTCCATGACGAAGGCGGTGGCCCACCGGTGCACCGCGCCGGTGTGCCGCAGCAGGTCCCGTACCCGCCAGCCGGAACAGGTGGGCACCGGCGCGTCCGTACCGGCCTTCCCGGCCGCCTCGGCCAGCAACCGGCCTTCGCGGGCGAGGGACGTGATGTGTTCGGAGATCTCCATGCGGGGATTCTGTCAGCGCCCGCCGACACCGTGCCCGGCATTACCGTGCCCAACTCGGCCGAGGAGCCAGGGTGTTCGGCGCCGCGCGCCCGCCGCCCCCATCGTCTCCGGACGTCACCTCCCGGGCGCCGCGTTCCGCGCCGCGTACCCGATCACGGCCGCTCCACCGGCCAATAGCGCGACCGTCGTCAGCGCGACCGGCAGCGAGAACCAGTCGGCCAGGAACCCGATCGCGGGCGGCCCCAGCAGCATCCCGCCGTAACCGAGCGTGGACGCGGCGGCCACCCCGGCCGGCCCGGCCAGCGCACCCGCCCTGGCGACGGCGACGGGGAAGATGTTGGCCAGCCCCAGGCCGGTCACGGCGAAGCCGAGCAGCGCGAGCCACACGGTCGGCGCCAGGGCGCCCAGCAGCATCCCGGTGGCGGCGGTCGTCCCGCCCGCGACCAGCGTGCGGGTCTGCCCGAGCCGCTGCAGCAGCGCCGTACCGGACAGGCGCCCGGCGGTCATGGCGAGTGCGAAGAGCGCGTACCCGGCCGCGGCCACGCCGGGGTGCGCGTCCAGATCCTGTTCGAGGTGGAGCGCGCCCCAGTCGGCCATCGCCCCCTCGCCGTACGCCGTGCACAGGGCGATCACCCCGAAGACCGTGACCAAGCCGCGCGCCCTGCGGTCGAGGCGACCCCCCGCGGGCCTGCGGCGCCCCTCGGACTCCTCGGCGGGCAGGGACTCCGGCGGCACGGGGCACGGATGGCGCAGCAGTACGGGACCGGCCGCGGCGGTCAGCAGCAGGCCGGCGACCGTGAGGCCGAGCAGGTGCGCGGTCGGTGACAGGCCGCCGGCGACCAGTCCGCCGAGCCCGGCGCCCAGCATGCCGCCGAGGCTGAACGCCGCGTGGAAGCTCGGCATCACCGGGCGGCGCAGCGCCGCGACCAGGTCCACGGCGGCGCTGTTCATGGCCACGTTGATACCGCCGTACGCGGTGCCGAAGACGAGCAGGACGAGCCCGAGCGAGAGCGCCGAGTGGGTCAGCGCCGGCAGCGCGATGCTCAGCGACAGCAGGACGGCGGCGGTCACGGTGACCGGGTGGCTGCCGAAGCGGCGGCAGAGGCGGCCGGTGAGCGTCATCGTGACGACCGCGCCGGCCGATACGCCCAGCAGGGCGAGCCCGAGATCGCTCGGCGAGGAACCGGTCTGCTCCTTGATCGCGGGGATACGGACCACCCAGCCGGCGAAGAGGAAGCCGTCCAGGGCGAAGAACAAGGTCAGGGCGGTGCGGAGGCGGGGCAGGGAGCGTTCGGCGGTGTCCCCGCCCGATCCCCCCGGAACGGCCGTCCGTAGTTTGTTTAGGTGCGGCACAAACTCAGGATAGGGGCCGCCCGGGTCGGCGTACAAGCCGCGTACACGGACCGGAGCGCGGACGTACGGGCGCGACAAAGGCCGGGCCCCCGGGACGGGTGGCCCGGCCGGAGGGTCGCGGGAGGCTTACGGCCTGTTGCCCTTCGGCTTGCCGCTCTGAGCCGGAGTGCCGTGCGGCGGCGGGCTCATGGGCTGGGGCGAGGTCGCCGGGGAGACCCGCGAACCGCCCCGGCCGCCGCTCGCCTGCTCGGGCCGCAGCGCCGTGGGGTCACCGCCCGACGGCGTGGCACCCTGATCCAACTGGTGCTTACGGGCCGTCAGGACCTGGACGACCATCGCGCGGTCGGCGTGCTCGTGCTCGTAGTGCAGCAACTGATTGAGCTGCTCGGTGTCGAGCGCCCGGATGCGGTGCTCCAGCGTGCCGACGGACAGCTGGTCGTAATCGGGCAGCGGAAGTCCGCCGTGGTCGGTGGTGCTCATCCGGATCCTCCCTGGATCTCGTCGACGGTCGCGTCGACCGTCTCGTGAACGTCGTCGACGGCGTGCTTGTCCAGCGAGGCACGCACCAACGCGGCGGCCAGCGCGGGCACTTCCGCCTTACCGACCAGACCGGCCAGCTCGCCCCGGTCCGTCGGCAGGCCCAGCCGCCTCGCGCCGTCCAGCGTCCTGCCGTCGAGGTACGGCGCCAGTTCCGGCCATACGCCCTGGGCCTCGCGCAGGAAGATGTCCGTACCCGCCGGGCCGATCCCCGGCATTTCCTGGAGCAGCGCGCGCAGCCGGTCGAGGTCGCCGCCGGCCTTCTCGCGCATCCGGCGCAGGTCGCCGCCGTACGCGTCGAGGACCAGCTCCGCGGCCTTGCCCAGCTGGGTCGCCGTCCGTTCGTCGTACCGCCGGTAGCCGCCCTCGCCGAGCGCGTCGACCCGCTGCTGCCAGGTCGCGTCGCGCATGTGCCGCGCGTCCCGCATCCCGGCTGCGAACAGGGCGCGCGCCGCCGCGACGGCGACGTCCGCGCGGATGCGGGCGCTCAGCAGATGGGCCAGGACCAGCAGCTGGTACAGCGGCTGCGGGGTGTCCTCGAGGTGGATCCCGGCGTCCTCCGCGTACGTACGCCCCTGCCCGTCGAGCAGCGCCCGTACCGTCGCACCGGTGTCGGAGCGTGACATGGAACCTCCCGCGCCTCGGGCAACTCCGCACCTTGCGTCAGCCACCCGCAGTACCCCTCCACGACCGGCCGAAACAGGAGGGCGGGCCGCCCGCGCGCGGGATCATGGGAGACTCGCCCCCATGAACGGCAAGGCGACCACGACCCGATCACGGCTGGACAGGGGCCGCAGCGCGCTCGGCCCCGCGCTGGAGCTGGTGCACACCGGCCGCGCGCCCACCCGCGCCGTGCTCACCGCCGAGCTGGGCGTCACCCGCGCCACCGCCGGCGCCGTCGCCGCCGAACTCGAAGCCCTGGGCCTCATCCGCGTCGACTCCCGCCCCGGCGCCGCCGCCGGCTCCCAGGGCCGCCCCTCGCACCGGCTCACCGTCGACGAGAACGGCCCCGTCGCCCTCGCCGCCCAGGTCCACGCCGACGGCTTCCGCGCCGCCCTCGTCGGCCTCGGCGGACGCGTCGTGGCCACCGCGCCCGGCTGCGTCACCGTCACCGCGGACCCGGCGCAGGTCCTCGCGGCCGTCGTCGAGGCGGGCGCCGCGCTGCTGCGCGAGAGCGGGCGCCGCTGTGTGGGCGCCGGGCTCGCCGTTCCCTCCGCGGTCGCCGAACCCGAGGGCACCGCCCTCAACCCGCTGCACGTCGCCTGGCCCGCCGGGGCGCCCGTCCGCGACATCTTCGCCGAGCAGGTGCGGGCGGCGGGCATCGACGGCCCCGCCTTCACCGGCAACGACGTCAACCTGGCCGCCCTCGCCGAACACCGGCACGGCGCCGGCCGCGGCGCCCAGCACCTGCTGTGCGTCGCCACCGGGCACCGCGGCGTCGGCGGCGCGCTCGTCCTCGACGGGCGGCTGCACACGGGCAGTTCGGGCCTCGCCCTCGAAGTCGGCCACCTCACGGTCAACCCCGAGGGCCGCCCCTGCCACTGCGGCAGCCGCGGCTGCCTCGACGTCGAGGCCGACCCGCTCGCCTTCCTCACCGCGGCCGGCCGCGTACCCGGCCCCGAGGTGTCCCTGCTGCAACAGGCCCGCGACCTGCTCCGCGCGGAGGCCGGCGACCCGGCCGTGCGGACCGCCACCGAGGAGCTCATCGACCGCCTCGGCCTCGGGCTGGCCGGACTGGTCAACATCCTGAACCCGGACCGGATCATCCTGGGCGGCCTGCACCGCGAACTGCTCGCCGCCGACCCGGAGCGGCTGCGCGCCGTCGTCGCCGACCGCAGCCTGTGGGGCCGCAGCGGCGGCGTCCCCATCCTGGGCTGCACCCTGGACCACAACAGCCTCGCCGGCGCGGCCGAGCTGGCGTGGCAGCCCGTCCTCGACGACCCGCTCGCCGCGCTCGGCAAACCGCACGCACCCGTCGCCTGACGCCCCCGAGCCACCGGAGCGGCTGCCCCTCGTACCGGCCCCGCCCCCGGGGCGAACGCCCGCGGGCGGATCGCCCTCGGTTCCCGCTCCACCGGCGCCGTGCCGCGATCGCCGCTCCGGCGGGACCGTACGGACGAGGGCACCCCGCTCACCACTGCCCGCCCACCGCGGAAGACGTGGACCGCTCCCCGCGTGGCAGCCGCGATGCCGCTCCCGGTACGACGACGGGGGTGCCCTCCCGGGGGACCCTCGGAAGCAACACCCCACGCCTCCGAGGAGCCGACCGGGATGAACACCCTCGTCACGACGGGCCGGGCCCGTGGATCCTGTTCTTCCGCTGTTCCGGAAAGAACAGTTCGGCCGCACGGCCGTGGCGGTAGGTGACCGGACGGAGCCGCCGCGCCCCGGCCCGCCCGGTCAGCCCGCCACGGTCGACCGGGCGGCCCTCGCCGCGGATCGTTCGGGTACCGTCTCGACCGGCTCGAAGGGAACCGGCTCGGTGAACGGGCCGCTGGTGGCCGCCCCGTAGACGGGGAGGGGCGGGATCGTCATGGATGTGGTGGACGGTGCCGGGAGGGTGAACCAGACGACCTTCCCCGAGTCGCCCTGCGGCCGGACGCCCCAGCTCTCGCTGAACGCCTCTATGAGGGCCAGGCCGCGCCCCGACGTGGAGAGCGGATCGCCCGTCGCGACCTTCGGAACCGTCGGCAGGCGGGGGTCGTGGTCATGGACCGAGACCGTCAGCCGGTCGAGGAGCAGCTCGATCTCGACGGTGCACACCTTGTCCGGCTCGGCGTGCTGGTGAACGTTTGTCAGCAGCTCGGTGACACCGAGCGCGGCCTTCTCGATGAGACTGTCGAGATTCCAGTAGCGCAGTTGCGCCGACACGATTCTGCGGACCTGTCCGATCCGCGACGGCAGGGCTTGGAGCTCTACCGTGCACTGCCTGCTTGCCTGGCTGATCACGGCTGCGACTCCCCGAAATGAGGTCCGGAAGACGACGGAGATCGGATCCAGTGGATGGCTGGCTGTTTCGTCCGGCGGGCTGGATCGCAGCGTGACCGCCGGTGCACCCTGAGTAGCGATGTCAAACCAGCGTGAACCACAGGTGAGCGCTCCGCAACTCGTATGCGCTGTCGGCCCGCTCGTTCCCCGCCGTCACGTCTGGCGCGCGCGTGTCAGTTCCTGGCGCCGCCGGCCCTGTGTACGGCCTCCAGGAAGCGGCCGGCCGTCGCCGTCGCCGTCCCGTCCGGCCTGCGGCTGCGCTGACCCATGGTCAGCCGGTACCGGTGACCGTTGAGCGTCGTCACCATGGCGCCACCGCGCCCGGCGAACCACGGCCTGCTCGCCCTGACCGCACGCACCGGCGCACTGTCGATCACCCGGCCGTAGCTGGTGAGCAGCGCCAGCCTGCCGTCCTTGATCAGGACCTCGCCCGCCCTCGTCAGTGAGCGCGGCCACCGCTCGATCCGTACGCCCGTGGCGCTGAAATCAGGGTCAGCCATGACTTTCCGCCCCCTTCGCGCTGATTCCGGTCCGGTCAGTCTGCACAAGTGCGCGCCCGTACACCAGGGCGCGTGGCCGGACGTTCCCCAAGCGGGCCCTATAGGTCATCAAAGGCAACGTTTGCGCAGGTGAGGCGGGTATGTTCAAGGAGGGAAGCACAGGGAGAGCAGACGAGGAGTGGCGCGCGTGAGCACGGTTGAGCAGGCCGGGACCAGTGATGTGGACCGAAGCGATCCCGAGTACCGGACATGGCTGAAAGAAGCCGTACGGAAGGTCCAGGCCGACGCCAACCGGTCCGCCGACACCCATCTCCTGCGGTTCCCGCTGCCCGAACGGTGGGGCATCGACCTCTACCTCAAGGACGAGTCCACCCACCCGACCGGCAGCCTGAAGCACCGCCTGGCGCGCTCCCTCTTCCTGTACGGCCTGTGCAACGGCTGGATCCGCCCCGAAAAGCCCGTCATCGAGGCGTCCAGCGGCTCCACCGCCGTCTCCGAGGCGTACTTCGCGAGCCTCATCGGCGTGCCGTTCGTCGCCGTCATGCCGCGCACCACCAGCCACGAGAAGATCCGCCTCATCGAATTCCACGGCGGCCAGTGCCACTTCGTCGACGATCCGCGCACGATGTACGACGAGGCCGCGACCCTCGCCGCCGAGACCGGTGGGCACTACATCGACCAGTTCACGTACGCGGAACGGGCCACCGACTGGCGCGGCAACAACAACATCGCCGAATCGATCTACCAGCAGCTGCGGTTGGAGCGCTATCCGGAACCCGCCTGGATCGTCGCCACGGTCGGCACCGGCGGCACGTCGGCGACCATCGGCCGCTACGTGCGCTACATGCAGTACGACACCCGCATCTGCGTCCCCGACCCCGAGAACTCCTGTTTCTTCGAGGGATGGACCACCGGCAACGCCCTGGCCGCCAGCGACTGCGGCTCCCGCATCGAGGGCATCGGCCGGCCCCGTATGGAACCCAGCTTCGTCCCCGGCGCCGTCGACCGGATGATGAAGGTGCCCGACGCGGCGAGCGTCGCCGCCGTACGGGCTCTGGAGAACGCCATCGGCCGGAAGGCGGGCGGCTCCACCGGAACGGGCCTGTGGAGCGCGCTGAAGATCGTCGCCGAGATGGTGGCACAGGGCCGCACGGGCAGCGTCGTCACGCTCATCTGCGACCCGGGGGAGCGGTATCTGGACAAGTACTACTCCGACGAGTGGCTGGCCGAACAGGGCCTGGACATCGCCCCGTACAGCGCGGCCGTCGACGAGTTCCTGCGCACCGGCGTCTGGCCGGAGTGAGGCCCGTCAGCCCCTGAGCAGACCGGTCAGCGTGCGCCCGAAGACCAGCCGCCCCGCACGGGTCAGCACCGCGTCGCACGCCCGCGGCAGCCCGCGTACGCGCAGCTCCTCCGTCCACGTCACCGCCGCCCCGGCCGGGGTCGCGCGTACGGCGATCTCGGCCCATCCGAGGACCACCCGGCCGCGCTTCTCCAGCCGGCACCGCCCCTCGGCCCGGCCGGGGGCAGGCGGCTCCCAGCGCACGACCTCCATCGGGTCGTCGAACGTGAACCGGCCGACCCCCGTGCGCGCGCTGATCCGGCTCCCGGCCCGCGTCGCGCCGGCGGTCACCACCGTCACCCGCGTCAGCGGCACCCCGGCCCCGTGCGCCGGCCAGTCGGTCACCCGCCGCCACGCCTCCGCGACCTCCAGCGGAGCGGTCCGCTCAACCCGAAACACACCCACGCCCCGATCCTAGGCCGCCCGCACCCCGCAAGGGCCTCGTCCGGGGCGGTCGGATGCCGCGCCGCACGAGGCCCGGGTGGTGGGCCCGGTACGTGCGGGCACCGTCGTCGGCGTCCCCAGGGCTCGACTCCTCGGGGCCGGCGTGCCGCCCCGGTGCGCGGTCCGACCGCGCTCGACCGCCGATCCCCTGCGGGGACGACCCCGCACGGTCCCTCCCCGCGCGGCCCCGCTCAGCCCTCGTCCTCGCCCGCGACGAGCAGGCCCGGCAGGTGCTCAGCCATCTGCGCCCGCGCCTCCGGCGAGAGCCCCGCGTCCGTCACCAGGTGGTCGACCTCGTCCAGGCGGGCGAACGAACTCAACCCCACCGTCCCCCACTTGGTGTGATCGGCGACCACCACCACGCGCCGCGCCGAGCGGATGAAGCGGCGGTTGGTCTCGGCCTCCGCCAGGTTCGGCGTGGACAGGCCCGCCTCCACCGACACGCCGTGCACCCCGAGGAACAGCACGTCGAAGTGGAGGGAGCGGATCGCCTGGTCGGCCACGGGGCCGACGAGCGAGTCCGACGGCGTACGCACCCCACCCGTCAGGACCACCGTCGCCGCGCCCGGCCGGGGCGCGTCCCCCGAGGTGCCGCGCCGGGCGGTGTGGAACACGTCGGCGACGCGTACCGAGTTGGTCACCACCGTCAGGTCCGGCACGTCGAGCAGGTGCTGCGCCAGTACGTACGTCGTCGTGCCCCCCGACAGGGCGATGGCGCTGCCCGGGGCCACCATCGCGGCGGCGGCCCGCGCGATGTCCTCCTTCGCGCTCCGCTCCAGCGTCGACTTCGCCTCGAAACCCGGCTCGTGCGTGCTCGCCTCGGCCACCGGCACGGCCCCGCCGTGCACCTTCGCGATGGCGCCCTGGCGCGCGAGCGCGTCGAGATCGCGGCGGACGGTCATGTCGGAGACGTTGAGCCGACGGGTGAGTTCATTGACCCGCACCCCGCCGCGCCGCCGGACCTCGTCCAGGATCAAGGCGCGCCGCTGCTCCGCGAGGAGGTTGTGGTTGTCGCTCACGGCAGGGGCCGGTCCTTCCACGTCGTCAACACCGCTGGCCAGGGCTCCTCATCCTGCCACGCGCTTCCCGGCCCGGAACGGCGGGGAGATTACGTGAGAGCCATGCGCCGGGCCGTGTCCGTGGACGATTCTTGTCACGCGCGTCCCGACAGCCCTCCTCCTCACCCAGAGAGCGAGCCCCCGAAGTGCCCCCTGCCTCCCCGCAGCCCACCGGTCCCGGCGCCGCGCTGGAACTGCTCGTCCACGGCGTCGGCGGGACCACCCCTCAGGAGATGCTCGACGACCCGCGCACCACCCGGGTGACGGGCGACAGGACCGCCGCCATGTACCGGCGTACCGTCGACCTGCACGCGGAGAAGGACCCCGAGCGGTTCCGCCACGGCCCCGTCCCGGAGGCGTACTGCTGGTGCAACCTCACCTCCGGCAACGGCTCCCGCGCCCTGTGGCTGCTGCTCCTGCCGTTCATGGTGGTGAACCTCGCGCACTGGATGCGGCCACCGGCCGAAGGACAGGCCGCCATGGTCCGGCTGTACGGCGTGCTGGTGCGGCTCGTCGCCCTCACCCTCACCGTGCTGCTCACCGCCGCCGCCTGCGAGGTCGCGCTGGACCTGACGGCCTGGCAGTGCGCCGGATCGGCGCGCTGCGCCGAGGAGCGGTCCTGGCTGGGCTTCCTGTCCGTCACCCAGGGTGGCTGGTGGGCGCAGCCGGGCCGCCGACTGGCGCTCGCCGCGCTGGTGCCCGCCGCGCTTGTCGGGCTCCTGTGGTACCTGTCCAACCGCACCTGGAGCGCGTACGAGGCGCAGCGCCCGCCGCGCGGCGGGCAGGACGTCGACGCCACCCCCGACGCGCGGCTGCGCCCCGCGCTCGGCCGGCCCGGGTTCTGGTACGGCCGCCGGCTCGTCGCCAGGCTGCGCGCCGCGCACACCGCCGCCGGGTTCCTCACGGTCGCCGCGGCGGTCGCCGGCGCCGCCGCCCGGTTCGACCGGGACGGGGGGAGCACCACCCGCGAGGTGCTGGGCCGGGCCCTGGAGGGGGCCTTGTTCGTGGGGGCGGTGACGGTGGTGTGGGTGGTGTGCCGGCGAGGCCGCAGCGAGAGGCGGCTCGACAACCGGGTCGACCGTGCTCTCGTCACCTGGCTGCCGGGCGGCTCGCTGGCCCTGCTCGCCCTCGCCGCCCTGTACGCGGCCTGGTCCCGCCCCGTCTGGCGCTCCACCGGCACGCTCCCCGGCGACACCGCCTTCAGCGTCATCACCGTCGCGCAGGGCACCCTCGTCCTGGCCCTCGCCGTGGTCGCCCTGCGGCTCCACCGCCGCACGCCGTACGCCCGCACCACCCGTACCGTGCTGTACGGGCTCGGGGGGCCCGCCGTCGCCATGCTGGCCTGCGCGCTCGGCGGCGTGATGACCGGGGGTATCGCCCAGCGCGTCGCCGACTGGCTCGACGGCCCCGCCACGCCCGGTACCGGCCACGGCCCCATCATCGGCCCGCCCGGGCTGCTCAGCTGGCAGGCGTCCGTCATCCCGGTGCTGCTGCTCCTGCTGCTCGTCCCGCTGCTCGTGCTCGCCGTCCGTACCGCGCACACCGCCCGCCGCCTCGCGCCCGTCGTGGAGGCCGAGTACGAGGGCGAGCAGCCGGACGCCGTCCGTACCCGCCGTATCGCCGCCGTCCGCGCGCGGGCGGCGCTCACCGACGCGGCCCCGGTCGTCGTCGGCATCGTCTCCGGCGCCACGCTGCTCCTGGGAGCGGGAGCCGTCGCCGGGTCCTGGCTCAGCGGCACCGTGCCCGGCAAGGCGTTCACGGGCATGCACCCGGTCATCGAGAGCGTGGCCGAGTCCGCCCAGGCGCTCGGCTCCTGGCTGATCGGCTTCGGATTCATACTGTTCGTCACCTGGGGCCGGCGCGCCTACAAGGACCCCTCGGCCCGGCGCACCATCGGCATCCTGTGGGACGTCGGCACCTTCTGGCCGCGCGCCGCGCATCCCTTCGCCCCGCCCTGCTACGCCGAGCGTGCCGTCCCCGACCTTGCCTGGCGCATGTCGTCGTGGACCGGCCGCACCGGCGGACGCCTCGTCATCTCCGGCCACTCGCAGGGCAGTGTGCTGGCCGCGGCGGCCGTCTGGCAGCTCCCGGCCGGCACCCGCCGCCGGGTCGCGCTGCTCACCTACGGCTCACCCCTGGAGCGGCTGTACGGGCGGTGGTTCCCGGCGTACTTCGGCCCGGCGCCGCTGGCCGCCCTCCACCGCGAAGTGCACTGCTGGCGCAACCTGTGGCGCCGCACGGACCCGATAGGCGGCCCGGTCAACCTCCCCGCCGAAGGGGGCAAGCCCGAGGTGGACCACAAGGCTCTGCGGGACCCGGTGGTGTACGGCCGCACCGACGAACACCCGCTGCCCGAACCGGTCCTGGGCCACTCCGACTACCAGGCGGACCCGGTCTTCGCCAAGGAGCGCACCGTCCTGCTCGACCGGCTGCCGCCCGCCCTTCCGCTGCCGGTTCCCCCGCAGCGTACGGACGAGGCCTACGGCAGCTCGGGCAGGTCCTCCGGGTAGAGCAGGGTCAGGTCGTCGGTGCTCGTCTCGGCGAGCCCGGCGACCCGTCCCGCGTGCCGCTCCACCATCGACTCGAACGTCTGCCGCGCGGTACGGCCGTTGCCGAAGGCGGGGCCCTTGGGCAGCTCCGTGAAGTACTTCAGCAGCGCTTCCGCAGTCCCCGTGCCGAGGCGGTACTCGTGATCGTCCGCCTGCTGTTCGACGATCCGCACCAGTTCGGCGGGCGCGTAGTCGGGAAAGGCGATGGTGCGTGAGAAGCGGGACGCCACACCCGGGTTGACGGTCAGGAACCGCTTCATCTCGGCGGTGTACCCGGCGACGATCACCACGACCGCGTCGCGGTGGTCCTCCATCAGCTTCACCAGCGTGTCGATCGCCTCGCGTCCGAAGTCCCGCCCCGAGTCCTCGGGGGACAGGGCGTACGCCTCGTCGATGAACAGCACCCCGCCCCGCGCGCGGTCGAACGCCTCCTGGGTGCGGATCGCGGTGGACCCGATGTGCTCGCCGACCAGGTCCACGCGGGACACCTCGACGAGGTGCCCGCGCTCCAGCACTCCCAGGGAGGCCAGGATCTCGCCGTACAGCCGGGCGACGGTGGTCTTGCCGGTGCCGGGCGAGCCGGTGAAGACCAGGTGGCGGCGTACGGAGGCGGCCTTGAGCCCGGCCTCCTGGCGCCTGCGGCCGACCTCGATCATGTTGGTGAGGGTGCGGACCTCCCGCTTGACGCTGTCGAGGCCCACCAGGGCGTCCAGCTCCCCCAGGACGTCCTGGGAGCTGCGGACGGGCTCGGACGGCGGTACGGCCACGGGCGGCGCCTGGGCCGGGACGCGGGCCGCGACCGTGCCGAGCACGCCGCCGCCGGCCGGCTGGAACGCGGTCGGTACGGGGGCGGGGACGTCGGCCAGGGCACCGTGCACGCCGCTCTCGTCGCTGGTGCAGTCCTCGGTGACGGGCCGGTCCTCCCCGAACTCGTACCCACCGCGCGCACACCGCTCCGTACGGCACCGTCTCAGGGTCGTACGGCAGCCGTCCATGACGTGGAAGCCGTACCCGCCGCTGCCCGTCACCCGGCAGCCGTGGAAGGTGCCGCGGCCCTCCGCCGAGACGTAGAAACCGGCCTCGGCGGGGGAGGTGACCGTGCACCGTTCGACGGTCGGATCGGCACCCTTGGTGACGATGACACCGGTCTGGACCGCGTCGATGGTGCAGCCGCTCAGCGTGCCGCCGCTGCCGTGGTCCCGGAACCAGGCGCCGGTCGACGCCTCCCGGATCCGGCAGTCGTCCAGCTGCGCGGTCGCGCCGTCGCTCACCGACACCGCCGTGTTGCGCACCTGGGACAGGTCGCTGTCCACGACGTCCACGCGGGAACCGCGGTCGAGCACGAACAGCGCGTCCGGCACGTCGTGCACGCGGCAGGAGTCGAGGACGGCGGTCGCGCCGTCGGAGACCCACACCGCCGGGTAGTCACCGGTGCTGTCGTGGATCTCGCACTGGTTGGCGTCCACGCGCGTGCCCGGGTCCCACACGGACAGCCCGTTGCGCCCGAACCGCCGCACCGTCGAGCGGGTCAGCGTCAGCACGGCCCGCGAGCGCAGGTCGACCGCGTTCTCCGGGACGTCGTGGATGTCGCAGTCGGACAGGGTGAGGACGGCGTCGGTGTCGAGGGTGACGCCGTCGGCCGACGTGCGGTGCACCGACGAGTCGGTCAAGTGCGCCGTGCCGCGCCCGGTGACGTGGACACCGCTGCCCTTGATCTCGTACACCTCGCAGCCGATCGCCTCCAGGCCGCTGCCCTCACCGGTCACGGACAGGCCGGCGCCCACGGTGTGGTGGACGCGGCACCGCTCCAGCCGTGGGTGCGCCCCGCCGCGCACCGAGACGCCCGACTGCCCGGCCGAGACGATCTCGCACTCCTCGAACACGCCGCCCGCGCCGTCCAGCACGCCGATCCCGACGCCCGCCGGATTGTCGACGGTGCAGCGGCGCACGGTGGGCCGGGCAGCGCCCCGGACCTCCACGCCGGCCGCCGAGCGGGTCACGATCCGCAGGTCCAGCAGCTCGGGCGTGCCGTCCTCGATCAGCAGTGCGGGCGCCGAGGTGTCCTGGCCCTCCACGTGCAGGTCCTGGAGCGTGGCCGAGGCGCGGACGGTCAGCGGCACGCCGTCGGGGGGCGCGATCCGCACGGAGCCCGACGTGCCGTCCGAACCGCGCAGGGTGACCGCCCGCCGCAGGACCAGGTTCTCCCGGTACGTACCGGGCGCGATGGTGAGGACGTCACCGTCCCCGGCGGCCTCCAGGGCGGCGGCGAGGGAGGCGTACTCGCCCGTGCGGCGCCGCCACCGCGATGTGCCGGTGTGCGTCACCTGGACCGTGCCCTGTGCCATGGTGCTGCTTAGCCCCCCACCTCGTCGTGCGCCGCTGCGTTAACGATCGCACCACCGTAGCGCGCGCGGCGGGGCGGAGTTGACGGGTCAGCTGTCCGCCCCCGTTCTGCCCCAGTCGGGACCGGCCCGGGCCCACTCCCGGTCCAGGCGCGCGTACCGCCGTCGTGTCAGCCGCCGTACGACGAACCGCCGGACCCCCTCGACGACGCCCATCGCCGCGACCGCGGCGCCGATCCCGGCGAGCACACCGTGCTCACGTGCGGTGTCCGCGTCCATGGGGCGGTTCACCGGCCTGCCCCGGTCGTCGGTCCAGACGCGGAACGTGTCACCGGGGTCGGCGCTGTGCCGCGCGGTGGTCACCACCCCGGTCCGCCGGGTGCCGTCCGGCGCGGTCCAGGCCGCCAGGACGGACCTGCGCATCCGGTGGTCGGCGGCGGCCTCGGCATCGTGCGGGGCGGCCTCGCTTCCGCGGGCGGACCCCAGCACCTCGGCCGTGACCAGGTGGCGCTGCTCCCGCTGGATCCGGACCGTCTGCTGGAGGGAGGCATGGGCCGCCGCTCCGGAGAACCAGCCGACCGCGGGAGCGGCGAGACACATCAGCACCAGGGCGGCGAACGCCACCCACGCCTCGACGAGATCCGTGGGCCGGCGCAGGGGATTGTGCCGCCAGCGCCAGAGCCCCGAGACTGCGCGCACCGAACCAGCACCCCCTTCCGTGCCCGTCAACGCGCGTACGGACCTCCCGGGTTCCCGTGCCGGTGCGGCTCATGCGCCCCGCGACCGGTTCCTACCGGTACCCGATCCCGACCGGGTCACCGACCCGCAGTGTCCCGGTGTGCTCCGGGACGAGGAGCTGGCCGAAGACCATCCGCCGGTCGATGAGGCGGTGGCGGGCGAGGGTGCGCAGCGGTTCCTTGCCGCGCCGGGCGGTGCGCTGGTCGGTGGTGGTCACGACGCAGCGTTCGCAGGGCTTGACGACGCGGAAGGACACCTCGCCGATCGCGATCCGGGCCCAGCCGTCCTCGTCCCAGGGCGCGGTGCCGTCGATGACGGCGGTCGGCCGGAACCGGTCCATGGGCAGGGGGCCCTCGTCCGGGTGGTCGCCCCGCGCGATGAGGTCGTTCAGGGCGTCGAGCGAGGCGGTGGTGGTGACCATCACCGGGTAGCCGTCGGCGAAGTTGACGGTTTCGCCGGGCAGGGCGTACTTGGGGTTGACGGGGCGGCGGTGTGCCGGGTCGTCCATGTGCACCAGCCGCACCTCCTGGCCGAGGTGGTCGCTGAGCCAGGCGTCCGCGGCGTCGCCCGCCGGTACGGCCTCCACCTTCGTACTGAAGATCTGCGAGACGACCACGTGCGACGGCCCGGGCACGGCGACGGTCAGCGGTTCGCGGCCGGCCCCGGACAACCGGATCCCCCCGTCCGGCAGCGGCTCGGCCGTGACCAACGCCAGTTGCGGGCGCTCGCGTTGGGTCACGGCCTTCGACGACGCGTCGATCACCATCCAGCGGTGGTCCCCGGCGAGCCCCCACGGCTCGACCACCGCCTCGGCGGGCGCGACACCGCCGAGCGACTTGACCGGTCGGATGTGCAGGGAGCGCAGTACAGGTGTCGGCATGGCCTCATCCTGCCAGCCGCTCCGCGCACGCCGTCGGTCAGTACCCGCCCTGGTAGGGGCGGTTGTACGGGTCCTCGTACGGGCCGGGAGCAGGCGCCGGGACGGGACGCGGCGCCGCGGGGCGCATCGCCTCGTACCCGGCGGGGACGGGGCGGGAGTACTGCGGGGGCTGCGCGCCCGGGTAGCCGCGCGAGACCGTCGCCTGTTGCGGGATGTACGGCGCGGGCGCTTGGTGGAGCGGGGCGGGCTGCGGGGCCGGCTGAGGGTAGCCGTAGGAGCCGCTGTAGGAGCCGCTGTAGGAGGAGGTGGGCTGGGAGTGGGCCGAGGGGAGGGCGGGCAGCGCCGCGGGGAGGGCCGGCAGGTAGCTGTTGGCGGTGTCGTAGGCGGCAGGCACTCGGATCGGGGCGATCTGAGGCGTGCCCCGCTCCGCGACGAGGGAGTCGTAGATCGGGGTGTCCGGGAACGACGGCGCGCCGTAGTAAGCGCCGCCGTAGGAGCGGGGGGAGGTCATGGCACATAAGTTAAGCGCACGATCTGCTTTTGGGGAGCCCGGCAAGACGGTTGTTTTCCGTGGGGGGAGGGGCTGCCGATGCGCAATGCGAGCGAACGCGGCAAAAAGGGGCGGCCTCGTTGGAAAAGCCCGAGCTGAGAGGGGGTTACCGACGGGTCTCCCGGAGGGTCGTGCCCGGGCGCGAGGCGGCTGCGGAAGGGCGCGGAAGACCACCCGATCAAGGTGGCGGATACATAAATCCCGTGCCGTGGACGGCGGTAGCGGGTGGGCATGTCCATGCTTAAAGGTGCCCGCAGCGCCAATGTCGTCGTGCCGGTGTCTTCGCATCGAATGGGCGATGACGTTCGGCGCCTGGTACCCCGGCCATGACGCGCCGGCCCTCCTCCTCGACCGGGAAAGCCCCGCCCCGCGGCGAGTTGCTCTTCTCGGCCGGCCCGCGCACGCCTCGCACGCGGTGTGCCACGAGCGCTCCTCCCACGGGCTCCGGCCGTCGCGCCACCGGCGGGAACCTCACCCATCCACCCGGACGGATGACCGACGCCCGCGCCCCTCACCGCTCCGGCGCGGCCTGCGGGCGCGGGTAGGTACGGCCCTTCCAGGCGGCCCCTCGCCCCCGATGGTGCTGCACCGCCGAATCGACCGTCATGCACAGGTAGAGGAGCGCCGTGAACGGCAGCACGGGCGCCAGCCACAGTGACTGGCGGTAGTAGCGGAGCATCGGGATGTACGTGCCCGTCATCACCGCCCAGGCGCCGGCCCCCAGCCAACCGGCCGCCGTATCGCCCGCGAACAGCCCCGCGCACAGGGCGACGGGCGGAGCCGCGTACACCACCGCGATCCCCGCCACCGTCCCGACCAGCAGCAGTGGTTGGTGCCGCAGCTGGGCGTACGCACTGCGGGACACCATCCGCCACAGATCGGCCAGTCGCGGATACGGCCGGACGCTGTCCACCCGCTCGGCGAGACCCAGCCAGATGCGCCCGCCGGCCCCGCGCACCGCCCGCGCCAGCGCCACGTCGTCGATCACCGCCTGCCGGATCGACTCCGGGACCCGCGCCCGGTCCGCCATCCGCGCGCGCAACAGCACGCAGCCGCCCGCCGCCGCGGCCGTCCGGTGCCCCTCCGCGTTGATCCAGCGGAAGGGATACAGCTTGGCGAAGAAGTACACGAACGCCGGCACCACCAGCCGCTCCCAGCCACACGCCACCCGCAGCCGCGCCATCTGCGAGACCAGGTCCAGATCGTGGCTGGTGGCCGCGGCGACCAGCTCCCGGAGACTGTCGGGCTCATGGGCGATGTCCGCGTCCGTCAGGAGCAGATAGTCGGGGTCATGGGCGTCGTCACGCGCGCGTGCCAGCGCGATCCCGTGCCGCAGTGCCCACAGCTTCCCGGTCCAGCCGGGCTCGGGCGGCCCCGGTGACGTCACGATCAGCGGCAGCCCGCCATACCGCACGGACAGCGCACGGGCCAGGTCACCCGTACCGTCCTTGCTGCCGTCGTCGACCAGCACGATCCGCGCGGGGCCCGGGTAGTCCTGCGCCAGCAGCGACGGAAGGCTCACCGGCAGCACCGCGGCCTCGTCCCGGGCGGGCACCACCACCGCGACGGACGGCCAGCGGGCCGGGACCTCCCGCCGGGGCAGCCGCTGGTCCGTCCGCCAGAAGAAACCCTGCCCGAACAGCAGCCAGACCCACGCGACCGACGACCCCAGGGCGATCCACGCAATGGTGCTCATTCGTCGCAGTCTGCCCCACAACGACGGGAGCGCAAGGGTCGTCGGCTAGGGTGACCGGGTGAAGATCGCGCTCATGGACTCCGGAATCGGCCTCCTCGTGGCGGCCGCCGCGGTGCGCCGGCTGCGGCCGGACGCCGATCTGGTCCTCTCCTCCGACCCCGATGGGATGCCCTGGGGGCCCCGCACGACGGACTACGTCCAGCGGCATGCCCTCGCCGCTGCCCGCGCCGCCGCCGCGCACCGGCCCGACGCGCTCATCGTGGCCTGCAACACCGCCTCCGTGCACGCGCTGCCCGCCCTCCGCGCCGAGCTGGAGCCCGCCATCCCGGTCATCGGCACCGTCCCGGCCATCAAGCCCGCGGCGGCCGGTGGCGGTCCCGTCGCCATCTGGGCGACCCCGGCCACCACCGGGAGCCCGTACCAGCGCGGGCTCATCCGCGACTTCGCCGACGGGGTCCCGGTCACCGAGGTGCCCTGTCCCGGCCTCGCCGACGCCGTCCAGCACGCCGACGAGGACGGCATCGACCGGGCCGTCGCGGCGGCTGCCGCGCTCACCCCGCCCGACGTCAGGGCCGTGGTCCTGGGATGCACCCACTACGAGCTGGTCGCCGGGCGCATCCGTGCCGCCGTCCAGCCGGCCGGCCTGCCGCCCGTCGCCCTGTACGGCTCGGCCGAGGCGGTGGCCGCCCAGGCGCTGCGTCGCATCGGGGCCCTCCCGGAACCGTCCGCCGCGCCCAGCGCGTCCCTCGCGGTCCTGCTCAGCGGCGACCCCGCCGGCCTGCCCGAGGCGGCACTGGCGTACGCGGAGGGCCGACTGCTGGCCGCGGTCGCGCCCGCCCCCTGACGACGCCGGCCCCACGCCCGCGTACGGAAGCCCACCGGTCCACCCACGGCCGCGCGCCCGCATGTGCTTCCTGTCGCCCGCAGGTGCTCCCTCGCGCCCGGGGAGCCGCGAACGCGGAGTGTGAGTACGCTGCTACGCATGAGGGACCACCCCCGCAACGAGCGACCGCCCGCGGACCCGGTGCCCGATACCTGGACCGGGCGTGCGACCAACCGCATCCAGTGGCTGCCGGCCGCCGCCGGTGCCGCCTGTGTGGCCCTCGCCGTCGAGCTGGCCGTCGCCTCCCCCTGGACGTCCGGAGTGGCGGCGCTGCTGATGGCGGTGGTCGGCTGCGTCGCGGCGGGGCTGCTGGTGCTCTTCGGCACGCTCGCGTTCGTCCATGTCGAGATCACGGTCGACCACCAGGCCCTGGAAGTGCGCTGCGGGCACATGGGCGTGCCGCGCCGCCGGATCCCGCTGGACCACGTCGTGGGCGCCGAATTCGCCCCGTCGGTCACCCCGCGCCAGTGGGGTGGCTGGGGCTACCGCTGGCGCCCGGAGATGGGCACCGCGGTGGTGGTCCGCCGCGGCGAGGGCCTCGTGCTGACCCTCGGGGACGGCCGCAGCTTCACGGTGACGGTCGACGACGCCGAAGCCGCGGTCCGGTTCATCCGCCACCGCCTGCACCGCCACCACCACACCGTTCCCTGAGCCCCGGACCGTCCGCCCCGCCGGGCGAGGGCGCCATCGCGGGCCCCGCCGACGGGTTCGGCGATCGCCGCGGGAGCCTGCCGCCGGCTCCTTGACCGCCCTCCCGTCCGCACCCCATCCCGCCGTAGACTCCGCACGTGAGCGCCACCATCACCACCGTCGACGACCTGCCCGCCCCCACCCCGGCCACCGAGGAGCGGCGGAGCATGCGGATCGCGCGACGGCTGGCCGGACCGGGAGCGGCGGCGCTGTCCGGAGTGCTGCTCCACCTCAGCTTCCCGCCCCGGCCCCTGTGGTGGCTCGCGCTCCCCGCCTTCGCCCTGCTCGGCTGGACCCTGCGCGGCCGACGCCCGAGGGCCGCCTTCGGCCTCGGCTACCTGGCCGGGCTCGGCTTCCTGCTTCCCCTCCTCGTCTGGACCGGCGCGGAGGTGGGCCCCGTGCCGTGGGTCGCGCTCGTCGCCGTCGAGGCGCTGTTCATCGCGGGCGCCTGCACGCTCGCCGCCGCCCTGTCGCGGCTGCCCGCCTGGCCGGTGTTCGCCGCCGCCGCGTGGATCGTCGGAGAGGCGGCACGCGCGCGTGTCCCGTTCGGCGGCTTCCCCTGGGGGAAGATCGCCTTCGGCCAGGCCGACGGCGTCTTCCTGCCGCTCGCCGCGGTCGGCGGCACGCCCGTCCTCGGCTTCGCCGTCGCCCTGTGCGGCTTCGGCCTGTACGAGGCCGCACGCGTCCTGCGCGCGTCCAAGGCGACCGGATCGCTGCCGCGCGGCCCCCTCGCCGCCGCCCTCCTCTCCGCCTTCGTCCCGGTCGGCGCGGCCCTCGGGGCGCAGCCCCTCGTCTCGGACGCCGCCCAGGACGGCACCGCCACCGTCGCCGCCATCCAGGGCAACGTGCCGCGCCTGGGACTGGACTTCAACGCCCAGCGCCGCGCGGTCCTCGACAACCACGCCCGCCGCACCGAACAACTCGCCGCCGACGTCGCCGCCGGTACGGTACCCGGGCCGGACTTCGTCCTGTGGCCCGAGAACTCCTCCGACCTCGACCCCTACCGCAACGGCGACGCCCGGCTCGTCATCGACCGCGCGGTCAAGGCCATCGGTGTGCCCACCGTCGTCGGAGCCGTCCTCACACCCGAGACCGGCACCCTCCGCAACACGCTCATCGCGTGGGACCCGGAGCGCGGCCCGGTCCAGACGTACGACAAGCGGCATGTGCAGCCGTTCGGTGAGTACATCCCCATGCGGTCGGTCGTACGGATCTTCAACAAGGACGTCGACCGGGTCTCCCGGGACTTCGGCCCGGGGCACACGGTGGGTGTCTTCGACCTCGCCGGCACCCGGGTGGGGCTCGCCACCTGCTACGAGGCGGCCTTCGACTGGGCCGTACGGGACACCGTCACACACGGCGCCCGGCTCATCTCCGTACCGAGCAACAACGCCACCTTCGGACGCAGCGAGATGACCTACCAGCAGCTCGCCATGTCGCGGGTCCGCGCCGTCGAGCACAGCCGTTCCGTCGTCGTCCCCGTCACCAGCGGTGTCAGCGCGATCATCCGGCCGGACGGCACCATCGTCCGGCAGTCCGAGATGTTCACCCCGGACGCCCTGGTCGCGCAGGTACCGCTGCGCTCCTCCCTCACCCCGGCCACCCGCCTCGGCACCCTCCCGGAGGTCGCCCTGGTGACCCTGGCCGCGGCCGGCCTGGGCTGGGCCGCCACCCGCGCACCGCGCGCCCGGCGGGCCGCGGGAACCGCTCAAGGGCGGGGCGTGCAGGGGATCCTCCAGGGTCGGGGGCATGGGAACCCCTGACTTCGTCCGGCCTCTCCGGGCCACCGCCGGCCACCAGCCCGCCACCACCGCCGTGCGCGAGGTGCTGGAGGAGACCGCCGGGAGTGCGTGACGGAGCGGGTCGTGCTCGTCGACGCCATGCGTGAGCCGGTCACCCAACCCGACGGAGACCGGTGCCAGTACCTGGACGTGACCTTCCGCTGCCGTGCCGTCGGCGGCGATGCCCGCGTCCGCGACGACGAGTCGCTGGACGGCGGATGGTTCCCGGTCGACGCGCTGCCGCCGCTGAGGGAGGCCGATCCGTTCCGGATCAAGCGGGCACTCGCGGACCAGCCCACATGGTTCTCGACCATGCCGTAGTCAACCGAAGTATGGGACCGCACCACATACGTCGGTGATCCGTGGCTCCATAAGGTGCGGAGCATGACCGCACCCCACACCGTCACCACCCCTGACCTCGCCGGCCGCACCGCGCTCGTCACCGGCGCCGCGAGCGGCATCGGGCGGGCCTGCGCGCTACGGCTCGCGGCCGCCGGGGCGAAGGTCAGGGCCGTCGACCGGGACGCCGAGGGCCTCGCCGCGCTCGCGGCGCACGCCGACCGGTCACCCGGACTGCCCGGCGCGGTCGAACCGCACCTCCTCGACCTCATGGACCTCGACGCGGCGGAAGCGGTGGCCGCCGGCACCGACATCCTCGTCAACAACGCCGGACTGCAACGCGTACGCCCCATCGAACAGTTCCCACCGGAGGAGTTCCACACCGTCCTGACCGTGATGCTGGAGGCACCCTTCCGTCTGATCCGTGGCGCGCTGCCGCACATGTACTCCCAGGAGTGGGGCCGGATCGTCAACATCTCCTCCGTCCACGGGCTGCGCGCCTCGCCCTACAAGTCCGCCTATGTGGCCGCCAAACACGGGCTGGAAGGGCTGTCCAAGACCGCCGCCCTCGAAGGCGCACCGCACGGCGTCACCTCCAACTGCGTCAACCCCGGCTATGTGCGCACGCCACTGGTCGAGGCGCAGATCGCCGACCAGGCAGCCACCCACGGCATCCCGCCCGAGCGGGTCCTGTCCGACGTACTGCTGAAGGACTCCGCGCTCAAGCGGCTCGTCGAACCGGAGGAGGTCGCCGAAGCCGTCGCGTACCTCTGCACTCCACAGGCCTCCTTCATCACCGGAACCTCGCTCGTGCTCGACGGCGGCTGGACCGCGCACTGACCCCGGCGCGGTCCGCCACCCGGTTTTCCACAGGGCTGGTGCGACCACCCGTACGGCAGGTATCCCTGTGACCATGTCCGACGAACAGCTCTCCTACCTGGAGCTCCTCGCCCGCGGAGCGGCCGGCGAGGCCTACGACCGGCCCGTGCTGCTCGCCCGCGCGAGCGGCGCGGGCGCCGAGGCCTTGGCCGCTGTGGAGCGGGCCAAGCAGCTCGCGCTGCGCGTACGCGCCGAGCTGGAGGGGCGACGGCGCCGCGAGGCAGAGCTGTCCGCGCTGTTCGAGACCGCGCACGACCTCGCCGGGCTCCGCGACCTGGACGCGGTGCTCCGGGCCATCGTGCAGCGCGCCCGCTCACTCCTCGGCACGGAGGTCGCGTACCTGAGCCTCAACGACCCGGCCGCAGGCGACACGTACATGAGGGTCACCGAAGGCTCGGTCTCCGCGCGTTTCCAGCAACTGCGCCTCGGCATGGGGGAGGGACTGGGCGGACTCGTCGCCCAGACCGCCCGGCCGTACGTCACCGACAGCTACTTCGACGACGAGCGCTTCCGGCACACCCGCACCATCGACTCCGGGGTACGGGACGAGGGACTGGTCGCGATCCTGGGCGTCCCGCTGATGCTCGGCAGCCAGGTCATCGGGGTGCTGTTCGCCGCGGACCGCCGTGCCCGGGTCTTCGAGCGCGAACAGATCGCGCTGCTCGGCTCGTTCGCCGCGCACGCCGCCGTCGCCATCGACACCGCCAACCTGCTCGCCGAAACCAGATCGGCCCTGGCCGAGCTGGAGCGGGCCAACGAGATCATCCGCGCCCACAGCGGGGTCATCGAACGGGCCTCCGAGGTGCACGACCGGCTCACGGAGCTCGTCCTGCGCGGCGGCGGCGTGCACGACGTGGCGGGCGCCCTGTCCGAAGTCCTCGGCGGCACCGTCGAGTTCACCGAGGGCCCGGCCCTCGGTACCACGCGCGGCGACGGCCACGCCGTGCGGCACGGCGACGACTGGGTGGCGGCCGTCTCGGCGGGCGGCGAGATGTTCGGCGCGCTCGTCCTGCACGGACACCCGGGCCTCGACCCGGTCGACCAGCGGACCCTGGAACGGGCCGCGATGGTCACCTCCCTGCTGCTGCTCGCGCGCCGCTCGGCGGGCGAGGCCGAGCAGCGGGTACGGGGCGAACTGCTCGACGACCTGCTGGACGCCCCCGACCGCGACCGGCGGCTGCTCAAGGAGCGCGCCGCCCGGCTCCGCACCGACTTCGACGCCCCGCACGTGGTGCTGGCCGCCCGGATCGACCGCCCCACGCCGGGTGACGCGGGACGGGACGGCGCCGACCGGCAGCGCCTGTGGTCGGCCGCCTCCCACCTGGCGGCCACCCGGCACGGACTGGCCTCCGCGCGAGACGGCGGCACCGTCCTCCTGCTGCCCCTGGAGCCCGGCGACACCGCGGCCGACCTCGCCCGCCGGACGGCCAAGCACCTCGGCGGCGCCCTGCGCGAGCCGGTCACCGTCGGCGCCTCCTCGCCGGTCGACGCGCCCGCCGCCCGGCCGGGCGCGATATCCCCGGCCTACACCGAGGCCCGCCGCTGCCTGGAGGCGCTGCACCTGCTCGGACGGTCCGGCGAGGGCGCCGCTGCCCAGGACCTGGGGTTCCTCGGCCTGCTGCTCGCCGACACACGCGACATCGCGGGGTTCGTCACGCGCACGATCGGCCAGGTCGTCGCGTACGACCGGCGCCGCGGCACGGACCTGGTTCGCACCCTCGACGCCTACTTCGCGAGCGGAATGAGCCCCGCCCGTACGAAGGACGCCCTGCACGTCCACGTCAACACGGTCGCGCAGCGGCTCGAACGGGTGGGCCGGCTCCTGGGCCCCGACTGGCAGGACCCCGCCCGGGCGCTGGAGATACAGCTGGCGTTGCGGCTCCACTCCATGTCGGCGGCGGTCGCACGCTGAAACGGCCGGCCGCCGATGTGACGACCGGCCGTCCGCGTACCGTACGCGCGGGTCTCAGCGGCCCGACACGGCCGGTTCCCGCTCGTCGGCCACCTCGGACAAGTCACGGTTGCGTGTCTCCTGGGCGCAGCCGATGGCGACCACGGTGAGCAGGGCCGCCGCGATGACGTACAGCGCGATCGGCGTCGAGCTGCCGTATTCGGCCAGCAGCGCGGTCGCTATGAGTGGCGCGGGCGCCCCGGCCGCCACCGAGGAGAACTGCGCGCCGATGGAGGCGCCCGAGTACCGCATCCGCGTCGCGAACATCTCCGAGAAGAACGCCGCCTGCGGCGCGTACATCGCCCCGTGCAGGATCAGCCCGACGGTCACGGCGAGCAGCAGGCTGCCGAAGCCGCCCGTGTCGATCAGCGTGAAGAAGGGGAACATCCACGCCCCGACGCCGATCGCCCCGATCAGGTACACGGGCCGCCGCCCGATCCGGTCCGACAGGGCGCCCCACGCGGGGATGACGGCGAAGTGCACGGCCGAGGCGAGGAGTACGGCGTTGAGGGCGGTCTGCTTGCTCAGCCCGGCCGATGTCGTCGCGTACACCAGGATGAAAGCGGTGATCACGTAGTAGCTGATGTTCTCCGCCATCCTGGCGCCCATCGCCACCAGTACGTCGCGCCAGTGGTGGCGCAACACCGCGACCAGCGGCATCTTCTCCAACTGGCCGGACTCCGCCCTGCGGGCCTCGGCCTGCGCCAACGCGGCCTTGAAGACCGGGGACTCGTCCACGGACAGCCGGATCCACAGGCCGACGATCACCAGCACTCCGGACAGCAGGAACGGGATGCGCCACCCCCACGAGGTGAAGGCGCTGTCCGACAACACCGCGGTGAGCGCGGACAGCACACCCGTGGCCAGCAACTGCCCGGCCGGCGCGCCGGTCTGCGGCCACGACGCCCAGAACCCGCGCCGCCGGGCGTCCCCGTGCTCCGACACCAGCAGCACCGCCCCGCCCCACTCACCGCCGAGCGCGAACCCCTGCACCAGCCGCAACACGGTGAGCAGCACGGGCGCGGCCGTCCCGACGGTGGCGTGCGTCGGCAGCAGCCCGATGGCGAAGGTCGCCCCGCCCATGAGCAACAGGCTGAGCACGAGCAGCTTCTTCCGCCCGAGCCGATCCCCGTAATGCCCGAACACGAGCGCCCCGAGCGGCCGTGCGGCGAACCCGACGGCATACGTCAGGAACGACAGCAGGGTGCCGACGAGCGGATCGGAATCGGGAAAGAACAGCTTGTTGAAGACAAGCGCGGCGGCGGAACCATAGAGAAAGAAGTCGTACCACTCGATGGTGGTCCCGATGAGACTCGCGGCGACGATGCGCTTGAGCGACGACGGCGCTGGTGGGGCGGATGCGGGGGCGGCCATGAACACCACTTCCGGACAGTTGGCGGGGACGTTTGCGTGTCGCCATACCGTAGGAACGTGCAGGTCAGGGGCGTATGTGGTGGGACACCATAGTTCTGCGCTGGGGAGTGCGCGTGTCCACCATGGGCGGTGCTCCCGAAACCTCTGCGAGAGCCTCGACGAGACCACGAAGGGCACTGTCTCAGCCACGACCCCACCCATGTCTCCGACATCATCGGCCTCGACCAGGTGTCCACCTGCCACCACACCGCCGACGACGCCCTCGCCGCATTGCCCCACTGGCCGCTGCCCACTCCACCCCCGCGCGGATCAGCGGGCGACGGGACGGCAGGGGGGAAGGCAGCACCAGAACGGGCGGATCCGGTGGGCAGCCGGTCGACGAACAGGACAGTGCCGCTGATCGGAAGAGACCGCGTGTGCGCGGGACCGTCCTCAGACCCCGGGCGTCCGTGACTTCGACGCGTGCGGTGCCGACGGACTGGCCCAGGGCCACACGCAGAGCGGCGAGGTCAGGTGGCCGTGTGACCAAGGCTGATCATGGAGGGACGTGACTGCCTGGGTGGCACGCTGGGTAACCGCGTGGAGGTGGCGTCGTGATCTCATGAGGACTGTGTGGAAATGCTGCGTCGAGACGGCCGTCACCAGCCTTGGGCCGGTGGAGCCTCACCGGTTCGGCTCGTCGTTAGGCTAGGACGGCTGTCAACCGCGTTGACAAGTGAAAACGCCCGCCGATTCTGTTCGACCGGGTAGAGCAAGGAATGGAGCACGGCGGTGGCACGAACGGGACTGGGCAAGGCGGTCTCCCTGGCACGGGAGATCGCCGAGGATGTCCTCGCTCCGCGAGCGGCGGCGGTTGACGCCGAGCAGCGGTGGCCGGCAGAGGGCATCTCGGCGCTGCGGTCCCAGCTGGGCGGGCTGGTGGTGCCCGAGCACTGCGGCGGAATGGGCCATGGGCTGCTGGCGGTGGCGCAGGTGGGGGAGGCGACGGGGCGGGCGTGCGCGTCGACGTCGATCTGTTTTGGGATGCATCTGGTGGCCTCGGCAGTGATCGCTGCGAAGGCGGGCCAGGAGCAGCAGGAGCGGTACCTGGTGCCGATCGCGGCGGGGGAGCACCTTACGACGCTGGCGCTGTCGGAGCCGGCAACGGGGGGTGAGTTCTGGCTGCCGCAGACTCGGATGGAGCGCAGCGGGCCCGACCGGCTGCGGCTGAACGGAACAAAGAGTTTCGTCACCAACGCCGGGCACGCCGACTCCTACGTCGTCTCCACTGTGGCGGCCGATCCGGGTACGCCGCCGGGTCAGTTTTCGTGCACGGTCGTCGACGCCGTTACGCCAGACCTCGTGTGGGGCCCGCCGTGGCAGGGCTTCGGCATGCGCGGCAACGCCTCGCGCACCCTTCAACTGCGGGACGTGATGATCCCCCGTTCCCAGCTGCTGGGTGAGGAGGGCGATGAAATCTGGTACGTGTTCAATGTCGTCGCCCCCTACTTCCTGATGGCCATGGCCGGCACGTACCTCGGGGTGGCAGCCGCGGCGCTGGAGGAAGCCCGCCGGCATGTGCTGCGGCGGCGGTACGCTCACAGCAACCGTGCCCTGGCCTCCCAGCCAGTCGTACAGCACCGGCTGGGAACGATGTGGGCCAGGGTCGAGCGCACCCGGCGACTGATCTACCACGCGGCCACGGAAGCCGAGACCGGTGGCGCCGACGCATTGTCGGGGTTGGCATCGTCCAAGGCCGAGGTCGCCGAAGCGGCTGAGGGGGTGGTCAATGACGCACTGTCCCTGGTCGGCGGCGTCGGCTACAGCGAGAACGCACCTCTGCACCGGCTCATGCGTGACGCCCGCGCCGCTCATGTGATGTCCCCTGTCACCGACCTGCTGCGGATCTGGACAGGCAGAGCCCTGTTGGACCAGCCACTGCTGGAGGAGTGACGGTGTCGCACTCGATACGGCCCCGTGTCCTGCTGGTGGGGGTGCTCCCCGAGATCGCCGCCACCTTGCGGACCGAGCTCGGCCCGGTGGCCGACCTCCACGAGATCGCGGCTGAAGAGATCACTTCGTACACGGACGGTGTGCCCGGTGAGCGGCACCCGACACTGGTGGTACTCGGTCGGCAACTGCCCGCACCGGTCGGTCTGGTCCACGCGGTGCGTCCGCACCCGGGGGATCTGACGGTGATCGCTGTCTCCACACCCGCGAACGCCGCGAAACTCGCCACGCTTCCCCTGCTGCTCTCCTCCGAGCAGGCGCGGCAACTGCCGGCCGCCCACATCGACCGGTTGCCGCAGCTGGCCCGGCAGATGCTCCAGTCCATGGCCCGCCGACGCACCTACACCGCGGGGCTGGCCGCGGCCCAGCGCCAGCTCACCTCGGGCGCGGGGATCAGCAGGCAACTCGGTGACCACCTGTTCGGGGAGTTCCTCACCCAGGCCCCCGTGGGCGCGATCATGCTGGACGGCTCAGGTGCTCTGGCCGCCTGGAACCACAGGGCCGCCGAAATCCTCGCCCTGACCGACCCCGGCTCGCTCGGCCACCCGCTGGCCGCCTTCTTCCCCACGAGTTCCCAACCCCGACTCGCGGATCACATCGCCGCCCCGAGCCACCAGCGCGCCGCCGACCCGGACGCGGTCTTCGAACGCATCCGCCCGGACGGCAACGACCAAGCCCTGCGGCTGGCACCCCAGCAGGTGCTGGACCCCGAGGGGCGAAAGCGCACCCTACTCCTCGTCGAAGACGTCACCGCCCGGCTGCGCGCAGAGCGTCTGCTGGCCGAACGCACCAGTCAGGCCCTGCTCAGCGCGGAAGTCGCCGCCGCCATCACCGCTCCCGGGCCGCTTCGTGAGCGGTTGCACCGGTGCATGGTGGCCGCCGTGAATCGGCTGCAGGCGAACTTCGCCTGCGTGTGGACCGCGAAGTCCCCCGGCGGCGAGCTGGAACACGTGGCCTGTGCCGTGGCGGACACCGGTGAGGCTGATGCCTTGGACCATGTAGCTGCCGTTCGCCCTCAGGTCCAGGACATCGCCGCGCAGCGCCGTCCCCACCTCGGCACGCCTGCTGACGCCCGGCAGGCTGCGACCATCGGCTTCCCCCTGATCTCGGGCGGGGAGCTGATAGGTGTCCTCGTCCTGGCCGCCACGCCGAAGGCACCGGGCACCACCGCAGACGCACTGGGAAACATCGCCGACCAGATCGCCGTCGGCATCCAACAGGACCGCCTCCTGGACCGCCTGCGGTCCACTGCCCAGGCCCTGGAAAAGCCCTTGCTGCCTCCCCACCTGCCCCGCCTGCCGGGGTTCGATCTCGCCGCCCGCTACCACCCCTTCGGCAGCGGCCTGCAGATCGGCGGGGACTTCTACGACGTCTTCACCGCTCCCGACGGCCGCCACGTCCTGGTCCTGGGAGACGTCTGCGGCAAAGGACCCACAGCGGCCGCCATCACCGGCCTGGTCCGCCACACGCTGTGGGCCGCCGCGCAGCACACCGCCGACCCCGCTCACGTCCTCACCCTCGTCGACCAGGCACTCAGGCGCGAGAACACGCCCTTCTGCACCCTCATCTACGCCGTCCTCGACCCCGCCCCCACGCCCGCCCGACTCCAGCTCGTTGCGGCCGGCCACCCGCCGCCTCTCCTGCGCCGCGCGGACGGGACCACCACGCTCGTGAACGTGCGCGGCCCGCTGCTGGGCGCATTCGGCGATGTGCATCACCCGGTGACCGAAATCGGCCTGCACCCCGGGGAAACCCTGGTCCTCTACACCGACGGCTTCACCGAAGGAGGGGGCCCGTACCACCAGCGCGAGCCCGAAGAGCTCGCCGTCATCCTCGCCGAACACCAGCCGGCCGCGGGAACCGACCATCCAGCGGATGACATCGCGGGCGCGCTCATGGACGAGGCCCACACATGGTGGGGCCGGCACTTGCGCGATGACCTTGCCGTCCTGGCTCTCACCGCTGTGTGACATCCCTGGCCGATTCACGGCGCTGCTGGGCCGGCGAGACAGCACAGGGCCCCAGCCCGAACCGGGATCCTGTGCTGGTGCCCCCTCGCGCCCGGAATCGTTGACGTAGGGGGAAGGCCAGTGGGCCGGGGCGGTGGTGCGACGGGCAGGCAGGCCACCAGGGGACCACGCCGGGGCCGGATGAGTGAAGCCGACCGTTGACGGGCCAGTGGCCTTCAGCGACTCGCCCTCCGACAGCGCACCTCCCGCGGCATCTGCCGCGCGTGAAGCCCCAGCCCCGGCCACGCTCCGGGCTGCGCACCACCCGTCACCCTCAGTGCCCCTCGAACGGCTCAGTGGTGCTGCGCCGTAGGAGGCGAGGGTGGATGAGCGATGTGACCGTGGTGGAAGGGATGGGCGGTGTGTGCACGGAGACGAGGAGGCACGATGTCGGAGGGACTGGCCGAGGGCGGCATGGCATGCGCTGCCACGAGGGGTGGAGCGGACATGCCGCCGGACCTGTCCCGGTGCGGCTTCGAGCAGTTGAGCGCCGTCGCCGACGCCGTCCTTTATGAGGGCTACCTCCTCTATCCCTACCGCCGGTCTTCGGCCAAGAACCGCGTCCGATGGCAGTTCGGGGTGCTTCTCCCCCGGGACTGGGTGGAGTCGGACAGCCCTGTCGTCCCCGGTGTGTCCGGCTCCGCCGACTCCTGGTACCAGCAGACCGAGTGCCTGCTGCGGCTCCGACAGCCCGGCGCGTCCGTACGGGTGAGGCTTCGATATCTGCACCTGCAGCGCAAGCAGGTGCAGGAAGCCGACCGGGAAGACGGGGGCCACAGGGCCGTCGAGTCGTTGCGGACCGACGACGGCACGGTGCATCTGACGTTCGACGAGGCAGTGCCGCGCGAAGTCGATGTCGCGATCCCCCTGGACGACCTTCTTCTTCAGGGTCAACGCACCATTCCGGTGGGAGCGGCGGCCGCTGTGGACATCGAGCCACTGCCAGGACACGCCGGTCGGGTGGTGCGGCGCCGCGAGGAGGTACGGGCGAGCACCACCGTCGCCGCCGAGCGGCTCTCCGCGGACCTCTGCCGGGTCCGGGTGCGCACCATGAACACGGGACCTGCGCCGGATCCACGGGCGGCACGCGACGAGGCGCTGCGCCGTGCGCTCATCGCCACCCATACCCTCATCGGCGGTGCAGGCGTGGAATTCGTCTCGCTGATCGATCCGCCCACGGACCTGCGTACACATGTGGGCACGTGCCGGAACGAATTCACCTTCCCCGTCCTCGGTGGTGAACCCCCCGCCGCCCCAGTCGGCTCCCGCGGCCCGCGGGGCTGCGGCACCGGACCCACCCTGCTGTCCTCACCGATCATCCTGCCCGACCACCCGCAGGTGGCCCCGGAGAGCCCGGGGGATCTGCACGACGCAGCGGAGATCGACGAGATCCTCACGCTGCGCACGATGCTGCTGACCGACGAGGAGAAGCGCGAGGCACGCGCCACCGACCTGCGGGCCGCCGCGATCCTCGACCGGGTCGAGACCATGCCCCCGGAGGTCTTCGCACGGCTGCACGGTGCGGTCCGTTCCCTCGCACCGGTCACCCCCACCACAGCCGCTCCCGCTCCCGAGCGACCCGCATGGTGGCAGGAGGGCGCCGACGACGGTCTCTCCCCGTCCACCGACACGGTCGTCGTCGACGGCGTGCCGCTCGGCGGTGGCAGCTGCGTACGGCTCCGCCCACGGGGACGGGGCTCCGACGCCCAGGACATGTTCCTGGCCGGGCGGACCGCCAAGGTGGCCGCCGTCTTCCACGACGTGGACGGCAGCGTGCACCTCGCCGTCACCCTCGACGACGATCCAGCGTCCGAACTGCACACCTGGTACGGCCGTTTCCACTACTTCCGGCCCGACGAGCTCGAGCCACTCGAGCCCGCCGGATCCCCGGACGAGCCGCCGGCACCGGCTCGCGCCGCAGCCCCGGCGCGGCACAGGACCGACTCCGAGACCCCCTGCAGCGGAGGCCGATGACATGACGACACACAGCAGTACCGCCGAAGTCAGCAAGGAACCCAGTCGCGCCGAGGACCGGAAGGGCTTCGACGAGATTCACATCCTCTGGATCTCCGAGGGGATGAGCTGCGACGGTGACACTGTCTCCCTGACGGCCGCCGGCCAGCCCTCCATCGAGGACCTGGTGCTCGGTCTGATCCCGGGCCTGCCGAAGGTGAACCTGGTCAACAAGGTGCTGTCGCCGAGCCTGGGCGGCGAGGACTTCCTCGCTCCCTACCGGGCCGCGGTACGCGGCGAGCTGGCCCCCTTCATCCTCGTCATCGAGGGCTCGATCCCCAACCAGAACATCATCGAGGGTGACGGGTACTGGACGTCCTTCGGCAACGATCCGGAGACCGGCGAACCACAGACCCTGAACTGGTGGATCGACCAACTGGCCCCTAAGGCCTGGGCGGTGGTGGCCGCCGGCACCTGCGCCACCTTCGGCGGCATCCACGCCATGTCCGGCAACCCGACCGGCTGCATGGGCCTCGCCGACTACCTGGGCTGGGACTACACCTCGCAGGGAGGCCTGCCGGTCGTCAACGTGCCCGGCTGCCCGATCCAGCCCGAGAACTTCATGGAGACCCTGATCTGGGTCCTCTACCACGCGGCCGGTTCCGCACCCCCGCCCCCGCTGGACCACATGCTGCGACCGCAGTGGCTCTTCGGGAAGACGGTGCACGAGGGCTGCGACCGCGGCTCCTACTACGAGCAGGCCAACTTCGCCAAGGACTACAACTCACCCAAGTGCCTCGTCAAGACGGGGTGTTGGGGCCCGGTCGTCAACTGCAACGTGCCCAAGCGCGGCTGGATGGCCGGCATCGGCGGCTGCCCCAACGTCGGCGGCATCTGCATCGGGTGCACGATGCCCGGCTTCCCCGACGCGTTCATGCCGTTCATGGACGAGCCCCCGGGCGGAACACTGTCGTCGCTGGCCATCAAGCCGTACGGGGCCGTCATCCGCCGGCTGCGCGGCGTGACGAACGAGCTGATCAACCACGAGCCCAAGTGGCGCCACAACAAGCGGAAGCTGACCAGCGGCTACGACCCGCGCTGGCGGCCTTGATACCACGCGACGCGCACTCCACCACCCACCCGAGACACACCGACAGCGAGGGGCAGCAACTCAGATGAGCACCACCGAGGCCCGGCACACGGAGCGCAAGCCGCCGCAGCTCGTGGACATGTCCTGGGATCCGATCACCCGGATCATCGGGAACCTGGGCATCTACACGAAGATCGACTTCGCCAACCGGGAAGTCGTGGAATGCCACAGCACCTCGTCGCTCTTCCGCGGCTACTCGGTGTTCATGAAGGGCAAGGATCCACGCGACGCGGGCTTCATCACGTCCCGGATCTGCGGCATCTGCGGCGACAACCACACCACCTGCTCCGACTACGCCCAGCAGATGGCCTACGGCGTCAAGCCTCCCCCGCTGGCCGACTACATCGTCAACCTCGGTGAAGCGGCCGAGTACATGTTCGACCACACGATCTTCCAGGACAACCTGGTGTTCGTGGACTTCTGCGAGGCGATGGTCAAGGCCACCAACCCCGGGGTGCTGGCCCGCGCCGAACGCACCGAGGCGCCGCACGGCGACATCCACGGCTACCGGACGATCGCCGACATCATGCGGGCGTTCAACCCCTTCGAGGGCGAGGTCTACAAGGAAGCCCTGAAGGTGAGCCGGGTCACCCGTGAGATGTTCTGCCTCATGGAGGGCCGGCACGTCCACCCGTCCACGCTCTACCCCGGTGGCGTCGGCACGATGCCGCAGCCGAACACCTTCACCGACTACCTCAGCCGGCTCATGCGGGTCATCGACTTCGTCAAGAAGGCCGTCGCCATGAACGACGACGTCTTCGACTTCTTCTACGAGGCGCTGCCCGGCTACGAGGAGGTCGGCCGCCGCCGCATCCTGCTGGGCTGCTGGGGCGCCTTCCAGGACCCCACGACCGTCGACTACCGCTACGAGACGATGAACAGCTGGGGCAAGGACATGTACGTCACCCCCGGCATCATCGTCGACGGCAAGCTGGTCACCAACAACCTCGTCGACATCAACCTGGGCCTGCGGATCCTGCTCGGCAGCTCGTACTACGAGGACTGGGTCAACGAACAGCCCTTCGTCACGCACGACCCGCTCGGCAACCCCGTCGACATGCGCCACCCGTGGAACCAGACGACCGTCCCGGTGCCGCAGAAACGCGACTTCGACGAGAAGTACAGCTGGGTGATGAGCCCGCGCTGGTACGACAAGAACACCGACCAGCACCTCGCCCTCGACACCGGCGGCGGCCCGCTCGCCCGGCTGTGGTCGACCGCTCTGAACCGCCTGGTCGACACCCCCTACGTCAAGGCCACCGGCAACAGCGTGCGCATCTCGCTGCCCAAGGGCGAGAAACTGCCGGAGACAACCCTGGAATGGCGCATCCCGCAGTGGAGCAACACCATCGAACGCGACCGCGCCCGGCCGTACTTCGTCGCCTACGCGGCCGCCATGGCCCTGCAGTTCCTCGAAGAGGCCATGGGGCTCATCCGGGCGGGCGAGACCAAGGTGTTCCAGAACTACGAGGTGCCCGACGAGGCGATCGGCTGCGGCTTCCACGAGGCGGTGCGCGGCGTCCTCTCCCACCACCTGGTGATCAAGGACAAGAAGATCGCCAACTACCACCCGTACCCGCCCACCCCCTGGAACGCCAGCCCCCGCGACATCTACGGCACCCCCGGCCCGTACGAGGACGCCGTCCAGGGCCAGCCCATCTTCGAGGAGAACGGGCCCGACGACTTCAAGGGCGTCGACATCATGCGCACCGTCCGCAGCTTCGACCCCTGCCTGCCGTGCGGCGTGCACATGTACGTCGGCAAGGGCAAGACGCTGACCACCCTGCATTCGCCGACGTACGGAGCGAACCATGGCTGAGGCCGGTAACGCCCGGTTGGCCGGCCCGGACGTGGAGGCCCGGCTCGCCCGTCTCGACGAGCTGCTGGAAGCGCTCCAGTCCACGCCCGGTCCCGCCACGCGCTCCGCGACCGAGGCGGTAGGCCTCCTGACCGAGGTCTACGGCGAGGCGCTGGCACGCGTCCTGGACCACGCGGACGGACAGCTGGCCGAGCGCCTGGCCGACGACGAGTTGCTGGACCACCTGCTGGTGCTGCACGCCATCCACCCGGAGCCCGCCGAGCGCCGGGCGGCGCGCGCGGTCGAGCGGCTGCGGCCCGCCGTGCGGGAACGCGGCGGCGACGTCGAGTGGGCCGGTGTGGACGGGGACGTGGCACGGGTCCGTCTGACGGCGGGCGGCGGATGCGGTTCCGGGTGCGGCGGCGGAGGGGGCGAAGTCACCGCCGCCGTCCGGGAGGCGATCCTCGCCGCGGCTCCCGAGCTGACGGCGGTCGAGCCCGTACAGGCCTCCTCCGACCGGTCGGCGCCTCCCGCCTTCGTGCCGCTGGCCACGCTGACGCACCGAGGCGCGCGGTGACCACGAACGGGGCGCTGGCCCGCCTCATCCGCTCCACGGCCGACCGCACGGCGGAGGCCGGGGCGGAGGTGTGCGACCTGTGCGCCGCGCCGGTGTCCGACGAGCACGCCCACCTGTACGACCCGGGTCAGGAGGAGGTGCGCTGCGTCTGTCATCCCTGCTCGGTGCTGTTCGCCCAGGGCGGGGCAGGCGACGGTCACTACCGGCTCGTGCCGCGGCGCCGGGTCCGGCTGCCCCGGGTCGACACGGAGGTGCTGGGCGTACCCGTCGGCCTGGTCTTCTTCGTGCCCCGGGCAGACGGCTCGGTCACCGCCCAGGGCCCGAGCCCGGCGGGGGCCATGCGCTGGGAGGTGGACGCGGCGGCCTGGCAGCAGCTGGGGGAGATGTGTCCGCAGCTCGCCTCCGTGGAACCCGAGGTGGAGGCACTGCTGGTGAACACCGTGCACGGCCTCGACCACCACTGGATCGTGCCGATCGACGACTGCTACCGGATGGTCGCCGTCGTACGCCGGGAGTGGCGGGGCCTGTCCGGTGGCGGCAGTGTCTGGCCGGCCGTCGAGCGGTTCTTCGATGACCTCACCGAGCGTTCATGAGCACGCACTCCGCGGGTCGGAGGCGAGGAAGGAGATCACCCCATGGGCAGCATCAGAGTGGGCCGGCCACAGGCGAAGCCCGACACACCCGATCACGTGCCTGGCATGCACCAGGGCAACAGGGGACGCTACGAGGACCAGACCGGGCACCACGAGGACGGCACCGCCGACGCGCGCCGCTCCACCGGAATCCGTTGGAAGCGGCATGACGCGCTCGCGGAGACCATGCCGAACATCTCGCCGGGATGAGAGACAGCAGGGAGTCGCCGGAATGAAGATCCAACGAGCACGAAGGCCGGCTGCCGCGGGCAGAAGAGCCGGGATGAGCGGACAGCGGGTGCTGAAGGCCGAGGCCGTCCTGGTGGGCGGTGTGGCTCTGGCGTTGCTGGTCTGGGAGTTCCCCAGTCTGAGGCGGGAGGCGCGGATCTGGCGGATGGCCGGCGGCTTCCGCGCTGGTCACCGGTACCCGTGAGTCGACCGTGCACGAGTTGTCGATCGCGACCGCGATCATCGAGCGGGCCGGCGAGTTGGCCCGGGCGGGCGGGACGGACGCCGTTTCGGCGGTGACCGTCCGGGTCGGCGAGCTGGCGGGGGTCGTTCCCGACGCCCTGGGTTTCGCCTTCGAGGTGGCCCGCGACGGCACCGCCCTCGCCGGGGCACGGCTGGTGGTCGAGCAGGTCCCCGCGCAGGCCTACTGCGGCCCGTGCGCCGAGGAGTTCCAGGTGGGCATGCCCCCGTTCTTCTGGTGCCCGCGCTGTGACCAGCCCTCCACCGAGCTGCGCAGCGGCCGGGAACTGGAGATCACCGGGATCGAGCCACCACCGGCCTCGCCATGACGCGAGTGGGCCCGGCGCGCCCGCGGGGGGGGGGGGCGGTGAGCGCGCTGACCAGCTAATGCGTCACACAGCACCCCCTCGCGCTGGTCACCGATAATGAAAACAACGAAAAA
>NZ_JBEXQK010000057.1:0-35315 GCF_040612535.1 Streptomyces sp. NPDC006368
GAGGGGGAGGTCTCCCAGCTCTACCACGCCCACCCCACCACCGACTGGCTGCGCGTCGAAGGCCCGATCCGGCCACGCGGTATCCAGCTCACCGACGTCGCGACTTCAGGCAAGAAAAACCCGATCAGCGGTACGTCCCGCCAGGGGGAGCAGCGGACCAACTTTCTTCCCCGGTGCCCGCCAGACGGGAAGCAGTTCCGGACGGCCCCCGGCCGCTGGGGCTGCGCCCGCTGGTCGTCACGCACGATCGCGAGGTGGCCGCCCGGGCAAACCGGTGGCTCACGCTGCCGGCCGCACGACGAGCCCTATGCAACTCGGGCCCGGCACCGGTCAGGACGGGAGCTTGCGGGGCGCCGGTCCGGCGCCCCGGCGGTCGGCCTGGTGGACGGCCCGGTGGGCCGGGCGGTGGGCGGACGGCTGCTCGGGCAAGCAGCAGGTTCGGCGCTTACCTGGTCTGGTGCTCAGCCCTCCGGGATGACCTCGTCCGCCTGCATACCCTTCTGACCCTGCACCGCGACGAAGGTCACCTTGTGGCCTTCCTTAAGACTCTTGAAACCGTTCCCCTGGATCGCCCGGAAGTGCACGAAGAGGTCCGGGCCGCTTTCGGGGGTGATGAAGCCGAACCCCTTCTCATCGTTGAACCACTTCACGGTGCCGGACTGCCGCTCCGTCATATCCACTCCCTCAAGTCACGTGATCAGGTCGGGCGTGCAGGGCGCCCGATGAGCTGATCATTCCCGATGGCGGGACGATGGTTGCGGAATTCAAGGCTCTGGCTGGTAAAAGTCGGGCTGCATGAGCGTGCCGACGTCGCCATGCGTTGCCTTTGATCACCGTTCGGCGAGGCGCCCTCGATCAAGGTTGCGTGAGACGGGACATCACGGACTGCACGCGCCGTGCCTCGGCTATGGACGATTGCATCCGTTCCCGCGCAGTCGATCGAAGTCCGCATCGGCACCTCGCGGGCCGGCGCCGTCGATCGCGCTTTACCCCACGGCATCCGTCAACGCCGTGGTCGCCGCGCACGCCGAGGTCGGCTGGGAGCAACTGCGCACGATGGAGAAAGGCCGGCTCTCCGCTCGCGGCGCTGGCGAAGTAGGCCGCCCGGCCTGACCCGGTTCGCTGTCCGGCAACGCCGGCTCTCCCCCGGCCCCGGTGGGAGGGGCGGCGGAGGCCCGGAACACGCCCGGCCGCGCCGTTCGCACAGCTATCCGGCCTCGCGGGCGGTTGCCCCTCGGTGTCGCCGGTGAGCCGGGCGGCGGGGACGGCGGCAGCACGGAGCCAGTCACCGAACGGCCCCGGCGACTCGGCAGCCGCGGCCGATGGCACCCCGGGACGGCGGGCACCAGGGGACGACAGGACGGCGTGGTCGGCGGCCCCGCGTTCGTTCCCCGCGAGGGACCGCCGACCGTCATGGCTTGTCCATGCATACCGTGCCCGATCCCGGGCAGCAGACATCCGCAACAGCTCGGCTCCCCCTCCGAGCACATCGGCCCCGCCACCATTCCCCGTGGCGGGGCCGCCCACCTCCAGCCCTCCCGTGAAGAAGCAACGGCGCCGTAGGATGCCAGCCCCGGCCCACCCCCGGCCTTCTGCCGCTCACCGCACGTCCCACCATGCGCAAGCGCACTCTGAGCACAAGCAGACCGAAAACTGAGTGATCAAGCATATGCGGGGCAAGGAAACCGCGTGTCCGCCGCTATTGCCCTATTGATGTCGCACGTTCGATGTGTGCTGCAGCACGCCGGTTTCTGCCTGGTCGACACGGCTGACAACGCAACACCCGGCATGCGCGTCAACGAGATCCCATCCGGAGTACTCGTACGCTGGACAGCACTGGGCGGGACCTCGGAACTGTACGGATCACACGGCCCCGGCAAGCCCACGAAGTCGGTCGTCCGTGCGGCGGTCACAGCCGTCCTGACTGGCCACGGGCTCTGCGTCATGTCGAGCGGCGCAGCCGACGATCTGATCGTCCTACCCTCTGACCAGGTTCACTTCCACACCCCCTAGCCGGGGCCGGCCGGCCCGCAATCTGGCTGCGCTGAACCGTGCGTGGAGACGGCGTCGGGTCCGGCCTGGGTGGAGGCCGGCCCCGACGCGGTGCGGTGCGGTGCGGTGCGGTGCGGTGCGGGGTTATCGGGTCTGGATGGCCTCGTCCCGCGCATGCGGGACCAGGAGTTCACCGACGACGGACGCGAGACGATCCGGCGCGGGAGCGCGAACGTCCGCAGCGCCGCGGACTGGCTGGAGGCCGGTGCTGGGCGGCGGATGACTGTCTACCCCTCACCACTGAACACATGAGCTTCAGTTGGCTGCCGGGCTGCTCGGCTCGATCTGTATGTGCTCGACCGTCTCCGCGTCAACCGGTGGACAAATCCTTCTCGCGCCGCGGGGCGGGCGGCCACCCGGACAGGGTGGCCGCCCGCGCGCTGTCACAAGCTGAGGTAGAAGCGCACGGTCGTGCCGTCGTCGCCGGTGTGCACGCGCACCAGGTCGGCCACGTAGTGGACCAGCATCAGGCCCCGGCCGCCCAGCTGGTCGCGCTCCGGCGGGCGGCGGCCGGCCAGCGGATCGGTCAGCCGGCCCGCGTCGCGGACCTCGCACACCAGTTGCCCCTGCTCGGCCCAGATGGCGAGTGTCCCGCGGCCTCCGCCATGGACCACGCTGTTGGTCGTCAGCTCCGCGACCGCCAGCTCCGCATCCATCAGCCGCTCCCCGGCCATGCCCAGCCGCGTCGCCTGAGCGAGAGCGAACTGGCGGACCGCCGGAAGGTCCTCAGCACCGTAGGAGAAGGCCGCGGCGTCCGGTGCAGGCGCAAGCGCCTGGTTGTACCGGTCGACGACCGCCTGCCAGTCGTAGACGTCGCTGACCGACTCACGTCCATCCCCGCTGATGACGATCGGGTGGGTGACCTTCGCATCAGCGATCACCTCCGCATCCAGCAGCACCTCGTCGTAGGGGCACAGGATCGTCACCGCCCGGCCCTCGAACGCGGCGTTGATCAGCGCCTCGTGCTGCGCGCACGCCGGGTACTCCACCGCGCTGCGTCCGGCCCAGATCGGCTCGCCGATGATCCGCACACGCCCCTCCGGGTGGGCGTCGGCGAATCCGCGCAGCACCTTGGGGATGATCCGCCCCGGGTTGCGGCCGGCCTCGGTCATGTCCAGGAACAGGATGCCCTCGGCGTCCCCGCCCAGACCTGCCTTGATCAGTTCCAGGTTGGGGCCGGGCACCGCCACGGCCATCGGCTCGCCGTTGGTCAGGCCCTCGCGCAGGAAGGCCACCGTCTGCTGCGTGTACTCCTGCTCGGTGCGGTAGAAAAGGGCAGGGTGCACGAACGCCTCGTGGGTGGTCCCCGTGCTCATCACAGAGCCACCTCGATCCTGTCCAGGCCCGGCCAGAACATCTCCAAAACCCGCGGCAGCTGCGGCGGGGGATTCTCCACCACAACCCTCCCGTCGGGCAGGTTCATGGCGGTGACCGCCAGCGCGGTTACCCCGGCCACGTCCACGAACGCCACATCCGACAGCTCCACGTACGACACGCCCGCGTGCCGCCGGGCCAGCTCGGACAGGGCCTGCTCCCAAGACGGGCGAGTGAGGGCGCTGATCTCACCGCGGGCACGTATCCCGGAACGACCGGGCAACGGACTCACCTCCAACGCGGCCCTCCCGGGCTCCGCCGGGGCGGGCCCGCCCACCGCATGTGGGGCATCCACGCTCAGACTCCTTCACATCAAGCCGCCTGCCAACCGTCCCGGCACGGGCAGAGGAAAAGCTCCTCCCGACGGGGCAGTGTATCCAGGCGGCAGACACGCCTGGTTCTGTAAAGCTGCCCAGCTCACCGCCTAGCCGATCCCCAAGGCCTCATCGTGGTTCCAGCAGCCAGCAAGTGACCCTCCCGGTATGGCCATCACCAGGGCGGTCGTCCAAGGTGGGGCGATGAGCGAGCTTCGACCCGGTGAGATCACTGACGAGATGCGCCAGGCCATGAACACCGCCCCGTGGCACAGATTCTCGAACGAACTGCGCGCCCTCGCGGCCACCATTCGGTTCGACGCCGAAGGCCGGTACGCCGGCGCGGAGCCCGGGTGGCGGGCCGGAGTCGAGTGGACGCTGCTGTGGGATCGAGAACACCGCCAGCCGGCTGACCGACGGCAGGCCGTAGGCAGCGGTGCCGGCGGGCGTCAGGGCGTGTCACCGGAGTAGTAGAAGCGGCAGCTGACGCCGGGGCCGGGTGTGCGGGGCTCGCCGGGACGCGGGTCGTACAGGGCACGGCCGCCGGGCCACCGCGACAGCTCGGTGGACAGGGCAACTCATGCTGTGCGGCCAGCAGGCAGGCGAGCGCAGCCGAGCTGGGGTACGAGAGCGACGCGCGCCCCCGGCAGCCCCAGATGGTCCACGACCACCGCACCGGGCCACAAAGCTCCCCCTGGAGTATGCGCGTCAACGGCCTGCCGGGAGGTTCCCGCAGGACGGTTGTGGCCGGAGGGAGGGCAGGGTCAGGTGCCACCAGTCGGTCAGGCGGTCGTCGAGGACGGCCGTACCCTCGAGGGCCTCGGTGAGGGTGCACAGGCCGAAGAACGCGCGCACCAGGGTCCGGGCCGTGCGGGCGGGGCGGACGTGCTCGTTGGCCTGCCCTGCCAGCCGGGCCTGCGCGAGCAGTCGCGTGGCGGCGGCGGTCCACAGCGCGAAGGGGTCGGGAAGGGGGGCCTTGATGACGGTTCGCTCGGCCCACAGACGGGCACCAGCACGCGCCACGGGATCCTGGGTGAGGGCATGGGCGATGTCGTAGCTGAGGGCGACGAGCCGTTCGAGCGGGGGGGCCGTCTCGTCTCCGTAGCGTGCGGCGAGCTGGGACCAGGTGGCGAACCGGTCCTCGACGACGGCGACGGCGATGCCCTCCTTGCCGGTGTAGTGGAAGTAGACCGCGCCGCTGGTCCGGCCCGACCTTGCGCTTATGTCGTTGACGCTGGTGGCCGCGTATCCCTGTTCAGCGAACAGTTGGGCAGCCGCTTCCAGCAGTGATCTGCGGGTTGCCTTCGCCCGTTCCTGCAACGTTCCGCCCGCCCTCGCTCTGTTCTCATGCCGGCCACGAATTTTAGTGCGCCGGCGTACGCCCGGAGCCTAAAGGGCACTTTCGTGCGGTAATTACGCAGTTCTTTCGAATGCGAACGCGTGCGAGTGGTAACGGACGCAAGGCGCTCCGGGTCCCGCGCGGCCAAGTACGCGTAACAACTGACGTGCGAGCACGTGGTGTTGACGGTCCCGACGGTTGCGTCACGGCCGTCGCCGCCGCGCGGTCATACGCCTGTTTCCGGCGCCCGTCGAGTCACCGAAAAGGGTTATTGCCCGATTTGCCTGGACGGAAATAACGTAGCGGACACTATCTTTCCGTTTCCTGCGGATACGGAAGTGCCGCATGCGTGCATGCGAAGGCATGGGAGGCCCCCAGTGACCACCTCGGACCACGATCTGCTCGACTGGTCGCCCGAAGCCGTCGTCTTCGACTGCGACGGCACCCTGATGGACAGCGAACGCCACTGGCAGGAGGCTCGCAGCCGGGCCTTCCGGGAGCACGGACTTCAGCCACCGCCCGGGTTCGCGGAGCAGGCCCTCGGCCTGCACTACGAGGACTGCGGCCGGCTCATGGCGCAGTCTGTGCACAAACCCGAACTGACCGAGGACCTGACAGCCGCGCTTCTCGACCACTTCCTGGCACTCGTCACCGCCGAACCGGTGACGATGCCAGGTGCGGTCCGGCTCGTACGACTGCTCTCCGGCAGGATACCGCTGGCGGTGGCCAGCAACTGCCCGAGGGTCGTGGTCGAAGGCAGCCTGGAACGAGCCGGGCTGCTCGCGCACTTCCAGCACCTCGTCGTCCCCGACACCGGGGACCGCGTGCGCCCCAAGCCGCACCCCGACGTGTACGCCGTGGCGGCCCGGCTCTGCGGTGTCCCCCCGCACCGGGCGCTGGCGGTGGAGGACTCCCTGACCGGTGTGGAAGCGGCCCGCCGGGCCGGCCTGCGGGTCCTGGGCGTCGGTCCCCGGCCGCAGGGCAACGGCGCCACCCGGGCCGACGGGTGGATACCGGCGCTGGACGCTCCCGAACTGCTCGCCTGGGCCCACGCGCTCGGCAGCCCGCGGGGGCCGCAAGGGCCCTGACAGCCCGCCGAGGCCCGGCAACGCCAAGCGCTCCCACTCCCCGGTGGACACGGACGGCGGCACGCTGGTGCGGCGGGAGTACGCTCCGCTGCCCCACAGAGTGCTGCAGGAAAGGGAACCAGCAAGGCTTCTGTGCTTCTGAGTTGAGGCGTTGGACACCTTTCTCAGCGGCACGGGAGCCCTGTCCGTCTCACCTCTCACCCCACGCCCCCGGCATCACCGATCCCGGCCACGCTGAAGAGGCTCCGCCGACGTGAACCCGCGGCCAGTCCGCCCCCCGGATTGCAGAGGCCCGTCCCGGTCCCGAAGCCATCGTCGACCAGTGGCTTGTAATGCGACATGCAATCTGCCCGGTGATGTAGCCCTGGTTGTGCTCGCGCGTGGCCTCGTAGACCCAGGCCCTCGGCGATGGCGGAGAGCAAAGCAGGTGAGCAGCCCGTCGTCGGATCCGCATCGGTGCAGGGCGGCCAGTCCCGGTGCGGATCCTGCGGACCGCCGCACCGGGCCGGGGCCCAGGAACGGGAACCGGGCCGGGTGGCCGGGCCTCGGGGCGGCCCGGCACCGGTGAGGCCGTGACCTCCGTCATCACCCATCTGGTCAAGGAGGGCCGGAAGGACGCGTGTGAGGAGTGGCTGCGGCGGATCATCCCCGCTGCCGCACACTTCGAGGGCCACCAGGGAGACAACGTCCTGCGCCCCACTGGCGGTGGCCGCGAGTACACCATCGCCCTGCGGTTTCGCAGCGCCCAGCATCTGAGCGCGTGGCTGGAGTGCACGACCGCGACCGGCACATGGCCGAGGTGGCCCCGCTGCTCACCGACACCGAGAACGTCGAGGTCCACAGCGGTCTCGACATCAAGCTGTTCCACGTACACCAATTCCGGCGGGCCACCGCGCTTCCCGAGGGGGCCGGAGGACGGTGATGCCTTGGGCGGAAAACGAACGCGTAGCGGGCAGCGAAGTCGTCGTAGACATCGACGACCCTCCCGCCGTTCGACCGGCCCCTTCTCCGGCGGCACCGAGTTGTATACCGCGCCTGGATAAGGGCCGTATTCAGTTGGCGGTGTCCCGCGGTCAGAGCGTCATGCCGCTCGCTGCTCTCGGCGGCGAGGGCGCCGTCGGCCCGCAGTCCGTGAATGCCGTCCGGGACGAACGGTGGCAGCGGCGATCCGGTAGCGCGTGCTTGGACCACGGCGAGACGCCAGGACTCGGGCTGAACCGGACGGTCGCAGTCCATGAAACAGGTGAGCTGGACCCCGCTGCACTGGGCGTCAGGCCACTCCCATCGGGCTGGCGGCGGTGCGACCGGTGCGCTGGATGGAGTCCAGCAGCAGCTGGGAATCGATGTCGGCCTGGCCCACCGCTTTCAGGTCCTCGTCGATCATGGCGTTGCCGCCGAACTCGATCACGACGGAATTAGCAGAAAGCGCAGCCCGGCAAACGTTACCGGCCAGAGCACGCAGCAGCAGTGCCGTGGCTCCGTCTCGCTGACTGCAGGACGGAAGCGCTGTTCCTGCGGCAGGGACGCCCACGGACTGGGGCCCGTGTCGAGGTCCTGACCTAGCACCGGCAGCACTGGGTGATCGCCCACGGCAGATCCGCACACGGCGCTCCTTCACACCCCGCTGCAGGACGGAGACCCGCTGGGCAGATACGCGGCCGTCCGCAAGATGGAGAACGCTTTTGGGCTGGAAGCCGAAGGGGACCGTCATCGAAGATGCCGACCGCTATGTGACATGGCTGCGCAGCACCCCAGTCACCGTCCCTCACTGGCTCCGGCCATCCGCCACAGCCTAGATGACCGGAGGTCGACCGAGCACAGTCAGCCGCCACACCGTCCGCCACCGTATGGGGTGCCGCGTACCCGCCAAAGGTTCGGGAGCCCTTGGCGAACTCGCCGAACCAAGCCCGCTAGACGGGCAGGTCCGGCCCGTCGGCGCGGTCCACCTGTCACGAAACCAGCGGCTACCTAATATCGTCGATGCCCCCGCCCGGAGTGGAGCTATGCACGGGCTCGTCAGTCGTCTTCCTCCTCTTCAGGGGAAGGCCGCGTGTAGCAAAGATCGAGAACGTACCGTTCTTCCGCGGGGCAAGCGGACCAAGCATCAGAGATTTGCTGGAGCGTCCAGTCGCTGAGCTGCTCAAGGACCTCGTCGTAGTACTTGCTTGCCGCTTGCCTGCCCGACCACCAGGCATTGCCCACGTAAACGCCGGGCTGAGGCAAAGTCATCTCGCCGGCCGGCCCGAGGGTAAGCTGGCTGATGACAAGGAGGCCGGTTGCCGAGTCGAGTGAGATGGCTGTGTGACCTTCCGCGTCGGCCGAGGGTGGCGGCGGCTTCTGCTCCCAGATTCGAATGCTGATGCGCACGGGAATCCTGGGCTGCAGGCTGTGGAGGTACAGATGATATCCATTGCCTGCTACAACGCTGCGCCTCGATTCCTCCCATGCCTGGTCGTCGCCGAGGTAAGCATCGGCGTCGTAGATTTCAAGAAGACAGCGGTCCGGACTCGCCGTGACGCTGAACTCGTGCACGGGCTCCATGCAGTGTGCCTCCAGCTTAGGGGATGATCTTCATGAAAAATGGGTCGCCGTCAAGTACTCGGTTGGAGATATACATAGCGTTGAGTGCTCGACCACCAGCCTCATTGTCCGTTCCCTCGATCAGTCTGACCGAGAAGCGGTTGTTTCCTTTTAGCGAGCCTTCATGGGTGCTGGCGAAGGGGTACTCGTCGCATTGCAGTCGGGTTCCCTTGTAGCTGCCCCATATCTTCTCGCATTCCTTGACCGAGCGGTCCCGCTGGAGGTCAATCTTCTTGGGGTCGATGAGGCGATGGAGTGGCTCCTTCTCGCCTGGTACAGACTTGCCCAAAAAGGACGGGAAGGTACGTTCCGGGCGCTTGAGCGCGTCGTAGATGTGCAGTGCACTCTCATTGACGGCTGGATCCTTCTGGCTCATCACGAGCTCGACGCGTGCTTGCGTGAAGACGGCACCCTTGTGCTTTCCAGCTGTGGGACCGGCGTAGTCGAAGCGGAAGTTGCTGATGTAGCTTCCTACTTCCACGTAGGGATCGACGTTGGGGGAGTTGACGGTGGTCGTCATGTCGAGAACGGCGAGAACCCGCTGCATGTTTCCCTGTGCGTGCTGCGGCCCCTTGTCCGGGGAGGTGTAGACGAGGGTCCATGAGGGCCGCGGGTCCCAGACGCCAAGCAGCTCATCACGCTTGGTGACGGTGGGCCCCGTCAGCTTCGCGTCGGGATCACTGGAACTGGCATCGATGGTCGTGCTGAAGTGCTGCCCCAGACGCCACTCTTTGGCGTCCTCATCGCCGTCAGCGGCTACCTTGATGTCCTCCACGCTGGCGACGAAGTCGACCTGCCTGGTGCCGTCGTGGGCAAATCCCAGCACCCATGCATCGAAGATGAGCCGTCCTCTGGTCTTCTCCTTGTTGTTCCTGTCGCGGAGCACCAGGTCGTAGTGACGCTTGTAGCAGTTCTCGAAGCGGCTCTTGAGCCACCCGGTCTTGGTCTTGGCCGCGGCTTCCTGCTTGGCGCACTCTGTGCGCAGATCCGCATCTTCGGCAGCGCGTGCCGACGGTTGCGGGTCTGGGGCGTGACCCTTGTCGCGCTGGAGGTAGGCGCGCAGAGGAACTGGATCGGGCAGGTGCTGCAGGTCCCTCGGGTGCACCGTCGCCGCGTCGACGAAGTGAGCGCCGGGACCGGTTTCTGCGGGAGCGGGCCCGGCATGGGCGGTGGCACCTATTGGCACAAGTAACACGGTGAAGAGACCGACAGCTGTGGCGCCGCGCGCCCAGCGGGTGACGGACGTGATGGCAGTCAAGGTCGCTCCTCGAGTCTGGGAGGGATGCGGTCCAGGCAAGTGCCCGCGGGGATGGGCCGTCGGATCAGTCGTGGCACATATCGCCCCAGCACGCTTCCAGCAGCCGGCCCCCGAAGGCTGAGTAGGTGGCCTCGAAACCGGCGTACGTACGGCCGGCGGGACGTAGGCCCGGCGTGGTCCGGGACGAGGTCACGTGCCATACCTGCTGTTCATCCGCGACGGCGGACCTTGCTCCCGCCGCGGTGACGGTGACGTCCCCAGGGCTGACATGAAACGTTTCTGCAGCTCGCGCGGCCACGTCATCCCCGGTGACGTACTGCCTCTGGTCGGTGGGGGCTTCGCTCGCCGGCGTGGCGGCGTTGCACTGCCGAATGGTCTGTACACATTCGGCCAGTCCGGGCACGGTGCCGAGGCAGCGGTCGGGCTCGCCCGTGAGGCACTGCTGGAGGGCCGTCTGATCCACGCCGTTGTACAGGACAGGGGCAGGGGCGGCGTGCCGCTGCACGAGCGAGGACGTGTTCGTGGCTCCGGCCGCTGCGGCGGCTGCCTTACGGGGTTTGCTCACCGTCCACTGAGCGAAAGACGTGTTGTCCGTGAGCTTGGCAGTGAAGCAGCTCGGTGGCTTCTTGGAAGCGCTGCATGCGGGCAGCGTGACGACCTTTGCCGTGTTCTTGGTGGCCACCTGCCGCCAGGTCTTGTTGCCGTCCATGAACTGCATGCGGTTGGCGATCTGGGGGACATCGATGTACTGGTGGCCTATGAGCTCCAGCCCGGTGTCGATCCGGTTCGTGGCTCCGGGGACAACCTTCAGCTGGTCGGTGGTGCTTCCGACGGTGTTGAAGTCGTACAGCACGTCCCACTGGTCGCCCGTGGCCTTCCGCACCAGCATGTAGGTGTGGTTGCGGCCATCGGGCTTCGCCGGGTCAACTCCGGCGGTGATCGCCTTGGTCTTGCCGCCGTTCTTCCCCAGCTCGGTCCATTTGGGCCCGTAGGTGTGCGAGGTCTTGCCGGTCTTCTCCGCGTAGAGCCCGATCTCGATGTTGTGGGCGAACGGTGACCCCTCTGTATTGGGAGTCAGACGGAGGTAGTTGGCCGCAGTGACCGTGGTGTTGGGCGTGTCCACCTTGTCGAAGGTGACCGGAACGTTTCTCCAGGTAGCGAAGCCGCCGATCATGGGCTCCCCGGGCTCGCTGCACGTCATCGCATACGCCTCGATGTTGCCGGCGTAAACCATGGTGCAGGACTGCTGCGGCGCGGCCGCCTGAGCGGGAGTCGCGTTCGCGAGCGCGAGCACGGTGGATATGCCTAATCCAGCGGCGCGAGCCGCGCGTGAGTTTCCTCGTGACGTGGGCATCTCTTCTCTCATCGTGATCAGTTCGTGGATGTGACAGGCCCGGTCCAGGCCCTCTCGCTGGGGTAGGACAGGGGACGGCGCCGACCCGTGCGGAAGCGGAGGAGTCGGATTCGCAGGCAGCACGGGCTTAGCCCCGTGCTCTGCTCCATCCACCGGGCCCAAGGGCTCTGCTAACCCGCCGCCGGCCTCTACGCGCACGGCTCATCGGCCGGCGGACTTCAGCTCCAGGCCGCAGCGAGCCCGTTAGAGGAGCGCCGTTTCAGGGGCAATGCTGCTGCCCCAGCGCGCGAACGACTGATGGTGCCCAAAGTTCATGGACTTCCCCCCTGCTGATCGATGAGGGCAGGCTCGGTGGTCAGCCGAAGCAAGATCCCCCACGGACACGATGACCGTAACCGCCCCACCAGTTCGGCTTCCAGTGACCAAGCCGAACATGGCTGGTATCGGATCGCGGCGCTGGAGCGCCTCGCCCCCCCGCGGGGCCACCTCCATCAGACGTTGACGAGAGCATGGCCAGAACCGGACGATGGTCCCGTCCGTTACCTGCCTCGGCCGCTACCTCGCCACGGCCGGCCGCGACACGGACGGGCCCAGCGAGAGCGTCGGGGATTCAGCAGCTTGGCCGATCGCGACGACCTGGCCCCACAACCAGCCGCCGACGATGACCGCGGTGATGCTCCAGCCGCTCATGTTCTTCCGGCCTGCAGCAGGCTTGTGCCTGAAACAGCCGCGTACCCGGACGTATCCTTCCGGGTACCTTGCCCGCCATGCTCTGCTCTCCCCTTCACCAGGCAAGCCACGGGTACAGCTCGCCTCCTGTCCTTACGTGTAGTAGCGGGCACTGACACAACCAGGGAAACGATCAGCAGCGGAGTCCTGTCCAGAGCAGGAAGCGGACACCCATGTCTGCGGTCTTCGATGCCTTGCCCGCGCAGGGCCCCCACCTGGTCACAGGCAGGATTCACGCCGCCAGGAGCCGACCGTCGTCGGCGTAGACGCACTGACTCGCGGCCAGGGATGGAATCCAGCAGACTGCCGACGGCCACGACGAACGGCGAGCACGTGCACCGCTGTTCGACATACGACCGTCGAGGCCACAACCCTGGAACCCTTCCATCATCGAGCTGTGGTCGCCCTCGCCTGCCTCCAGCTCTGGCCTGCCGTGCTGTGCGGGCACGACGGCTTCAGGAGCGGGGTCGCCACGTTCGGATTTCAAGGTGGATGATGCGCGCATCGGGGTGAATGCGGCCGGTTTCGACAAGCCACTGGTGGATTGCGACGGTGACATCTCCTGCGGCGCGATCGGTACGGCGGGCGAAATCCGTCGCGTCGAACCCTCCGGTGGCGGAGGAGCCGTAGGAGCGTTCTTCGGTGTGGTCGGCTCGCTGGATGACGTCGCGACGGATGCCGGGTGAGTCGGTCCGGCTGCCGGAGGGGTGAACGTAGGCGGTCTTGGCCAAGCGCACGGTGAACGCGAGCCGCAGGCGCTGTCGGGCAGCCTCGGCGATCAGGGCGCGCAGGCGGGTGGAGCCGGAGGCGATGGCCTGGGCGCCTGCGCGGCCGGTGCCGGTGCCGGCGGGGGTGATGAGGACTGATCTGGTGCGGACGCGGGCGCGGGTTCCCGATGAGGTGGTGCGTCGGGTGATGTGGGGGGCTGCGATGGCGGCGAGTTCCGTGGTGTCGGTGATGCCTGCGGTCTGGACCGCTTGGAGGACACGGGTCAGGGCCGGCACGAAGGCGGCACCTTTGTGGCGTGTGTAGAACTGGGAGACCAGGGAGGGGTCGCGGTCGATGATGCGGGCAATGTCGCGCTCGGTGAACCCGGCTGCCTGGAGCTGGTCGGCGAGCCGGGCGGCTTCGATGAGCTGTGGCGCCTGGACGGGACGACGGTTGCGGGGCGCATCACGCCTCCTTGAGGGCCGTGCGGCCGGCGTCGCGGAGGGTGGAGACGGGATGGCCGTTGTCAGATCAGCTGGTTCCGCAGTCTGTTCCATCGCGCCTCCCGTTGCCCTGCTCGGCTTGCGCGTGCGGGCGCTGCGCCACCCAGGTTTTGAAGTAATGGTGCCATTCACCACTGACATCAGCTCGCCATTTCCTGCCGCCACCAACCGCTCGCCCCATGCGCTCCATGGCGTCGGTGCCGGTGACAGGGGCGCCGCGGTCATGTAGTGCTCCCCGTGGCGGGGCGTCAGCGTCCAGTATGTCCCGGCAGTCTCCAAGCGGTCAGTAGCAGCTGATGTGAGCCTGTCCGGTGAAGGCAGCGGATGGGAAGTCTGCGGGCCTCAGTTTCCGCACCAGGCGCTCATGCGGTCGGCGACGTAAGCGGTGTGGGGCGCGAGTCCATCGCCCAGCGATCGTGCTTCGTCTGCGGGGAAGTAAGCGTCGAGGAGCCCGTAGAGCGGTGCCTGAAGGGACAGCCGTTCCTGTATGTGCCGCGTGGGGCGGTAGTGGACCAGGGTGTTCCTGAACCCTCCGTGGGCCTGCAGGATCAGGTCGCTCGTCGGGGCGGTGAGAATTTTCCTTCAGCAGTGTTCGCTCCGGCGGTCGGAGCTTAGCCCCGTACTGTTCGTCGAGCTTGCGCCGTCTTCAAACGGATCTTGCCCAGAGCAGGAATGACGCGAGACTGACCGCTGCTTCGTACGAAGTGGCGGTCTTGTCGTATCTGGTGGCGATTCCGCGGAAGCCTTTGAGCCGGTTGAAGCAGCGCTCAACGATGCTGCGCCGACGGTAGATCTGCCGGTCGAATGCCGGAGGACGGCCTCCGCGCCGGCCTCGGTTGTGCCGGTATCTTCGCTGGTCGGTCTTCTCGACGGCCACCAGCAGCACCCGGTCGGCCAGGGGAAGGCACCACGGCCGACCGCCACCGGAACCGTTTCCGCACCGTTCCCGGACCACCTTCAGCAGCCGCTCAAACCACCACATCCGCAGCCCGGTGAACGTCTCCACCCACAACGGCTCAGCCCCCAGCACCCCACCCATGCAAGGGAAATGCCCGGTTCACAGCCTAGGCGTCGTCGGCGCGCGGGGGCTTCGACACCGTGATGAGCGCCGGCTGGGTGACGCCCGTCGCGCGGAGGGCGTCGATGAGGATTTCGGTGACCCAGGCGGCGCAGTCCAGCGACCACTCGCGGGTGGTGCAACGGAAGGACTGCCCGTACCGGAGGTGGCCCGTCTCCGTCTCCCCGGCCAGCGGCAGCGCCAAGCCGGATTCCGGGGCGGCGTCATCGGACGGCTCCGGCTCGAGGGCGAGGTGCCCGTACGAGCGCTCCCGGACGGCCGCGAGGATCTCAGGCACCCGGCCGGGGAGGCCGGCGGTCTTCGTGCCGGCGACCGAGACGGTGAACCCGGCCGAGCCGGCGGGATCCGCGAGGGCGAACCATTCGGCGGCCGCCGCGAGGTCGGCGCGGGCGTCCCGTGCCTCGTACAAGGGGGCTACGGTGTGCAGGCCGGTGAGGCGGAAGCCGCCTACGCGGTGGAGGGCGTCGCCGAGCACGGTGGCCATCGGGAGCACGGGCAGGCGCTGCCCCAGCGGTGCGTCGGCGACGTCGACCTGGAGCCAGGCGAGTTGGCGCACCCGCTCGTCCTTCCCTGTCCGGCGGGCGCGCCCCTCTTGTCCCCAGTCGCCGCCCGCGTCGTTGTGGCCCCAGCGCACGCCGTGCGGCCCTGCGGCGTGGAAGGAGCTCCAGCCGTAGGCGACCGTACGCCTGACCGCGAGTGCGAAGACGTCCTCGGTCTCGGCGTCCACCCACGGGTGGAGGGCGAGTACGCCGTGGACACCCATGATCATGGGCGCGGGCAGGGAGGCTTCCGGCACGGCGATCTCCTCGGGCTCCACTGGGCGGTGTCCTGCCCCGGATCGCGGGGCAGGACACCGAGGTGAGGTCAGAACGCTGCGTCAGGGCGTCAGAACGCGCCGCACCACAGCTTCTGGGTCTTGGTGATGGCCTTCTCCGGCGAGTCGTTGACACCGACGATGTCCACGTCGATCCGGCTGCGCCACTGCACCTGCATGATGCGGTTCGTGCAGACCTTGCGGGCGGCGGCGCGGTTGGCGCTGCCAGTACCGGAGTACACCGTCTTGCTGCCGGTGGCGACGGTCTTCCACTTGTTGTCGCGGTAGTCCAGTGCCTGGAGCTCGATGGTGACCTTGGCCTTGGTGCCGGGGCCGCTGATCTTGACCCACCAGCCGTGCCCGGACGCGGCGGCCGGGGCCGTGCTGGATATGTGGACGTTGTCGCCGTTGGTGTAGAAGACGCCAGCGCTCGGAGCGCCCTGCGGCTGCGAGACCGCGGCGGAGTCCGGGCCCTCCACGCCGAAGATGGCCCCCTCCTCCGAGAGGTCGGCGGGCGTGAGGACCTCCGAGACGGCGGCCGCGTCCACCGCGCCGTCGAGTTCGACGGCGCCGGCGGGCGCGGCGGTGGAGAGGCCGAGAATGATCGCGGACGAGACCGCGGCAGCGGCTGCGAACGTGCGCATGTGGTGAATCCCCCTGTGGGCAGAGCCGCCCGAGGCGAGCTCTCATGTACTGGTCGCCCGCCACCCTACAGCCCCAAGCGGCGGCGCACGCAGGGGATTTCCGCACCGTGGATCACAGCGGGCCGGGTTCCGGTGCGTACGTGAGGGCGCGTACGTGAAGGGGGTGTCAGAGGAGGGTCCCGGCCTGGCGCACCCTGCACCGCGCCCAGCAGGCCGCGTATGAGACGGCCCTCGCCCCGGTCTGGTCCGTCGTACAGGATCTGCACCGTGAGGAGTTCACCCGCTACGCCCTGGCTGTCGCCGAGCACCGCGTGGCTCGCCACGCTGACCGGCCTGGCCCCGGGCAGCTCCACGAGGGTGTGTGGGAATGACCCGGCGCAGTGCAGGTGACCGGGACGTCGCGGCGTCGTTGGACAGAGCATCGCGTGCATGAACATACGACCCCCCGCGGATACGCGAGCGAGCCCCTGACCACATGGGTCCAGGGCGCCGACTGTTCGGGGCGCGGCTGCTATAGGTCGAACTCCAGGTGCTGGACGTCCGTGAACCGGACCTCCTCCAGGGAGCCGGCGCGGCGGCCGTTGTCCTGGAAGTACACCTCCTTGAGTCCTTCGGCCACGATCTGCTGGAGCAGCTGGTCGCTGGCGCCGGCCTCCCGGACGTCGAAGAGGCGGGCCGCGTACTGCGGGGGCAGGGCGACGGTCAGGTGCCGGACGCGGTCCTCATCCGTCGACCCGATCGGCGCGACGTAGCCCATGCGGGCCTGGGTATCGACGACGATGCCGCCGGTGGTGGCCGCCTTCTGCCGGGCCTTGGCCCTAATCTGCGGCTGCCACCGCTTCTTCACCTCGCGCTCCAGGCGCGCGGCGAGATCGGGGCGCGGCTTCTTGATCTGGTCCTTCACGTACCGCTCCACGGTGCGCTGGGAGACCCGCAGCATTGGGCGACCGCCTTGGTGCTCTTGAGCTACTTGACCAGGTAGCGCATCTGCGCGCCGGCCCACTTCGGCGCCGGGCGGGTGAACGCCTTCTGCACGGCGGCCTCCAGGCCGTCCCCGAACAGGCTCACGGGCGCTACTGCCCGAGGATGAGCGCCATTGCGGCGAGGCAGCCGAGGTGGGCGACGGTGAGCAGGAGCCATTCGAGGGCTCCCTCCGCCAGCGGTTGCGCGCCAGTACCCGCCACTCGTAGAGCGCGCACGACCTTGCGCGATCACATCTCGTTGGGCGGGACATGAAGCTGAGAGCCGAGCCGGGCAAGCTGGAGGCGCTGGCGGAGGAGGCCGTCGTCGCGGCGTGCACGCTGGCCGACGCCGCCGATCCGTCGCGGTGGAGCCTGGGCGCGGTGGAGGACGTGGCCGCAGCCCTCGAGGTCCTGGCCGGCGCGCTCGCCCAGCTCGACCCGGAGTGCGCGGAGATCCTCGCCGTCGTGCCTGTCGCGGCGGCCGCCGTCGTCGAGCGCGCCGAACAGGCCGGAGCCGGAACCAGCCCGACCGAGGCCGACGGCAGAGCGACGGTCGCAACGAGTGCGGCGCTGCGCCAGCGCTCACCGCTCAAGGCCTGACCCGGCACCGTGTCCACCAGCCGGGCCGGGGGACGATCAGCCCGGCCGCAGTCTTGCGCACCCGGTTACGTCTTCGCTGTTGACCGGATCGGCGCACACGTCGTCAAACGCGTTACAGCTACCCCCCGGCACGGGGTCGCTCGACAGGAACCGGCTGGTAGCCAGGTTGTACAGGCGCACGCCCATGAGCAGGAGGTTCGTCCGCGTCTCGGAGAAGCGGTGCTGACCGCCGTACCAGCCGTGGCGGACCGTACCAGTCCACTCCCTCCCGGACATCAGGTCACGTAACGCACTCTCAGAAGGATCGCCTCTTGCGCAGCACTCCGAACGCGAGCATAGCCATTCCCAGAAGTCCCAAGCCGCCCAAGACCAGGTACACCACATCACCGGTCCGTAGTCCCACCACAATGCAGACGATCGACACCACGAGACATACGACTGCGAAAACCTGCAGCTTGACCTTGTCGTTCATCGGTTCTCTCCTCACCCGGGATCTGTCGGGATTCGCTGCGGGAACAGCTGCTGCTGTCCTTGTCGTGCGGAACTCTGTCGCGGCGGCGGATGCGATCCGCCGCCGCGACAGAGGTTGTTATCGGTCAGTTATGGGTGTCCGCCTATACTCACCCGTAACTGATGATGTCCATGCCCGCGTAGCCCATGGCGCCGCCCAGCGCGCAGCTGCCGACTGCCGCGCCCACCGCGCCGATCCCGCCGCCAAAGACGCCCGCCGCCTGGATGATTCCCGTCTCGGATGCGGCGCCCAGGCCGGCGATGCAGCCCGTGGCGGCCCCCACGATGCTTTCGCTGTCGCTGATCACGTCTCCTACCTTCTGGAGCCAGCCGAGCCCCGAGGGGTCGATGCGGTTGACGGGGTCGCCTTCGGCGTAGAGGTAGGGGTTGGTTTCCTGGCCGGAGGGGTCGGGCTGGGTGAAGCGGCCGATGTTGGCGTCGTAGTAGCGGGCGGCGAAGTGGTAGAGCCGGTGGGGTCCTGGTAGCCGCCGGCGAACCGGTAGGGCTGGGCGACGGGTTCGCTGGAGCGGGCCAGCAGGCGCACGCCGCGGGGGCTGTAGACCTTCTAGGGCCTGGTGCGGAAGTGCACTGCTGGGCAGCTGGATCCTGTGGGTCGGTACAGTCGCGTGCATGCTGAAGCCAGTACTGCGTGTAGGCGAAGCGGGTGGTCGTACCGTGGACGATCCGACCGAGGAAGCCCTGGGTGACCTGCTGTCTGAGATGAACCTGTCGCACCGGTTTGTGATCCTGGAAAGACTCGATCTGGAGCCTGTGGATCAGCACTACATTCAGGTGTACCTGAATGACGACTACAGCTATCAAGTCGAGTACCGCGAAGGCAGTGCGGACAGGCACTACCAGGCCCATGTTCCAAGGCTCCATGAGGTGTTCGGCCCGGAAGAGTCGACCGCCAAGGTGATGATGGGCTGGGCGCACGATCGGCAGGGATGGCGGGAGGCGTTGCCGTGGGCCCCCATGCCCTTTCAGTGAAGGATTACAGCCACTCATTGATCGCCGCGACCAGGACTGTCGCCTCGTAGCGGACGGCGAGCTTGTCGTAGCGCGTGGCGACCCCGCGGTTCCTCTTGGCGCGGTTGATCCCGCACTCGACCGCATGACGCTCACGGTAGTCGGCCGAGTCGAAGCGCGGCGGCCGGCCGCCGCGGGAACCGAGCCTTCGGCGGTTGCGCGCCTGGTCGGTCTTGCCGGGGATGGTACAGCGGATGCCGCGGCGGCGCAGGTAGGCGCGGTTTCTGCGGGAGGCGTACGCCTTGTCCGCCCGCACCCGATCGGGACGGACACGGACTCGGAGGGGATACTGTCTTCGCGACCAAGCCAGACCTGGCCCGCACGATGATCGAGCGGTTTCTGGACGCCGGACATTACGTCGGCTGGGTCACCGGGGACGAGGTCTACGGGGCGGCAGCTCACGACTTCGTACGGCTCTGGAGGAACGCGGCATCGGCTATGTCCTCGCGGTGGCCCGCTCGGCCGAAGCGCCCACTGGCGCAGGCAAGTTCCGCGCCGATGCCCTGGTGAAGAAGGTGCCGAAGCGGGCCTGGCACAAGCTCTCGGCCGGGCCCGGCGCGAAGGGGCAGCGGTTCTACGACTGGGCCGTCGTCGACCTCGCCGAGGCAGCCCCAGGCCGCCACCAGCTGCTGATCCGCCGCAACCGCAGCACCGGTGAACTCGCCTACTACCGCTGACTACACCACGCCGACATCCCTGACCACCCTGGTCAAGGTCGCAGGTTCCAGATGGCGGGTGGAGGAGACCTTCCAAACTGAGAAGGGGCTGGTCGGGCTGGATGAGCACCAGGTCCGCCGCTACCCGCGATGGGACGTCGTCCAGCAGCGGAAGGAGTTGGGGGACGTCGTCTCTGCACACCCCTCCCACTCCCCTCAGCGCCGGGGAGAAGGTGAAGAGCGTGGCTTGGGACCTGGCAGGCTTCGGCCCAGTCTCGTGGCGCGCATCGCCATCTGAGTGTCGGTCGTCAAAGGTGGAGAGCCAGCCATGACCCGCGGCTCTACTCATTCTGAAACGAGCAGTTAAGCGGGCGTCTCCGCCAGCGGTGGCAGAAACACCCGCGCACCAGGTGGCGCACCCCTGCTACTCCGCTGTCGCGAGACACGGGGCCGCCCGGTGACCGAGATTGCCGGTGTGGGAATACGCCTCCCACGCCGAGGACGCAGGACCGGGCGGGTCGCCGGGGCTTCTCCGATCCTGACCGGTTGACGGCCATGGGCGGTCAGAGCCGCAACAGCACACCACGCCAGGTCCAGCCGGCGTCGAGGACGGCCTGGCGCAGGGGGTCCTTCATCTCCCGGGTCTCAAAGCGGAACGTCTCAACCCTGCGCTCGCGACCGTCGGGCCCCGTCTCCTTTCCCCACACCCGGTACACCGCGTTCGCCGGCCCGCGGGAGCGCTGCCCGAGGACGTGCTCGGTTAGCGAGACCTCCCACTGCTCGTCTACGGCCCGCACCTCGTGCTTCGCCGCGTCCAAGCGCATCCGGGTCCAGAGCCGCACGCGCAGCTCGGGAAGCCGGCACTCGGCCACCAGGTCGCCCTCCTTCGGCGTCCCGTTGCGTACGACGAAGGGGACGCCTGGACCATTGAGCGCCAGCAACGCTGACCGGACCTCCAGGGACGTACGCGGTGCTACGCCTTCGTCGGGGCGCCGAGTGCCGAAGTAGTTGTCCAGGAGGCCCATCGCTACGCTCCCGCCCCGGTGTCCGGGCGAACCGTGCGCACGAACTCCTGGAAGTCCCCCAGGGCCTCGTTGTGCTGGTCCGCGGTGGCGGTCAGGGCTAGCCGGATCACCGCCCGCCGGTGCGGGTTCAGGACATCCGAGAAGGTCAGGAACACCTGTGACTGGACGAGGTCGTGTTGCGTGTCGCCAACGACGCCCGAGAAAGTCAGCCGCTGGGTCAGGGCGGGCGCGTCTTCGAACCCGACCTCGCGGCGTTGGGTCACGACGACCGGCTCGACGACCTCGCGCAGGCGCTGCGCCGACGCGTCGGCGAGTTCGGCCAGGGTCGCCGAGTCCTGCGGAACCTCTCCGGCGACGGTGATGTTGGCGGTGAACCCGCGGTCCGGGTGCGGATGCACCGCGGCGAAGGCCACCCCTGGGACGTCGATCCCGTCCGGGGGCGCGGCCGGGAGCCAGCCCTCCGGCAGGCGGAACTCGATCGGTACCGGCAGTTTCATGGGCATCGTGGGCCCTCCTTCCACAGGAAGTACATCAGGACAACCAGCCGCCGACGGTGTCCTTGACCGAGCCGGCGGCGTCACCGATCGTGTCGACTCCGTCCCCGACCGTGTTGCCCACCGCGTCGGCCGCGTCGCCGACGCTCTTGGACACCTTGTCCGGGTCGACGGTGAACTCGAGTCCCACGGAGCCGCCGAGAGCGGGGGACCGTCCCACCTTGCCGCCCAACTTGTACACGCCGTCGTCGTGCTTCTCGAAGCCCCATTTGGCCTCCGCACCAGGACCAGCCCACCCCTCGGCCGTCGCGCCGAAGCCGATGCCGGCGATCTCGCCGCCTCCGGCCACGGAGGCCTTCCCTCCGGCGAACGCCTTCGCGTTGACGACGACGCCGTTCTTGCCCGCCTTGAGGCCGGCACTCGCCTCGGCGCCGGCGAAGCCCTCGGTCCGTCCATAGACGGCAGCGTAGGGACCATACTCGGCCCGGCCCTCGGCGAGCCCGCGGAGTCCCACGGACGCCTCGGCCTTGGCGTTGAGGCCCGTGTCGGTGAAGCCGAAGTTCGCGGTAGCCCTGGCGCCTCCGTAGGCATCGGCGACCCCGGAGAGCTTCCAGTCCCCGTTGGTCATCGACCCTTCGGCGTTGACGTGGAAGAGGTCGGCGGCGGCCTTGACCGAGCCCTCCTTGCCGTACTTGGGCCCGGTGACCTTGAACTCGGCGCTGGGCCCCTTCGCCGAGGCCGTACCCTCGGACGTCCATCCGTCGGTCTTCGTCTTGGCCTCGTCCGCCTTCGACGCCCCGGCCTTCGCCAGGTCCCCCTCGGCGTGGGCGTTGAATCCGTTGAAGGTAGCGTCGTCGCCCTTGCCGAAGGCGTCCTTGTTGCTGTCGACAACGGCGGCGCTAAGTGCGGTCTTGACGGCCTGGTCGGCCTCGGAGACGGCCTTCACACGGTCGTCAATGTGCTGCTGCCACGTCGCGACAGATTCACGAATGATTGTCTGACCGCCGGGATCGTGGTGGTATGCGCTGCGCTCGGCGGGTGTGAGCTTGGAGAAGTCGAAGGCGACGCGTCCCTGCTCGGAGACGGTCATTCCGGCGGCTATCGCATCGTCCCGGGCACTCTCGACTCTCTTCTTGAGGTCGGTGAACTGCTCGTGAGCGGCCCGCAGCAGGCTCGCGATTGCCTTGGCCTGCGCTTGTGCAGTCTGGTACTCGTAACGCGTCGCGGCGAAGTTCGTTTGGGCCGCGCTCGCGCTCTCGCCGAGCCAGGTACGGTCCATCGTGATCTTCTGAACGCTGTCCCGGTAGCGCTCCTCGACCTTGTGGAACTCGCCCGCCATCTCCCGCCACTTATCGGCGGCGGTCGAGAGGAGCCCGAAGTCAGTCGTCATGACTTCGTAGTACGTCAGCATGCGCCGTCCCCCGGAGAGCATCGAAGCGTTGCGCAGTCAGGCCGTCGTGCCGCTGCGCGCGTGACAGTGGTTCAGTACGTGCTGATGTCGGGCCTGAGGGCCACTGAACTGCTGACGCCGGTCGAGTTCGTACTCGCCGAACGTTTTCGCGGTGCCCCTGAGGGCGCCCTTCTCCGCCGCCAGCCGACCCATGAGAGTCTTGACCTGGCTGTCCCACGTGGTCTGCTCTGTCTTCGGACAAGCCGCTGACGCCCGTACCGCCCGCTTCGCCACCCAGGTCCGCCGCCTCGAACAGCGCCTCAGCCAAGCACTCGGCGAGCAGGTCTGGCGCGAGGTGGGCATCGGCGGCCCCGATGACACCGAGCAGCTCAAGGCCCGGATCACCACCCTCGAACAGCAGGCGATCGACCTGGAACTGAAACTCCAGGAACGCGACGACGACCTCGCCGCCGCCCGCGCTGCAAACCGCGAGCTCATGGCCCGGCTCAACCGCCACGCCGACCGCTCACCCAACCCGCCCGGGTAAGCGCACGCGCCCGCAACAACCCGGTCCCGGTCTCTCAGCGGCCGGGAACCGGGTTGTCGGGAACGGGGTCTGTGACGGATCCTGTAAGCCATCGCCGCATTTCAGAGGCATACCCGCGCTGTTCTGCCAGCGGTGAACACCGGCCCGACCGAGCTCGACAATCACTACGGTCCAGTCTCATGACGATTACGACGCGCACGGTCGAGTACCAGGCCGACGGTCTGACGATGATCGGGCACCTCGCCGTCCCGGCCGGTGTCGACCGCCGGCCCGCGGTGCTGCTCGGGCCAGAGGGCATGGGGCTCAGCGACGTCGAGCGCCGCCGGGCCGATGCTCTTGCCGAGCTGGGATACGTAGCGCTGGCCTTCGACCTTCACGGCGGGCGCTATTTGGGTAACCCCGAGGAGATGCTGGCGCGTTGCATGCCGCTGCTCGCCGACCCCGACCGGATGCGGGGCATCGGCCACGCGGCGCTCGACGTGCTGCGCGCCGAACCGCGGACCGACCCCGACCGGATCGCCGCCGTCGGCTACGGCACCGGGGGCGCCATCGCGCTGGAACTCGGGCGCGACGGCGTCAACCTGCGGGCGATCGGGACAGTCAACGCAACTACCACGGGCCGACCGGGCGAGGCGGCGCGCATCCGCTGCCCGGTGTGGGCCGGGGTCGGATCGGATGACCCGATCATGCCGCCCGCGCAACGGGACGCGTTCACCGCCGAGATGCAGGCCGCAGGCGTCGACTGGCGCCTCGTGGTCTACGGCGGCGCCTTGCACGCCTTCCACCACCCGCCGGTCGACCACCTCGTGGTCCCCGGCGTTGGCTACCACCCACGGCACGCGCAGCGAGTCTGGCACGACGTCGTCGACCTGCTCGCCGAGTGCCTTCCCGTAACGGAATGATCTGGTCGGCAATTCGCGATTCCGGGCCGCGAACCAGGCCGGTCGACCGCCACCGCTCCGGTTTGTGGCCGGCGCTCCCTCACCAGGCTCGGCCGCCTGCTGACCAGCCTTACCGATCGTTGCGGCAGATTTCTGAGTATTCCGGTCCCACCTCAAGATCGCCCGATGCACCGCGGACGGCGAAGGCGAGTAGCCCCTGCACCACACCTGTTGCATCCGCTACAGTGCTCGTGACCGCTCCTGAGCTGCGGAAACTCCAATCGCACACCCACGAAGCCCCAGAAAAGCATCGGAGACTTCGACTGCTCCGGCGAGGACTCGAACGCGACTGGATCGCACGCACCGGCTGCTGGTCCCGGGTCAAGCGCGTCCTCCTCACCTACGACCAGATGCAGGCCTACGGACTTCCCGCTGCCGAGGGCAAACGGGACGACCCGCGGTGGCCGGCCTTCGCGCAGCGGTACGGCTTCGACGTTGACCAGCCGGTCCAGTGGGAAGTTGAGGCCCTCGAACCGGCCGAGCTCCAGCGCCTGGTCCTCGAAGCGGTGGAAGCCCACATCGACCGCTCCCAGCTCGCTCGGCAGCTCGCCGTAGAGCAGCGCCAGCGCCGCCAGCTGGCCGACTTCCTGCGCCAGTTCGACGGCTCGGGCGGTTGGTGAAGTCTGGGCAAGCCTGCCGGCGGGCGCCCTCGAAGAGGGTTGCACCAACAGTTGTCCGCACAGGCGGACCCAAAGTTGCACCGGAGGTACTACCGGAGGTGTGAACCCCCCGGACTACCCCCGCACGCGCGGGGAGCAGTCTTCCTGACCAGCGATTCTATGGGCCGACACTCGGATGACATACCACTTTCACCGAAACGGATACAACGCCCATAAGCCCTCTCATGGCGCGCCTCAGCGCGCAGCGCGAGCTGCTGCATGTTCTGGGCACCCTGGTCATGGGGACCATCCCCCGCGTACGCGGGCCCCGCAGGCGGAACGGGACATCTTGCCTGCGTCACCTGGCTCGCACGGAGCAAGCCGGCCCGCCGGCCGCTCCGGTCACTTCCTCCGGGCCTGCCGCTCCGCGCTCACGGTGTAGCTGGGCAGGACGCAGTTCGGGAAGTCGCAAAGCACCGGTATGAACGGTCACACCCGGTCCTTCTCTCCCTCCTGTTCGGGCCAGTTGTGAAAAGTCAGGCCGCCGGGTTTGTTGAGGCTGCCGTAGAGCCCAGCAGCGGGGTACGCGATCAGGTTCTGTGGAAGGGCGTGTTCAGCGAACCATTCGAGTTCCAGGCACTTCTCCGGTTCCCGGTTGATGGGCTCGCCGGTGTACCGCGTCGCCTCGTAGAAGAAGCCGATACGGTCCGGCGTGCCGTCGCCCTGGTGGTGGACCACGGTGTGGAGCAGCGTGAGGGTGGCCGGGTCGGCGCGGAGGCTGGTTTCCTCCTCCAGCTCCCGCGCGGCGGCCTGGGCGGGCGTCTCTCCTGGGTCGAGCTTGCCGGACGGTGCGTGCCACTGGCCGTATCCGTATGGTCCCCCGCGCTGGGAGAGGAGCAGCTTGTCGCCCTGCCGGACGAGGACGTGGACGTGAACGTTCACGAGGGGCGGGTCGGCTTGGTGTTGTCAGTCATGATCTCTCTAACTGGGCTGTGTGACGGTGCGGTTGTGGACGTTCGCGTAATCCCCCAGGGGTAAGTTCACGTAATTCCCCAGGTGCCCGTCTGGCTGGGCTGGTGACTCGTCTGGTCAGAGCTCGATGCGATGCTCGGCAGCCGATGGGTCATCGACGGAGCCGTAGCGCAAGACGACGTGTGCTGGCCGGAACGGCAGGTCGTTCAGGATGGGTTCCATGACAGCGAAGAGTGCATCGGCGTCCGGTCCGTAGGCGTAGAGGACCACCTCGCCGCCTCCGTACTCGTTTCCGTCGAACTCGCCGACGTCGGCTTGCTCGATCGCCTCGGTCAGGAGGGACTGGGCTTGGCGGACGGCCTCCCGTTGGCTTGACTCGCCAAGGCCGTCATCGGCCAGTCGATATCGAGCGATGACGGCGTGTTCAACGTCGGATTCTGCTTCGTCTGTGTCGGCCATGCGGGAAACGATCTCATCCCGGACCGACATCCTCGCCGGACTGACCCTCCGGGACACGGTCCTAGGTGATCGTGGGCTTGGCCGGCTTGTCGGTCGGGTTCTTGGGGCGCGTGTTCGGGCGGTAGCTGGGGCCGTTCATGATGACCTGGTGGCTGGTGTTGATCAGCCGGTCCAGGAGTGACTCGGCGACGACGGGGTTGGGGAAGAGCGGATACCAGTCGCTGGGCGCCCGGTTACTGGTGATGATCAGGGACCTGCCCTACCGTTCGCTGACCAGCTCGTAGAGGTCATTCGGCCTGGGAGGCGCCGAGCTGGCGCATGGCGAAGTCGTCGAGGATGAGTCCTCGTCCCATGTGCGGTCCGCGTGGCCGCCGGCCAGGTCCGCGAGGATCCGGCTGGTCTTGGCGAATCGGACGTGGGCGCCCTGGCGAACGGCGAGGTGACCGAGGGCCTGGGCGACGTCTGTCTTGCCGACTCCGACGGGTCCGAACAGGATGACCGACTCGACGGAGTGGAGCCAGCGCAGGGCGCCGAGGTCACGGATCTGTCCGCAGGCAGCTTCGAGGAAGCGGTGAAGTCGAACTCCTCCAGGGTGACTTGCTGCTCGAACTTCACGATCAAGTGAATGCGCGGGAGGGACTGGGTCCTGCAGGACCAGACACTTCGGTGGGCCAGCACGAGCACACCTTCCAGGCACACCCCAGTCGCGCACACTCGTCGTGATGTGGCTGTGGGTGTCCTCGGGGTTACCGGGTCCTGAAGCGGCGGAAGAGGTTGCGGGCCACGTGCACTCCCGGGCCGCCGAAGCCGACGATGTCGACGCGTCCGTCGCCGGTGATGTCGGTGAGGAAGCGGGGGTGGCGGTCGACCCGCCAGCCGCCTGCGTCATCGTTGTACCCGAACCCGCGGCACACCAGCTGGGCCTGTTCGAACTGGCCGCCGTCGCGGCAGTGCGATACCCAGACGCCCTCGTTGCCGAAGCCGACGATGTCGGGGTTGCCGTCGCCGGTGACGTCGGCGAGGAGCCGGAGGTGCTTCTCGCCCGTCCACCCCTGGGCTTGCCCATAGTCGTTCAGGACGAGCTGGGAGGGCTCGAAGGTGCCATCGCCGCGCCCGCGTGCGACGACGACGCCCTGCGGGCCGAAGCCGACGATGTCCAGTGGTCCGTCGCTGGTGGTCTTGACCAGGAACCGAGGGTGTTCCTCGATTGAGCTCCACCCCTGGTTGACCCCGAAGTCGTCGAGGACGTACAGAGGCTCGGCGAACGTCCCTTCCCCGTCCTGGAGTGATAGCCAGAGGCCGTCGTCGTGGCAGCCGACGATGTCGAGCCTGCCGTCGCCGGTGGTGTCGGCGAGGAACCGAGGGTGCTTGCTGGCAAGCCAGCCACCGGCCTCCTCGCTGTGGCCGAATGCCCGGAGGGCGGGTTCACCTGCGAGCGGTGCGAACTTTCCTTCCTCGTTCTGGAGTGATACCCAGAGGCCGTCGTCGTGGCAGCCGACGATGTCGAGCCTGCCGTCGCCGGTGGTGTCGGCGAGGAACCGAGGGTGGTTGCCGACGAGCCAACTGCCGGCCTGCGTGCCGTGGCCGAACGCCTTGAGGACCAACTCGCCGCCCGCGGGCGCGAACTGTCCGCCCCCGTCCTTTGTGGACACCCGGACACCCTCGGCGGAAAGCACGACGACACTGGGACGGCTCTCGCCCGTGAGGTCCGCGAGGGTCCACAGGTCCGAGGGACTCGCGGAGGACGCGGGTGGGTGCAGAACCCGTTCGTCGTCGTCGAACGTCCCATCCCCTCTGCTGGACGAGGTCACAGCCCCCTTTGCGGGTTTGAGCCCGACGATGTCCGCGAGCCCTGTTCCTGTGGTGTCGGCGAGGAACCGTTCGCCGAGCCCCGCCCACCAGCCCGCCTGGCCAACAGGGCAGCGGTTGGACCCGTCCGTCTTCCACCCGCCGGCGTCCTGGTCGCTTCCGAACTTCTCCAGGACCAGCAGTACGTTGCTGAAGGAGGGCGTCGCGCCGGGTGCCGGCCGCAGGGTGGTTCCGCTGTGGGTCAGTCGCCAGGACTGGCGGCTGTTCCAGTGGCTCAGCGGCGCCCAGTTCAGCACGAGGTCGCTGGTGCGCTCCGGTTCGGCCGGAACGAGGCGCCACCGCTGGCTCTCCGAGCTGTCGTCGTACTCGCGAAGAACGATCCGGGTGTCGTCCTTCCCGGGGTCGGCGAGGTCGAGAACAGCGCCGCCGGCCGCGCCCTCGATGAAGTAGAGGCCCGCGTGGCCGTCGGCGGGGACGACATACCACTGCTGGCTCTTCTTGCCGGCCGCGACGGCCCACTGGCGGACGCCCCGGTCTACCGCGGCGGGGTCGTCGTCGAGAACCTTGCCGCTGAGGGCGTTGCGGATCACATAAGCCCGGTCGGCTTGTGCCGCCGGTACGGGGGTGAGCTGCCACTGCTCCGGGCTCGGGCCGCCATGGGGGTAGGCGCGGACGACGAGCGCCCCGTCCACGCTCGGCGCGGCCTTGGCGCCGAGGGTTTCCCCCGTGGCGGCGTTGACGATCTCCAGCTTCAGTTCTTGCGTGGGGACGGGCATCGTGGTGCCTCTTCCAGGCGGTTGGGGCGTTGGCTCGGGACGGGTGCGCCGCGGGGGCCGCGGATCACGTGAAGACGTGGTGGTACGGGACGTTCCACTCGCTGGGCAGCCGCGGGTAGAACGTGTTGATGACCGTCCCGGTGAAGTCCCCGCCCCAGTTGTAGGTGAGACGGACCTCGCTGTCGGCGGTCACCGCGTGGTCCTTGAACCCGAGGATGGCGTCGGGGTGGGTGATCGGCACGAAGGTGATGCCGCCCCACGGCGTGACCGTGACGACCCAGAGCTGGGTGTCCTCGGTCGCGCCGTTCTTCCCTCGCCACTTGTCGCCGACCTTGCCGGGGAGACCGACCTGGACGGTGTCGGCCGTGCTCTTGGGAGCGTCCTGGTGGGCGGTGATGCGCCTGCGCTGCGGCTTCGGCGCTCCGTCGTCGCCGCGCCCGGCGCCGGCCTCGGCTGTGCCGGCGGGCTGGGGCGACACCTGGCCCGCGGCGCTCTCGATGAAGTACAGCGGCCGCTGCCCGAAGAAGCCACCGGGGCTGATGTGCCAGAGGTGGCCCTGTGCGTCCTTGGTGGCCGGGTCGAGTGCGGTGGCCAGCTTGACGCCCTTGTCGTGGCTGTCCGCCTTCAGCTCGGCGGGCCGCAGGTAGCCGCCGTTGAAGGCGTGGACGAGCATGACCGGCCGGTTCTCGACCAGTGCGGCCACGATCGCGTTGTCGTAGCTGTTCACCGCCACCGGGCCGCCGACCACCAAATTCGCCATTGCCGTGCGTTCTTGGGTGTACATCGCCGCAAACCTCACCTGTTCTTGATGTGGAGAACAACGCCTCGGGCGCTCAGTGAAATGGTTTATCACGCGGCGTTTCCGGATGCTCAATCACCCGCGATGGAAGCTACTTCGCAAGCGAATGCATGACCGAATCAAATACGGCCAAAGTGGCAACATTCGAGGTCACGACACCAGCGTGGGGCCCGGGATGATTATCGATCGGGTGATCGAGGGCAACCAGAAAATCTTGATCACCCGTTTGAGTGTGGAAACCCAGGGTTGCCTTCTTGGGCAATGGGCCCCTGCTAGTTTCGCTTTCCGGAACGTCTGCAGATTCCTGTTGCCATTTCACCGAGTGCGGTTTCGGCCAGATCAGTCGAGGACAGAAATTGCCTTCCAACGCGTACAACCTGGAACGGGCCAAGCGCCAGCCGCTGACGAAGAAAAACCTGCGGGAACTCAACATCGAGCAGACCTGGCAGTCCATCCTGGAGCACCCCAACCTCGTCTATGTCGACGACTACGGTGTGCGCCACAAGCCCGTCGGGTTCTCCGTGAACAAGTCGAGCTTCGGCTCCTTCCCCGGCACCGCGTACGGGCTGGGCTGGCTCGCCTACATGAACCTCGGGGAACCGCTGATCGAGGAGCGGCGCAACATCACCCAGCCCCCGCCCGACACGTTCTCCTCGCGCACCTACGTCAACCGCAGCCAGTCCGAGATGACCTTCACCGACTCGGTCGACTTCAACGTGTCGAACGGGGCCACCTGGTCACTCTCGGGAGACTCCAAGCTCACCTTCGGCGGCAGCGTCAGCGCACAGTTGCAACTGCAGCTGCAGAACAAGCTCGGCCTGAACCTCCAGGGACAGCTGGGGACGCAGCTCAAGAACGAAATGGCGAACAAGAACGCCAACACGGTGACCAACAAGAACAGCAAGGACAGCATGGGAGTCGACAACGCCAACACCGTCGACACGGCGGTGACCAACGGAATGACGAACTCCGCCTCGGCCACGATGACCGGCTCGGTGGACTTCACCACCACGGGCAGCGCGACCGGCACCGCGGGTCTCAACGCCGCACTGGCCCAGGGCATCGCGGCCTCCGTCGGCGGTTCCCTGACCACCAGCTGGGCCTCGAAATCACAGATCTCCGGCAAAGTCCCGCCGGGCTCCCGCGTCGAGACCATCGTCACGCAGCGCCGTGCCCTCAAGCAGTACACCTACGAGATCCCGGTGACCTTCTCCGGGCTCCTCGCGGTGAAGTACGCCGTGCCGGTGGCCGTCCTGTCTCCCCCTCAGCCGGACGACTACCCCGGGCTCGACCAGTTGGTCGCCCGCGACATCAATGACCTCGACCTGGCGGGCGGCGGCTTCCGCATGAAGGGTCTGGCCGAGGTCGTCTCCGCCTTGGAGGTCCACCACACGATGTTCGACGGCGAGAGCCTGACCGACAGCCAACGAGACCTGTACAAGAAGCCGTGAGCGGGCGGTTGACGCCGCCACAACGACCAGAGGTGACGACCATGGTGTTCAGCAACGTCTTCGGCTCCGCGGGTAAGGGCGCCGGGCTGTTCTCGGTGACCACCGACCGCGACAAGCCGCAACCGGGCGCGGGCGTCGACTTCGAGGACGCGGACGACGACACATACGACGACACGACCACGAGCCTGTTCACCAGCGGGATCCATGGTGCTTCCCACCGGGCGAAGATCGTTCAGGAGCAGTCGCCCGAAGCGCGGGCCGTCCTGGGCTTCCTCGCCTCCTTCATCCAGACCACGCAGGAATCCGCCGGCGCGCAGGCCGAGTACGCCCAGGACCCCAGCTCGGTATCCACGGCGGCGGCCGCCGGCATGGAGAAGTCCAGCGAGACGGTGACGCAGCACAGCGACCTGCAGAAGGACGAGGGCTTGCAGCCGCCGAAGAGGAGCGACTTCAAGGCTCCCGAGGCCCCGGCGTCGCCCAAGGCCGAGGAGCCCCCCAAGGCGCCCAAGGCAACCGCTGAGAAGCCGTCCGACTCCGAGTAGGCCCACATGAACGAGTGGTCAGGGGGCGAGAAGCCCCCTGACCACTCGTTCATGTGTCACACGGGGAGCAGCTGCCACTGCCGGTCGCGGTGGTCACCCTGTGCCCCGTACTGCTTGACCACCGTGGGGGCGTTGGTGTCGACGCGCAACAGCAGACCGCTGTTGCGGTTCGCGATCTCGTACACCCGCGGAGTGTCGGTCGCGGAGCCCACGGGGATCAGCCTCCACTGCTGGTGATCTGCGGCGCTTCCTTCGTAGGCGCGCTGCGCGACCACCGCCCCGTCTGCCGTCCCTCCTCCGACGACCTCCAGGACCTTGCCGCTGCGCACGTTCTCGATCCTGTACAGGATTTCGCCGCTGTCCTGGCCTGCCGCGATCAGCCGCCATTGCTGGTGGGCCCTGGGGGAGGCGAGGGACTGGTGGATCTCGGCACCGTCCTGGGTGGACTCACGCAGGACTCCCATCCGCAGCCTGCTCCGGACGTTGGCCCAGGAGACCACTGTGCCCGAGTCGGGCAGCCCGGCCATCAGCTTCGACGCGACCTTCCGGATCCGGTGATTGTTCCGGTCGGCGATGTAGAGGGTGTCGACACAGTCGGCAGCGAGACCCCGCGGATGTTGCAACTGGGCCGAGTCGGCCGGGCCTCCGTCACCGGCGGAGCCTTTGGTACCTGTGCCGGCGACGGTGCTGATCGTCCCGTCAGGCGTGATCTTCCGGACCCGGTGGTTGTTGTACTCGGAGACGTAGAGGTTTCCGGCGCTGTCCACCACCACCGCCAAAGGGAGGTTCAGCTGGGCCGAAGTGGCCGGACCGTCGTCACCGCCGAATCCCGCGCTACCGGTGCCGGCGACCGTGCTGATCGTCCCGTCGGCCGCGACCTTCCGGACCCGGTGATTGTCCGCATCGGCAATGTAGAGGACGCCCGCGCCGTCCACCGCCACCCCGTGCGGGTTGTTCAGCTGGGCTGAAACCGCTGGACCCCCATCACCCCCGGGGCCGGCGGACCCGTTCCCCGCGACCGTGCTGATCGTCCCGTCGGCCGCGATCTTCCGGACCCGGCAGTTGCCGTAGTCGGTGACGTACAGGACGCCGGTGCCATCCACCGCCACCCCGAGCGGAGTGTTCAGCTTGGCGGCCGTGGCCAGGCCGCCGTCACCACTGAATCCCGGGCTGCCCGTGCCGGCGACGGCGCTGATCGTCCCATCGGCCGTGATCTTCCGGACCCGATGGTTGCCGGTATCGACGACGTAGAGAGTGCCGGCCCTGTCCACCGCAATCTGACGCGGGCAGTTCAGCTGGGCCGAGACGGCAGGACCGTTGTCCCCCCGGGTTCCGGCGGACCCGTTCCCCGCGAACGTGCTGATTTTCCCGTCCGTGGTGACCTTCCGGATCCGATGGTTGCTGTAGTCGGAGATGTAGAGGGCTCCGGCGCTGTCCACCGCGACACCGTAGGGAGCATTCAACTGAGCTGATACGGCCGGCTCGTTGTCCCCCTTGAACCCGGCGCTTCCGGTCCCCGCGACCGTGCTGATCGCCGCTGCGGAGTGCTCACCGTCCGTGGCTGCCGTTGGGGCAGTGCTCATTGTCATCCCTTCACCGTTCACCGACCGCCCACTACGGCGGTTGTCAGTTGATTCCAGCAAGTCATGGGGGTCTCTGGGCGGCAGAATCACTTCTGAGTGCCTTATTCGCATCCCGTTGACGAGCTGCGGCCCCTGATCGGCTGCCGCCCGGCCGGTACCGGGAGGTGACGAACGGGCGCGGCGAGCCGTACAGCCGGCCACCTGCGTCAGTGGAGAAGGTGAGCCCGGGCGACCGCGGGTCCCTGCGTTGCTGCCACGAGCCGTCCCAGCCGGACCGGCCCCGCTTCGACTCAGGCCAGCAACCGGCTCTGAAGGCCAAGTCGGTCCTGCGTCGTCCGACGTCGCGCAGCCAGCGCCTCGATCACCTCCGCCGCGTGTGGACGCCAGCCCACCACCAACAAGTAGGACCAACCGGCCACAGCGGCCGCCCGCGCGGTGGCCGCGAACCTCGCCGCGTCGGCCCGCGAGAGGGAAAGCGGAGAGTTCGGAGAAACAGCCCAGGTCAGCCCTCTGGGGCGCTATCCTGCCCGCCAACTCAAATGCACAGACCGACAGATCCAGTGCTCCTGAGCCATCTGTAGTGCTCAGTCACATCCGGGGCTCGCGGGCTGTTCGGGGAGCAGCTGCTACAGCTCGAACTCCAGGTGCTGGGCGTCCGTAAACCAGACCTCCTCCAGGCTTCCAGCACGGCGGCCGCCGTCCTGGAAGTACATCCTTGAGCCCTTCGGCCACGATCTGCTGGAGCTGCTGGTCGCTGGCGCCGGCCTCCTGGGCCTCGAAGAGGCGGGCCGCGTACTGCGCGAACTGGGCTTCACTTTTCCCGAGTGACGAGGCATGCCAACTGGAGTGGAGCGACAACTCACCCTGTGTGGTCACCGGGGGCGTATCGGCTTCAGGTTCCGCCAAGCGAGCGGTGGCTCAGCTCGGTGAGTTTTCAGGCGTCGGCCCGGACGGCGTGCCCGGATAGTGAGATGACCTTTCCGCGGTGGCGGGTTCGTGTGAGAATGCCCGCCATGCAGCGCCAGTTCATTATTAGCGCCAGCGTGCCGGCACCGAGGTGACCTGGGGGCGATCCCTCCCAGGCGGCTCACCGCCCGCACGCAGACCTCTCGCATTCCGCGAGGGGTCTTTTTGTTTTCTCCATCAACAGCCCTGAGCAGCGGCCTTACCCCGGCCTGGCAGACTTGGACAGGAAACACCCGCCATGACACACAACGTCTTTCACGTCTTCGACACCACGCTGCGCGACGGCGCACAGCGTGAGGGCATCAACCTCACCGTCGCGGACAAGATGACCATCGCGCAGCATCTGGATGACTTCGGTGTGGGCTTTATCGAGGGCGGTTGGCCAGGGGCCAATCCACGTGACACGGAGTTCTTCGCCCGCGCGAAGCAGGAGATCGCGTTCAAGCACGCCCGGCTCGTCGCTTTCGGCGCCACGCGCCGTCCTGGCGCCCGGGCCGCTGACGATCTGCAGGTCAAGGCGCTCCTCGACTCCGCCGCCCCGGTGATCACGCTGGTTGCCAAGTCCCACGACCGCCATGTGGAACTCGCGCTGCGCACCACCCTGGAGGAGAACCTGGAAATGGTCGCCGACACCGTCTCCTACCTTCGCGAGCAGGGCCGCCAAGTCTTCGTGGACTGCGAGCACTTCTTCGACGGCTACCGCGCCAACCCCGAGTACGCCAAAGCCGTCGTACGCGCCGCCGCCGAGGCCGGCGCCGACGTCGTCATCCTCTGCGACACCAACGGCGGCATGCTCCCCGCCCAGGTCCAGGCCGTCGTCGCCACGGTGCTCGCCGACACCGGCGCCCGGCTCGGTATCCACGCCCAGGACGACACCGGCTGCGCCGTCGCCAACACCCTCGCCGCCGTGGACGCGGGCGCCACCCACGTCCAGTGCACCGCCAACGGCTACGGCGAGCGGGTCGGCAACGCCGACCTCTTCTCGGTCGTCGCCGCCCTGGAGCTCAAGTACGGCAAGCGGGTGCTGCCCGACGGCGCGCTGGCCGAGATGACCCGGATCTCGCACGCAATCGCGGAGGTCGTCAACCTCACCCCGTACACCCACCAGCCGTACGTCGGCGTCTCCGCCTTCGCACACAAGGCGGGCCTGCACGCCTCCGCCATCAAGGTCGACCCCGACCTCTACCAGCACATCGACCCCGAACGCGTGGGCAACACGATGCGGATGCTCGTCTCCGACATGGCGGGGCGGGCTTCCGTCGAGCTCAAGAGCAGGGAGCTCGGCATCGACCTCGGCGGCGACCGCGCCCTGGTCGGCCGGGTCGTCGAGCGGGTCAAGGAGCGCGAGCTCAAGGGGTACACGTACGAGG
>NZ_JBEXQK010000058.1:0-31013 GCF_040612535.1 Streptomyces sp. NPDC006368
GACGGTGTGCACGGCGTCGCGGAGCATCGCGGAGAAGCGCGCGGTCGTCGGGTGGTCGAGGACGTCCGTACCGAAGTGGGCGTGGCAGGCCGCGCCCCCATCCCCGTCCCCGTCCCCAGCCCCCGCGCGGCGAGCGCCTCGCGGCCCGCCAGGTCCGCCCATGCCAGGCGGGCGAGGGCCGCCGCGTCGGGCACCGCGTCCGGCAGCGTGCCCGCCGCGAGACCCGTGCGGTCCTCCACCGCCGCCAGCACCCGCGAACGGGCCGCGGGCGACAGCGCGTCGAAGCCCGCCCGCAGCGCGGGCAGCCGGTCCAGGAAGCCCCGGTCCGGCCACGCCCCGACCCGCTCCAGCAGCGGCTCCAGCGCCCTGCCGGTCTCCAGGAGCGGGCCCGCCGCGAGCAGCGCGCCGCGCAGGGCGTCGGCCAGTTCCGCCCGCAGCGGGGGCGTCGTCGCACCGTCCGCCCGCGAGGCGAGCAGGGCGCCGAACTCCCCGGCGTCCCGCTGCCCCAGCAGCACCCGTGCCGCGCCGGCCGCCCCACGGATCAGGGGCGTGCCGTCGGCGTCCAGCCGGGCCAGGGCGTCCGCCAGCCGCAGGTCCCTCCCGGCCGTGTCGGCGGCCCGGCGGGCGAGCGCGACCAGCGCGCGGGCGTCGTCCGGGTCCGTGGAGCCGGCGAGCCCGTCCAGCGCGCGGACCCCGGCGCCGGCGAGCTCCTCGTACGCCCCCTCGACCGCGTCCCGGCGCCACCCCACGGGCAGCCCCGGCACATGTCCGGACCGGATGCGGTCCACCAGCGCGAGGCCGTCGAGGAGTTCGGGCAGCGTCCCGGAGGCGGGCAGCGCGACGGCGGCCTCCGCCAGCCGCTCCGCCGCGAGGCCGGGCAGGCCGCACCGCGCCGCCTCCCGCAGCCCCTCCAGGAGCTGCGCCGCGGTCGGCCCACCCTCCCGCGCCCACGAGGCGTGCCGCCGGCGCAGCACCCCGGCGGCGGCCTGCTCCAGGGTCACCCCGTGCACACCCGTCACGTCCAGCATCGCCGCGGTGGACGGCGTCCACGCCACCGTCCAGCGGGTCGTGAGGGCGTCGGCCCCGCCCACGCCCGCCACCGGGGCCTCCTCGCCGTACGGCACCCCGCACACGGCGAGCCGCCGCAGGCAGATCTCCCGCGCGCGGTCCAGGTCGCCCCTGAGCGGGTCCAGCCGCACCTCCCGCCGCTCGGGCGCGTCCGGAGCCGGCAGCGACAACCGCCCCAGCAGCGCCTCCACCGCCGGGCCGAGCCCCGAACGCGGCGTCCCGGGCGCGAGCCGCCCGCGCCGGTCCCCGACGAGGACCCGCTCCATCGCGGCGGCCACCACCCGGCCACGCCCGAAGAGCTGACCTTGCGTCAGTACCGTCTGCGCGGCCTCCGCGAGCTCCCCGCGCCCCGCGGCCGGCAGCCCTCGCAGCGTGGCCAGGTCCCGCGCCACCCGGACCACCTCCCGGGCGTCGGCCGGGCCGCTCGGGTGCCCCGCGTCCCGCACGGCGGCACAGATCCCTACCGCCGACGACAGCAGCAACTCGTCCAGCAGCGCCGGATCGCCGCCCGCCAGATACACGCCCCGCTGCCACTCCGGGTCGCGGATCCCCGCCGGATAACCTGACCGCTCGTCCAGCAGCCCGTACGCGTACGGCACCAGCGACGTGACGACCTCGCCGCCCACCGGCTCGCCGGCGCCGCCCCGCTCCACCCCGGGCAGCAGCGCGGGCGCGTGAAAGGCACCGATCACGGCCGCCGCGCGCCGGTCCGCGTACGCACCCAGGCGGCGCCGCATGTGCGCCTCCCGGCGCAGGTCGTACGGGTCCACGGCCTCCTCGTCCGCCCGCAGCGCCCAGCCCACCAGCAGCGCCGCCCGCCGCAGCTCCTCGGGCGCGGAACCGGGCGCGGGCGCCTCCACGAGCCGGTCCCACAGATCGTCCCCCGGCCGGCCCCCCGCCCCGGCCCGCAGCGCCGCGGCGACCCCGCGCCGGCCGGAAACCGGGCGGGAGCCCGCTTCCCGCGCCGCCAGCGGCAGGTCGAACGGCACCACCTCGACCCCCGCCTCCCGCGCCCAGCGGATCGCGGCCAGCTCCGGGGAGAACTCCGCGAACGGCAGGAACACCAGTCCCCCCGCCGCGCCGCTGCCCGCCAGCGCCACCGGCGGCACCGTCGCCGGGTCCGCCAGCCACGCCAGCCACGGCGCGAACTCCTCCGGCAGCTCGACCAGCAGCACCTCGGGCGCCGCCCGCTCCAGCATCGCCGGAACCGCCGCCGCGAGCGCGGGGGAGTGGTGCCGCACCCCGATCAGGAACGGATCACGGCACCCCGCCAGCTCCTCCACCGCGCCCGCGGGCTCCTCAGGCCAGCTCATCGCGCAGCTCCCACAGCGTCCGCCACAGCGGGGCCCCGCCCTCCGCACGCCGTCGCACCGGTCCGTCCCAGTACCCCAGGAGCCGCGCGTGGTCGGCCGGATCGTCCTTGCGCACCGTGCCGAGCAGATGCCCCGGCAACGTCCGCACCACATCGCGGCCGTTGCCCAGATACGCGGCACCCAGGCCCATGGACGCGGCGACCTGCACGGCCTCCGCCGTCGACATGACCGTGGACGGCCGCTCCACCTCCCAGCCCTCCGCGCTGCGCCCGGTCCGCAGATCCCGGAACGCGGTGACCAGCGCCTCCAGCACCGCGTCGTCCAGCGCGAACTGCGCCCCGCCGCGCGCGAGAGCCGCCGTCGCCTGGCCCCGCACCAGCTCCGTCTCGGCCGCCAGGTCGTCGATCGGGCCGACCGTCTCGAAGTTGAAACGCCGCTTCAGCGCGGCGGACATCTCCGACACACCCCGGTCGCGCAGGTTCGCCGTGGCGATCAGGGTGAAGCCGGGCGCCGCGTGCACCGTCCCGTCGCCCTCCTCACCGGTGCCCGCCAGCTCCGGTACGGACATGCGCCGTTCGGACAGGAGCGAGACCAGCGAGTCCTGCACCTCGGGCAGGCAGCGGGTGACCTCCTCGACCCGGGCGACCGCGCCGCGCACCATGGCCGTCAGCACCGGAGAGGGCACCATGGCCTCCCGGCTGGGCCCCTTCGCGAGGAGCATCGCGTAGTTCCAGCCGTACCGCAGCTGGTCCTCCGTGGTGCCCGCGGTGCCCTGCACGGTGAGCGTGCTGGTGCCGCACACGGCGGCGGCCAGCAGCTCCGACAGCATCGACTTGGCGGTGCCCGGCTCGCCGACCAGCAGCAACCCCCGCTCCCCGGCCAGCGTCACCACGCACCGCTCCACCAGCGCCCGGTCGCCCACGAACTTCCGCGACACCACCAGCCGCCGGCCGTCGCCCGCCACCAGCTCCTCGCCGCCCGAACCGCACACGAACACGACCACCGCGCGCGGCGTCAGCCACCACCCGGGCGGCCGGGGCCCCTCGTCGTACGCCGCCAGGAACGCCAGCTCCTCCGCGTACCGGTCCTCCGGCAGCTCCACCTGCCGCCGCCGGTCCTCGCCCGTCACCCTCATCGCCGTCCTCCCCGGCCACGGCCGCGATCCCGGCCCTCGAACTCCTCGTATCCGGGCGCGTCACCGTCGACGACCCGGCGCCACGCCGCCGCGTACAGCTCCGCCACCGGCCGGTCCGGCACCACGAAGGCGTACGCCTGCGACGGGAACAGCCGCGACTTCCAGCTCTCCAGGGGCAGCCGCGGCGCCTTCGACTCCAGCCAGCCGCCGGGCAGGAACAGCGACCGCCCCGCCCGCGCCCGCTTGGCCTCCACCACCAGGTCGGTGGCGGCCAGTTCGGCCCGGGCCTTCTTCAGCCGGGCCGGCTTCCAGCCCGTCCACTCCGCCTGCTTGCGGTCCGTCGGATCGGGCAGCGCGAGCAGCATCAGGTACAGCGCCGCCGCGTCCTGCGACAGCCCGAACCGCTCCTCGGCAGCCGCCACCAGCTCCGGCACACTGCGCGGCGGATGCTGCGGCGCGCCCGCCGGGCCGTGCTCCGGGCAGTCCGTCGTCACCAGCGCCTCGAACTCGTCGCTCAGCAGCGTCCGCAGCGACGTCAGCAGCACCGTGTGCCGGGAGACGCCCGCCAGCAGCGTCAGCGCCGGGTGGTCCGGGCCGCCGTGCTCGCTCGCGCCCGGCAGGACCGCCGCCGGCCGCAGCCACACCTCGTCCCACTCCGGCCGGTGCCGCATCGGCGTGAGCACGAGGGCGTCCGAGACCTCCACCAGGCCATGCCGGTCGCCGCCGCCCCGCGCGGGCAGCCCGTGCGCCTCGCGCACCCGCCGCGAACCGGGCTCCCCCTCCGCGTCCCAGTCGACCCCGAGGTCGAGCAAAAGGCCCGGATCGGCGAGCCGTTCACGCAGCATCCGCAGGGTCACCGGCAGCACGGCGCGCAGCGGATCACCGAAGGGCAGCCGGTACGCGAGCCAGCTCAGCATCGTCACGTACGAGCCGATCGCCTGGGCGCCGAGCAGCTTCTCCGGCTCCGCGGCGGTGAGCCGACCCTGTTCGGGGTCGATGCGCTGCACCGTCCGCCCGGTGAGCTCGGGCTGCACCTCGGGGTTGAGCACGGCGTCGAGCACGCCGTTCTGGCGGGTTTCCGCGACCGCCTTGGCGACCAGCTCGGGCGGCGCCACGCGACGCCTGCCACGGGCCCGTACCCAGGCGTCGGTCAGCGGCTCCAGATCGAAACCGGACTCCCACAGCTCCGGCACGGCGTCGGCGTCACCCGGCACCAGAAGGGCCGTGAACTCCTGCCGCTGGGCGACCGGCAGCGTCCTGATGGCGGTCCGCGCGGCCTCCGCCTGCGCGGACTTGGCGCCCAGCGGAGCCAGCAGCTCCGCCGGCAGCAGGCTCTGCCGGCTCCAGCCGTCCACGCCCGGCAGTCCGAGCAGCACCAGCGCCGCCGTCGGCGCGCCGATCCCCACCGCCTCCGCGAACCGAACCGCCTGCTCCGGCCGGTACGGCAGCGGACCGCGCTCCCGCACCAGCTCCACCACGCGCCGCAGCGACGGGGCCAGTGGCGCGTCCTCCGGCCCACCGAGCACCTCGGACCCGACCAGCGTGAGACCGTCCCACGCGCCGAACACCCCGGACGGGTCGTACTCGACACCGGCGTAGAACGCGTACTGGTCGTCCCTGCGGACCATCGCGACCAGCAGCATGCGCCGTGCCCCCGACCGGTGCACCTCACCCAGGCGCTGCGTGCCGGCCGGCCGCTCGGCCCTCAGCTCCACGAGCCGGACCCGACCGCGCGGCTCCACCAGCACCGGGTCGCCGTCCACCGTCACCGCCGCCACCGACTCCAGGAACTCCAGCAGCGCGGCCCGGTCCTCCTCCTCGGTCACCGGCGACGCCGCCCGCACGGCCAGCGCCGCGAGACCACGGCCGGTGAACGACAGCCACGGCACCCCCGTCCCGGACAGCGCCACCCGCTCGGGCACGCCGTCCGCCGGCGCCCCCAGCACGGTGGCCAGCGCGCGCACCTGGTCGACGGCCGTGTGCGCGCCGGTGCCCCGCCCCCAGTGGCCGTACGTGTTCGACCGGGTCACCAGGCCGGCCATCGCCCCGGCCAGCACCTGGTCCAGGGCATATCGGACGGCCGGCTCGGCGCCGACGGGCGCCCCGGCGCCCTGCGCGGCCTTCTCCGCGAGCGCGGCGAGCCGCTTGCCGCACCGGGCCGCCTCCTCGACGAGCCCGGCGACGCCCGCGACCAGCCGCGGGTGGGTGACCTCGGGCAGCACCCGCGCCACGGCGTCGGCGGGCTCCGCGCCCCCGGCCACGGCGGCCAGCAGCGCCTCGGAGTCCGCTCCGGTCACCGCGCGCAGCCGCGCCGAGCCGTGCTCGTCGCGGGGCCGCAGCGCGTGCCAGTACGCCAGCGGCGCCACCAGCGGCGTGCCCGCCGCGTACCGGCGGCCCGGCCCGCACAGCTGCACCGTCGCGACCCGCACGCCCTCCGGGTCGTACAGGTCGACCGTCGTGTCGAAACGCTGTGTCTGGCGCGGGTGCAGCACCACCCCGCCCGGCAGCCGCAGCGGCGGCAGGGGGATACCGCTCGACAGGTACTCGGTGGTGGCCTGCGGACCCGTGGGAACGGCCGGAGAGCGGCTGCCGTCCACCGAACAGGCCGTCAGAGTCCCCGCCTTCGGATCGTGCAGCACCCACCAGCCCAGCAGCCCGTCCTTGCTGCCGAACGGCGAGGACTCCATGCCGGGCTGTACGGGCAGGAGCCGGCAGAACCGCTCCAGCAGCCGCTGCCCGTCCGCCGCCCCGTCCAGCGCCGCGTCGAAGAACGCGGGCCCCGCCGCGCGGCCCCGGCGCGCCGACTCGGGGTCGTACTCCCACCAGCGGCCCTCGTGCAGCACCCACACCGAGATGCCGTCGGAGGCCACGTACCGCACCTCCTGGGCGAACGAGGTGTCACCGGGGTGCACGGGCCGCCCGCCGTAGCAGCGGCCCCCGCCGGGCAACGGCAGCGACGTGATGTGCACCGAGGTCCAGTTGTCGCCCGGGGCTCCGGCCGGGGCGAAGACGTCGGCGGGCCGCCCGGACCACACCCCGCGCCGCGACTGGCCATGACCGTTCACCACGAGCCACTGCCCGTCCACGTACCGCACGGTGGGCTGGTCCCAGCTGTTGACCCTCGGCGTCGGCAGCGTCAGCGTACGCACCTCCAGCGCCTCGTCCGGGCCCACCGCCGCGGCCTCCTGACCGGTGCGCACGAGCAGTGCCGGCCAGGCGTCCGACAGCCGGTACCACCCCTCGGCGAGGGCGCGCCCCCGCGTGCCGGCGCCCGCCGGGTCGACGTCGGCCAGCTTCGGCAGCGTCTCCTCCAGAGCGGGCCACCCCAACTCGTCGAGGATGCCCGCGCGCAGCGTCCGCTCCAGCGCGGCGGCCGGGGTCACGGCCGCGATCCGCTCGACCGCGTCCGGCGCCGCCGCCAGCACGGCAGGGGAGGAGAACTTCGCCAGCCGGGTCAACTGCCTGTCCAGCTCCGGCAGTCCGAACGGCCGTGACAGGTCGTCCGCGCGGTCCGCGATCCAGCCCGCCAGCACCCCGCGCAGCGCCGGGTGCTCCACCACCTCCTGCAGCCGGGCGGACGCCTCACCGCCACCGGCGAGCTCCTCCACGGACCGGCGCAGCAGCCCCGCGAACCGCTCGTCGGCGGCGAGCGCCGCCAGGTCCCGGCGGCCCTCTCCCGGGTCCCGCAGCCAGCGGGCCAGCTCCAGGTGGCCGGTGGCGTACGACGCCGGCGGCTCCACCGGCACGCCCAGCGCCAGACACAGGTCCAGCACGTCCAGGTCGACGCCCATGCGCCAGCCCTGGCCGTCCAGCAGCCGCACCGGCACGCCGTCGGCGATCAGCCGGTCCGCCAGCCGCTCCACCAGCGCCAGCTCGGCCGCCAGCCGGGACGCCCGCCCGTAACCGCGCCGGCGGTGCGCCGCCCACGCCGTCAGCCACGCGGCGGCCGGCACCGAGCCGTCCAGGAGCATCCCCGTCGCCCCCGAGTCGTCGAGCAGCCTCAGCCACGACGCCTCGAACTCTGCCCGCCGGTCACCGCCCGCCGTCGGCAGCAGGTGCAGCAACCGCTCCCGCACCGCCGCGTCCCGCGCCGCGACCACCGTCAGCGCCGGCAGCGCCGACGACCAGAACCCCGCCGCCGCCCGGCTGACCGCCCCCGTGTGGATGATCTCGGCGAGCAGCGAGCACTCCTCCTCGGCGGCGTCGAGACCGGCCGCCTTCGCCAGCCGCCGCAAGTCCTCCAGCATGCCCGCGTAGGGCGTGAGCCCGGCCGCGCACCGCTCCAACGACAAGGCCCGGAACTCCTCGTACGCCGCCGGCGCCGAGAGCCGGGCAGCCAGGCCCTTGGCGTGCTCGCGCAGCGCCTTCCCGCTCAGCGCGCCCGCCCCCGCGAACTCCAGGAACACCTCCCGCAACCGCGCCTCGTCCACGGCGAGCGCGTGCCGCTGCTCGGCGGCCCGCGCCTTGCCGAAGAACAGCGACGCGTACGTCCGCGACTCGGCCGCCAGGAACAGCCGAGCCACCTGCTCGTAGTACGTCGGCAGGAAATGCGGGACGGAACGGTCGAGCCGTACGCCGATCTCCTCGAACCCCTCCTTGGCGAGCCCCGGCTTGGTCGCGACCAGCCGGGACAGCCGCTCCATCTCCTTGACGACCGCCAGCGCGTGGTGGCCGTTGTCCGGGTCGTGCACCAGTGCCCAGGCGGGGAAGCCGAGCGACTGCCGCCGCACCCGCCCCACCGGCTCGGGCTCCTGCCCACCGGCGGCCTGCCCGCCGGTGAAGCCGAGGTACTCCAGGGACAGGTCCTCGGCCGGCCCGATCGCCTCGGGCACCAGCCGCACCACCGTCCGCCCCTCCAGCGCCGGGTGCTCGTACACCCGCGCCGTCAGGACGTCCACCTCCCCGTCCGCGCCGGCGTCACCAGCGCCGCCGCCCGTGCCCCGCCCCGCGCCCCCGGGCAGCGGCAGCACCGCTCCCGCGTCCAGCAGTCCGCTCATCGCGCGTCCCCCTCCTCGTCCACCACACGCCCCGCGTACACCAGCGCGGCCATCCGCTCGCCCTCCGACCAGGCGACCGGCCCCACCTCCGCGAGCGGCAGCCGCCGCCCGCCCCTGTCGCGCCACTCCAGCGCGCCGGTCTCCGTCTCGCCCTCCGGGTAGTCGTCGCCCACCCAGTACGCCGCTTCCAGCGGCCGGCCGCCCTCCACCAGCGGGCACACCGCGTACCCGCCGCGCACCCGGTACCCCAGCGAAGCCGCCCGGGCCGTCGCGTGCCGCAGCTCCGCGAACCGCCCCCGCGCGTACGCGTCCCAGGACGCCGCACCCGAACCGGCATCCGAACCCGCGCCCGACTGCCCGTCCCCGAGACCGTCCGGCCGCCGCCACACCTCGCGGAACAACTGCTCGACGCCCTGCCGGACCTCCAACTCGACCGCGAACTCCCGCAGGTCGTCCAAGTCCGCCAACAACACCGGATGAGGTATCAGCACCGTCTCGACACCCTGCCCCGCACCCAGCCGCACCGAGTCGCCGTCCAGGTCGACGACGCCCAGCCCGCGCGCCGGGTCCGGGTCGGCGTCCCGCAGGAACCCGGCCCGCTCCACGTCCGCCGCGCCGTCCGCCCCCACCGGCGCGACCACCAGATCCCGCAGCGCCGCCCGCCAGGCCTCGTCCCGCCACACCCGCGCCAGCAACGCCACCGGCACCGGCAACGAGCGGACCAGCCAGGCGTCCACCTGCTCGCGGCACTCCCGCTCGTGCCGCTCCAGCCACTCCGCCAGCTGACGCAGCCGCACCACCTCGGTGTCATCCCGCAGCTTCGCCGGCACCTGCTTCAGCGTGCGCCCCGCGGCATTGCGGCACACCACCCGCGTGCCGTCCAGCGTGACGGCGTACCCGCCACTCTCCGTATCGATCCAGCCCATGGCGAGACCGCCTCCCCGACCTTCCGGTTCCGATGTCGATCACAGTAGGTGAGGGCACTGACAGCGCCGCCGCGAGGCGAGTGAGCCTGTGGAAAACACCCGTCACCGCCCCGCAACGACCCGGCAACGTCCGGCCGCCACCATCGGTGCATGACGGAGCCGACAGACCACCGGGAACGCGGCGGGCGGCGCGACGAGCGCACCTTCGACTCCACCCCCCAGCCGCTCACCCGCACCACCGACCAGCTCGGCACCCAGCTGAACCACCTCCACCGCAACGGAGCGCGCAGGCCCATGAGCACATCCGCACACCCCACGCTCGTCGCCGTCGCGCACGGCAGCCGCGACCCACACGCCCTGCCCGCCGTCCGCGCGCTGCTCGACCGGGTCCGCGACCTGCGGCCCGGCCTGCCGGTCCGCCTCGGCCACATCGAACTGAACGCGCCGCTGCTCACCGACACCCTCGCCGACCTGGGCGGCGGCGACGCGGTCCTCGTACCGCTGCTGCTCAGCCGCGGCTACCACGTCAAACACGACCTGCCCGGCGCCGCCGCCGCTGCCGAACCCCGGCTGCGCGTCGACGTCGCCGCGCCGCTCGGACCGCACCCGCTGCTCGTCGAGGCGCTCTTCGCCCGGCTCACGGAAGCCGGCTGGCGCCCCGAGCACGGCACCAGCCGCAGCACCGGCGTGGTCCTCGCCGCAGCCGGCTCCCGCGACCCCGAATCGGCCGCCGACACCCGCCGCACCGCCCGGCTGCTCAGCGAGCGACTCGGCGGCGTGCCCGTCGTCCCCGCCTACGCCTCCGCCGCCTCGCCCACCGTCCCCGAGGCGATCCGCGCGCTCGCCGCCCGCGGCCGGCACCGGACAGCCGTCGCCTCCTGCTTCACCGCCCCCGGGCTGTTCGCCACGCGCAGCGCCGCCGCCGCGCCGTGGATCGCGGCCGGCCCGCTCGGCCCGCACCCCGCCATGGCCCGCCTCGTGCTGCACCGGTACGACCAGGCCGTCGCCGCCCGCGCGGCGACCGGTACGCCGCGGCCACGGGAACTCGCTTCCGTTTGACCGGTTCACTGTCAGCCCCGGCGGTTACCTTCAGTGCATGAACGGCATGGAAGGACCCGACGGACGCGACGACACCACGCACGACACGACGTACCGCACGGCACACGACACCACGCACGACACCACGCACGCCACCACCTACGACGCGGCATACGGCACGCCGTACGACGCCACGTCCGGCACGGCGCACGACACGACGTACGACGAGGCGGCGACCGAGCGCTGGGCGCCCGAGCCCGACAAACGGCCCGGCCGCACCGCCTTCCAGCGCGACCGCGCGCGCGTGCTGCACTCCGCCGCGCTGCGCCGCCTGGCCGGCAAGACCCAGGTCGTCACCCCCGGCACCCGCGGCCACGCCTGGGACGCCAGCCCCCGCACCCGGCTCACCCACTCCCTGGAGTGCGCCCAGGTCGGCCGCGAGCTCGGCGCCGCGCTCGGCTGCGACCCCGACCTCGTCGAAGCCGCCTGCCTCTCCCACGACATGGGCCACCCGCCCTTCGGGCACAACGGCGAACAGGCCCTCAACGACTTCGCCAAGGACTGCGGGGGATTCGAGGGCAACGCCCAGTCGCTGCGCCTGCTCACCCGCATCGAACCCAAGCGGTTCATGACCGACCCGACCACCGGTGAACTGGTCAGCGTCGGCCTCAACCTCACCCGCGCCGCCCTGGACGCCGCCACCAAATACCCCTGGCCGCGCGGCGCGCACCCCACCGACCCCGGCTCGCCCAAGTTCGGCGTGTACGAGGACGACCTGCCGGTCTTCCAGTGGGCACGGCAGGGCGCGCCCGAGCACCGCACGTGCTTCGAGGCCCAGGTCATGGACTGGTCCGACGACGTCGCCTACTCGGTGCACGACTTCGAGGACGGCCTGCACGCCGGGCACATCGACCCGAGCCTGCTGTTCTCCGAGCCCGAGCGGGCCGACATCTGGCGGGTGGCCATCGGCCGGTACGTCCCGGACGACACCGATCCGCAGGAGCTCGCCGACGCCCTCGACCGGCTCATCGGGCAGGAGTGGTGGCCGCACGGCTACGACGGGTCGGCCGTCGCGCAGGCCCGGCTCAAGGACGCCACCAGCCAGCTGATCGGCCGCTTCTGCCTGGCGGCCGAGGGCGCCACCCGCCAGGCGTACGGTTCGGGCCGCCTCACCCGGTACGCCGCCGAGCTCGTCGTCCCCCGCGAGACCCGCAACGAGTGCGCGGTCCTCAAGGCCGTCGCCGACCGTTACGTCATGCAGCGCGCCGAGCAGGAGGCGCTCCGGGCCGACCAGCGCATCGTGCTCGCCGAGCTCGCCGAGGCGCTCACCGCCCGCGCACCGGAGGGACTGGACCCCCAGTTCCGCGCCCTGCACGACACGGCACCGGACGACCGCGCGCGCAAGCGGGTCATCGTCGACCAGATCGCCTCGCTCACCGACGCCTCGGCCCGCACCCTGCACGCCCGCCTGGCGACGCGCCGCTGAACAGCCGCCCGGAACCGCTCCACGGCGGCGGCGTAGCGTGGAAGATCCCTGAACCGGAGGAGGCACCCCAGTGGTCGACGCACCTCAGACCTTCGTCATCGTCGGCGGTGGACTGGCCGGCGCCAAGGCGGCCGAAACCCTCCGCGCCGAAGGATTCACCGGACGCGTCATCCTCGTCGGTGACGAACGCGACCACCCCTATGAACGCCCTCCCCTCTCCAAGGGCTACCTCACCGGCAAGGACGAGCGGGCCGGCGCCTTCGTCCACGAACCGGACTGGTACGCGCGGGCCGGCGTCGAGCTCCACCTCGGCATGACCGCCACCGCCGTCGACCGCGCCGGCAAGGCCGTGCGGCTCGACGACGGCACCACACTCCGCTACGACAAGCTGCTCCTCGCCACCGGCGCCGAACCGCGCCGCCTCGACATCCCCGGCACGGACCTGGCCGGCGTGCACCACCTGCGCCGCCTCGCCCACGCGGACCGCCTCAAGGCCACCCTCACCGCCCTCGGCCGCGACAACGGCCACCTGGTGATCGCCGGAGCCGGCTGGATCGGCCTGGAGGTCGCGGCGGCGGCCCGCGGCTACGGCGCCGAGGTCACCGTCGTCGAACCGGCACCGACCCCCCTGCACCACGTCATCGGCCCCGAGCTCGGCCAGTTCTTCGCCGACCTGCACGCCGCGCGTGGCGTCCGCTTCCACTTCGGCACCGGCCTCACCGAGATCACCGGCCAGGACGGCACGGTGCTGGCCGCCCGCACCGACGACGGCGAGGAGCACCCCGCCCACGCGGTCCTCACCGCGGTCGGCGCGGCCCCGCGCACCGCCCTCGCCGAAGCCGCCGGGCTCGCCCTGGCCGACCGCGCCGAGGGCGGAGGCATCGCCGTGGACGCGTCCCTGCGCACCTCCGACCCCGACATCCACGCCGCCGGCGACGTGGCGAGCGTCCACCACCCCCTCCTCGGCGTCCGGCTGCGCGTCGAGCACTGGGCCAACGCCCTCAACGGCGGCCCCGCCGCCGCCCGCGCCATGCTCGGCCAGGACGTTTCCTACGACCGCGTTCCGTACTTCTACTCCGACCAGTACGACCTCGGCCTGGAGTACTCCGGCTGGGCGCCGCCCGGCTCGTACGACCAGGTGGTGCTGCGCGGCGACGCGGGCAAGCGGCAGTTCATCGCCTTCTGGCTGAAGGACCGCCGCGTGCTGGCCGGCATGAACGTCAATGTGTGGGATGTCACAGAGCCCATCCAGCAACTCGTCCGTTCCGCCGCCCCCGTGGACCCCGAAGCCCTCGCCGACCCCACGACGCCGCTCACCGACGTCCTGCCCCACCCGTAGAATTCGTGCGTGGCAGGCGGCAGGATCAACGATGACGACGTGAAGGCGGTACGGGACGCGGTCCCGATCGACGCCGTCGTGTCCGAGTACCTCCAGCTGCGCAACGCGGGCGGCGGCAACCTCAAGGGGCTGTGCCCCTTCCACGACGAGAAGTCGCCCTCCTTCCAGGTCAGCCCCAGCAAGGGTCTCTTCCACTGCTTCGGCTGCCAGGAGGGCGGGGACACCATCGCCTTCGTCATGAAGATCGACCACCTCTCCTTCTCCGAGACGGTCGAGCGGCTCGCCGCGAAGGCGGGCATCATCCTGCGGTACGAGGAGGGCGGGTACAACCCCGGCCACCAGCGCGGCGAGCGGATCCGCCTGATCGAGGCGCACAGGGCCGCCGCCCAGTTCTACGTCGAGCAACTCGACGGAGCCGAAGCCGAGATCGGGCGGAAGTTCCTCGCCGAGCGCGGCTTCGACCAGGCCGCCGCCCAGCACTTCGGTGTGGGCTACAGCCCGGCCGGCTGGGACCACCTCACCCGCCACCTCCGGGGCAAGGGCTTCTCCGACAAGGAGCTGGTCCTCTCCGGTCTCTCCCAGGAGGGCCGCCGCGGGCCCATCGACCGCTTCCGCGGCCGGCTCATGTGGCCCATCCGGGACGTCGGCGGCGACGTCGTCGGCTTCGGCGCGCGCAAGCTCCGCGACGACGACAACGGCCCCAAGTACCTCAACACCCCCGAGACCCCCATCTACAAGAAGTCCCAGGTGCTGTACGGCATCGACCTGGCCAAGAAGGACATCGCCAAGTCCAGCCGCGCCGTGGTCGTCGAGGGCTACACCGACGTCATGGCCTGCCACCTCGCCGGGGTCACCACCGCCATCGCCACCTGCGGCACCGCCTTCGGCGGCGACCACATCAAGATCCTCCGCCGGCTGCTGATGGACAACGGCTCCGCCCGCGTCATCTTCACGTTCGACGGCGACGCCGCCGGCCAGAAGGCCGCCCTCCGCGCCTTCGAGGACGACCAGAAGTTCGCGGCCGAGACGTACATCGCCATCGCCCCGGACGGCATGGACCCCTGCGAGCTGCGCCTCGCCAAGGGCGACGAGTCCGTCCAGGAGCTGGTCGAGCCGCGCACCCCGCTGTTCGAGTTCGCCCTCCGCCAGATCGTGAACCGGTACGACCTGGAGACCCCGGCCGGGCGGGCGGCCGCCCTCGACGAGGCCGCGCCGATCGTCGCCCGCATCAAGAACGTCGCCTCACAGCACGAGGTCGCCGTGCAGCTCGCCGGCATGGTCGGCATCCTCGACACCCAGTTCGTCGTCAAGCGCGTCGCCCAGCTGGCCCGCTGGGCCAGGGACCGCGGCGGCCGGGGCCCCGCGCCAGCCGCCCGCCCCGGCTCCGGCGCGCCGCCCCCGCCCGCCCCGGCCGCGCAGTCGGGCCCCGCGCTCAACCTGCGCAGCCCGGCCCACCGCACCGAGCGCGAGCTGCTGAAGCTGGCCCTCCAGTACCCGGCGCTGGTCTCGCCCGCCTTCGACGCCTACGGCGCCGACGAGTTCACCGCCCCGCCGTACGCCGCGGTCCGCCAGACCATCGCGGACGCCGGCGGCGCCGAACAGGGCATCGACCGGACCGCCGAGTACCTCGCCCGGGTCCGCGACGCCGCGCCCAACGACACGGTCCGCGCACTGGTCACCGAGCTGGCCGTGGAGGTCATCCACGGGCGCACGGTCGACGAGACGTACGCGGGCGACCAGCTCGTCCAGGTCCGCCTCCGCGCCGTCGACCGCCGCATCCGCGACGTCCAGGGCTCACTCGCCCGCCTCGGCGCGGGCGGCGACCCGCAGAAACTGGCGGCCGTCCAGAACGAACTGTGGGTGCTCCAGCAGTACGCCCAGTCCCTCCGCAACAACGGCGCGGCGGCGCTCTAGAGGGTGCCCAGGGGGCCGTCGCCCAAGGGCCCGTTCAGCCGGTCGCCCCGCCCCCGCCGGAAGCGCGCGTCGAGGCCGCTCCCGGGGTCACCCGAGACCGCCCCAGCCCCTGCCGTCACCGCGCAGTCACCGGCCGGCTGCAAAAAGTGGTCGCACGCCCCTCGTGGCGGTGATGTGTCGTACCCCACACTAAGGGCGGTGCCTGAGTCCTCGGAGCGCGGCCGGTCCACACACGGTGGGCCTCTCATCCCCGCGAATCCGCCCATCGCGTACGGGACGGAGAACAGCGGCACGGCCGCCGCCGCCGTCCCGCTGCCGCACGCCCCCGAACCGGCAGCGATCACCCTGGAGGTCGCCCCCGTGCAGACCCAGACCCAGACCCTGACCGACACCGACCCCGCCACCGCCGTACCCCTGCGGGGACTGCCGTCGCACCACCCGGACGCGGTGTCCGGCGGCGCACCGGACGCGGAGGACCTTCCCGAGGAGCCCGCGCTTCCGGAGGACCCCGGGCTGCTGGAGGGCCCCGGGCTCCTGCAGGAGCCCGCGCTGCTGGAGGACCCCGCCGCGCTCCCCGAGGTGCTGGAGCCGGCGGACATTCCGAAGCTGCCCGAACCCCGGGCGGTACGGGCCGCCGCCGACCGGGGGGCGGGAAGCGGACCCTCAGCCGACCTGTTCCGCCAGTACCTGCGCGAGATCGGCCGCATCCCGCTCCTCACCGCCGCCGAGGAGGTCGAGCTGGCCCGCCGCGTCGAAGCCGGGCTGTTCGCCGAGGAGAAGCTCGCCGGCACCCCGGACCTGGACTCCCAGCTCGCCCTCGACCTCGACAGGCTCGTCGTCATGGGCCGTATGGCCAAGCGCCGGCTCATCGAGGCGAACCTGCGCCTCGTCGTGTCGGTCGCCAAGCGGTACGTCGGCCGCGGCCTGACCATGCTCGACCTCGTCCAGGAGGGGAACCTGGGCCTGATCAGAGCCGTCGAGAAGTTCGACTACGCGCGCGGCTACAAGTTCTCGACGTACGCGACCTGGTGGATCCGCCAGGCCATGTCGCGCGCCCTCGCCGACCAGGCCCGCACCATCCGCGTCCCGGTCCATGTCGTCGAGCTGATCAACCGGGTCGTACGGGTCCAGCGCCGGATGCTCCAGGAGCGCGGTCACGAACCGACCCACGAGGAGGTCGCGGCCCACCTCGGCCTGACACCCGAGCGGGTCGGCGAAGTGCTGCGCCTCGCCCAGGAGCCGATCTCCCTGCACGCACCGGTCGGCGAGGAGGACGACGTCGCGCTGGGCGACCTCATCGAGGACGGCGACGCCGCGTCCCCGGTCGAGTCCGCGGCCTTTCTGCTGCTGCGCGAGCACCTGGAGGCGGTCCTCTCCACCCTCGGTGAACGCGAACGCAAGGTGGTCCAGCTCCGCTACGGCCTGGCCGACGGCCGGCCCCGCACCCTGGAGGAGATAGGACGGATCTTCGGCGTGACGCGTGAACGCATCCGCCAGATCGAGTCGAAAACACTCGGCAAGTTGCGGGACCACGCCTTCGCGGACCAGCTGCGCGGCTATCTGGACTGAGCCTCCGCCGGGACAGCGCCCGAGCCCGGCGACCAGGCCCGGCACCCCGCCCGGCGCCCCGGGCCCACGGTCTCCGTCAGGCGTTGTCCTGCCGCCTGGCGCGCGCGTCGATCGTGGCGCCCACCGCCGTGCCGAGCCCCAGGCCCAGGGCGATGCCCAGGCCGAGGTTGTCGCTCAGCATGCCGAGACTGATGCCGAGGGCCACCCCGATCGGCAGCCACAGCGCCAGACCCGTGCCCGCCTGGCCTCCGCCCTTCTCGGCGGCGCCCTCGCCCGCCCCGCCCGTGCCGTTGTCGGCCATGTCAGTCCTCCCCGTTTCCGTCCCGTACGGGACCGTGGTCGTCGGGGGGCGGGCAGCCCCGCACCCCGTGGCCGTCACCCCGGTCAGTCGACCTCGGCGACCGCCTGAGCGAACTGGGCCGCGTACAGACGCGCGTACGCGCCGTCCGCCGCCAGCAGCTCCGCGTGCGAGCCCTGCTCGACGATGGCACCATTCTCCATCACCAAGATCACGTCCGCCTCGCGGATCGTCGACAGCCGGTGCGCGATGACGAAACTCGTCCGCCCGTGCGCGAGCCGCGCCATCGCCTTCTGGATGAGCACTTCCGTCCGCGTGTCGACCGAGCTCGTCGCCTCGTCCAGGATCAGGATCACCGGGTCCGACAGGAACGCCCGGGCGATCGTGATCAACTGCTTCTCGCCCGCGCTGACGCCCGCGCCCTCGTCCTCGATGACGGTGTCGTACCCGTCCGGCAGCGTGCGGATGAACCGGTCGGCGTGCGCGGCGCGCGCCGCCTCCTCGATCTCCTCCCGCGTCACCTTGCGCGAGGCGCCGTACGCGATGTTGTCGGCGATGGTCCCGCCGAACAGCCAGGTGTCCTGGAGGACCATGCCGATTCCGGCACGCAGCTCCTCGCGGGACATCGCGGTCGCGTCGACCCCGTCGAACAGGACGCGCCCGCCCGTCACCTCGTAGAACCGCATCAGCAGGTTGACGAGCGTCGTCTTGCCGGCGCCCGTCGGGCCGACGATCGCGACCGTCTGGCCGGGCTCGACCGTCAGCGACAGATTCTCGATGAGCGGCTTCTCCGGCTCGTACCGGAAGGACACCTTCTCCAGCGACACGTGTCCCGCGCGCGGCAGCGGCGTACCCTCCCGCGGCCGGTCCGGCTCCTGCTCCTCCGCGTCCAGCAGCTCGAAGATCCGCTCGGCGGACGCGACGCCCGACTGCACCAGGTTCGCCATCGACGCGACCTGCGTCAGCGGCATCGAGAACTGCCGTGAGTACTGGATGAACGCCTGCACGTCACCGATGGACAGCGCGCCGGACGCGACCCGCAACCCGCCGACCACGGCCACCAGCACATAGTTGAGGTTCGACACGAAGAACATCAGCGGCTGCATGATCCCGCTGTTGAACTGGGCCTTGAACCCGGCTTCGTACAGCGCCTCGTTCTGCTCGCGGAAGTCCTCGGCCGACTCCTCCTGCCGCCCGAAGACCTTCACCAGCGCGTGCCCGCTGTACATCTCCTCGACGTGGGCGTTCAGCTTCCCCGTCGACTTCCACTGGAGCACGAAGTGCGGCTGTGACCGCTTGCCGACCCTCGTCGCCACGACCACCGACACCGGCACGGTCACCAGCGCGACCAGCGCCAGCAGCGGCGAGATCCAGAACATCATCGCCAGCACGCCCACGATGGTCAGCACCGAGTTGATGAGCTGGCCCATCGACTGCTGCATGGTCTGCGCGATGTTGTCGATGTCGTTCGTGACCCGGCTCAGCACCTCGCCGCGCCTGGCCCGGTCGAAGTACGACAGCGGCAGGCGCTCCAGCTTCGCCTGTACGTCCTCCCGCATCCGGTACACGGTCCGGTTGATCACTGTGACCGACAGGCGCGACGACACCAGCATCGTCAGCCCGGCCAGGACGTACACCACCAGGACCACCAGCAGTACGGTCCCGACGGCGCCGAAGTCGATGCCGTGCCCCGGCGTGAAGTCCACCCCGGACAGCATGTCGGCGAGCCCGTCGTCCCCCTTGGCGCGCAGCGCCTCCAGCGCCTCCTCCTTGGAGGCGCCCTGAGGCATCCCGCGCCCCACCACGCCCGCGAACACCAGGTCGGTCGCCCTGCCGAGGATCTTCGGCCCGACCACCGACAGCGCCACGCTCAGCACGCCGGCCCCCAGCATCAGCCACAGGGTGGCCCTCTCCGGCGCCAGCTGCCGCAGCAGCCGCTTGCCCGACCCCTTGAAGTCCATCGATCGCTGGTCGGGGCCGCCGCCGGCCATCATCCGTCCCGCCCCGGCCATCAGGCCGCCTCCGCTTCCGTCAGCTGGGAGAGCACGATCTCCCGGTAGGTCTCATTGCCGGCCATCAGCTCGTGATGGCGCCCCGTCCCCACGACCCGGCCGTCGTCGAGGACCACGATCCGGTCCGCGTCGCGGATCGTCGACACGCGCTGGGCGACGATCACCACCGTCGCGTCCGCCGTCTCCTCCGCCAGGGCCGCACGCAGCTCAGCGTCGGTCGTGTAGTCCAGCGCCGAGAACGAGTCGTCGAAGAGATAGATCTCCGGCCGCTGCACCAGCGTCCGAGCGATCGCGAGCCGCTGCCGCTGCCCACCGGACACGTTCGTCCCGCCCTGCGCGATCGGCGCGTCCAGACCGTGCTCCAACTCTCGTACGAAGTCGGCGGCCTGGGCCACCTCCAGCGCGTGCCACAACTCCTCGTCCGTCGCCTCCGGGTTGCCGTACCGCAGGTTCGTCGCCACCGTCCCCGAGAACAGGTACGGCTTCTGCGGCACCAGGCCCACCGTCCGCGCCATCAGCCCCGGATCCAGCTCGCGCACGTCCACGCCGTCGACCAGCACCTCACCGCCGGTCGCGTCGAACAGCCGCGGCACCAGCCCCAGCAGGGTCGACTTCCCGCTGCCCGTCGACCCGATGATCGCCGTCGTCTCACCGGGCCGGGCGACCAGGTCCACCCCACGCAGCACCGGCTCCTCGGCGCCCGGATAGCGGAAGTCGGCGCCGCGCATCTCCAGGTGCCCGTGGCGGGCCAGCTCCCGCACCGGGGCCACCGGCGGCACCACGCTCGACTCCGTCGCCAGCACTTCCTCGATGCGCTCGGCGCACACCTCGGCGCGCGGCACCATCATGAACATGAAGGTGGCCATCATCACGGCCATCACGATCTGCATCAGATACGCGAGGAACGCCGTCAGCGCCCCGATCCGCATCCCGCCGCTGTCGATCCGGTGCGCCCCGAACCACACCACCGCGATGCTCGACACGTTCACCACGGTCATCACCGTCGGGAACATCAGCGCCATCAGCCGCCCGGTCGCCATCGACACGTCGGTCAGGTCGCCGTTGGCCTTGCCGAACCGTTCCCGCTCGTACGCGTCCCGGACGAAGGCGCGGATGACGCGATTGCCGGTGATCTGCTCGCGCAGCACCCGGTTCACCGTGTCGAGCCGCTCCTGCATGGTGCGGAACAGCGGCCGCATCCTCCGCACGATGAGCGACACGGAGATCCCGAGCACCGGCACGACCGCGAGCAGGACCGCCGACAGCGGCACGTCCTGCCCGAGCGCCATGACGATGCCGCCCACGCACATGATCGGCGCCGACACCATCAGCGTGAACGCCATCAGCACCAGCATCTGCACCTGCTGGACGTCATTGGTGGTCCGGGTGATCAGCGACGGCGCCCCGAACTGACCGACCTCCCGCGCCGAGAACGACTGCACCCGGTCGAAGACCGCCGCCCGCACGTCCCGCCCCAGCGCCGCGGCGGTGCGCGCGCCGTAGTACACGGCGCCGATGTTGCAGACGACCTGCACCACCGACACCGCGACCATGATGGCGCCGAAGCGGAGGATGTAACCGGTGTCACCGGTCACGACACCGTTGTCGATGATGTCGGCGTTCAGGCTCGGCAGATAGAGGGAGGCGCAGGTCTGAAGGAACTGAAGGGCCACCAACAGGACGATGGGCCGTTGGTACGGCCCGAGGTGGCGACGAAGAAGTTGTCTGAGCACACCATCAACTATCCCCCGCGCCCGCGGTCCTGTACGAGCGGTTTTCCCGATCATTACGAGACCCGTTGCCGGTACCGGACCGGGGCGCGAGGAGCGTCAGGCGTCGAACGCGCCCGGGTGCAACTCGTCCCGCGTCGCCCCGTACTGCTGCCGCACCGCCTGCCCGACCGCGAGCTCCTCACCCGGCTCGAAGACCTGCATCGCCGCCGCCTGCCAGGCCGGCGGGGACTGCGGCGACACCACACCCCGCGCCACCCCCAGCGCCCACGCGGCCTGCCGGGCCGCGCCCACCGCCGCGTAGTCCGCCGGCTGCGGTACGACGACCTGCGCGCCGAAGATCGCGGGCGCGGCGGCCTGCACCGCGGGCAGCTCGGCGGCCGCCCCCAGCAGGAACACCCGCCGCACCTGCACACCGCGCCCGCGCAGCACGTCCATCGCGTCCGCGAGCGAGCACAGCATGCCCTCGAAGGCCGCCCGCGCCAGGTGCTCGGCCTTCATCGACTCGCGCCGCAGCCCGCTCAACGTCCCCGCCGTATGCGGCAGCTGAGGCGTCCGCTCACCCTCCAGATACGGCAGGAGGACGAGCCCGGACGCGCCGGGCGTCGACTTCAGCGCCAGTGTCGACAGCTCCTCCAGGCTGTCCACGCCGAGCATCTCCGCAGTGCCGCGCAGGGCCCGTACCGCGTTCGACGTGTGCACCACCGGCAGGTGCATGCCCGTGCCGTCGGCGAACGAGGTGATCATCCCGCGCGGATCGGCCAGCGCCTCGTGGTGCACGGCCATCACCGACCCGGACGCCCCGAGCGACACGACGGCGTCGCCCACCCCGAGGCCGAGCCCGAGCGCGGCGGCCATGGTCTCGCCGGTCCCGGCGGAGATCAGCAGCCCCTCGGGCGTCATCCCGGCCGCCTCGGCGGGCCCCAGGACCTCGGGCAGCGCGGCCCGGTGACCGAGCGCCAGTTCCACCAGGTCCGGCCGGTACGACCCCGTGCCCGCCGACCAGTACCCCGTCCCGGACGCGGCTCCGCGATCGGTCGTCCTGCGCACCGGCCGGCCCAGCAGCTGCCACACCAGCCAGTCGTGCGGCTGCAGAACCATCGCGATCCGCGCGGCGGCCTCCGGCTCCGTCCGCGCTAGCCACCTCAGCTTGGCCACCGGCTGCGCCGCCTGCGGTACGGATCCGACGGCCTCGGCCCACGCCTGGCGCCCGCCGAAGGCCTCGATCAGGTCCGCGGCGGCGACCTGCGCCCGCTTGTCGTTGCCGACCAGCGCGGGCCGCACCAGAGCGCCCTGCCGGTCGAGCGGCACCAGGCCGTGCTGCTGTGCGGAGACACCGATGGCCTGCACGCCCTCCAGCAGCCCGCCCGAGGCGGCCTCGCCGAGGGACAGCAACCACGCCTGCGGGTCCACCTCCGTGGCCTTCGGCTCCAGAGGATGGGGCGCGTAGCCCTGCCGCAGTACCGCGCCCGTGTCCGTGTCACAGACGACGATGCGCGTGAAACCCGACGAACTGTCCAACCCGGCGACTATCCCCATGGGCATAGATTCTGCCGCACTCGGGACACCGGCCGGCCCGCCCGGTGCCGACCCGTCCGGTGCCTGCCCGTCGGATGCAGGCCCGTCCGGTGTCGACCTTCCGGTGCGGGCCTCAAGGTGTCACCGATTCTCCTGGTGCTCTAGGTGTTCGTGGTTCCCCACTCGTCCTCACCGCCCTGGCCGCGCTCCCGCAGCGAGCGCACGCGCTCGGCGACCGAGTCGGGCATCCGGTCGCCGACCTTGTCGCTCACGGCGTGGATGGCCTTGCCGGCCACCTCCCGTCCGGTCTGCGCGGCGGTCTCGGCGGCGTTGCGCACGGCCGGGTTATGGGAGAGCTCGCGTGCGGACTTCCGCAACTGCTCGTACCGTTCCCGCCCGGCCCGCGTGCCGATGACGTATCCGATGGCCAGTCCAACGACGAACGTGAGCTTGTACCGCATGGCTGTCACCTTCCGTAGGCGTCGGTGCTGGCCGCCTACCCGTGAGGGCCGGAGTTCACCCCGGGATACCGATTGGCGGAGCACCCCCCTGCTTGCGCTAATGTATGTGTCGCAGCGAGCGAGCGCCGCCCGGGACGCCCCCGGAGGGTACGTTCGGTGCAACGCAGCAATCCCCTGTAGCTCAATTGGCAGAGCAGCCGGCTGTTAACCGGCAGGTTACTGGTTCGAGTCCAGTCGGGGGAGCGCGGTCCCCTGTAGCTCAATTGGCAGAGCATTCGGCTGTTAACCGGAGGGTTGCTGGTTCGAGTCCAGCCGGGGGAGCGAGACGAAAGAGGGCCCCCTGAGGGGGCCCTCTTCCGCGTTTTCCGAAAGATCCGGCCCGGACGGGAACCGCGCAGGGCTCGGCGCAGTCCTCATGGGCATGCGCCGTCGACCCTCCGGAGCAGGAGATCGTATGAGCGGCTATGCTGCGGCAGACGGCGCGCACAAATGTGCGCGACGCGCCGTAAGGGGCGGTAGCTCAGCCGGTTAGAGCAGCGGACTCATAATCCGTCGGCCGTGGGTTCGAGTCCCACCCGCCCCACCCCGCGGTTCCCTCAGAGAACCGTTTCTACCTGCGGAAACGCGAGAACGGGGGCCACCACTCCTGGGTGGCGACCCCCGTTCATCCCTTCAGACCAAGATCCAGTGGACACACAGTGGACGCGGGGACGATCCAGTGGACAGAAGCGCCCTCACGCCGCCTTCCGGCGCCCTTTCGGAGCCCGGCGACCGTGGTGGGAGGCCACCGGAGGCAGCCCGGTCGGTAGGGCCCATCCCTCGACGGTCGGGGTCTCGGAGCGGGCGACCATGAAGCGCGTGAGCGAGAAGTCGGCTCGCTGCTCCTCGGGGTAGCGGTCGTTGAAGTTCTCCACGCGCACCAGTTCCAGGTCGCTCGCGGAGCAGTGATCATGTACCCACTTCACCGCTGCATTGGCGGTGTCGTCCTGGCCCCGGCCGGTCAGGGTGATCATCCCGAGGAGGCGGGAGTCCGGTTGGGTCTGCGCTCCGACGGCCCAGGTGTCACCGGACTGCCTGGCGCCGTGCGCGAAGAAGACGGCGATGTCGTTCTGCCAGACTGCCTCGGGAATCGTCAGCGGGGTGCGCACCTGAAAGGGGACGTCGCGGGGGACGACGGCCATGACCGACTCTGCCTCGGCCCGCAGCATCTCCGGCAGCACGCTGGTGTACGTGTCGGAGGTGATCTGCCGCGAGGAGTGCCCCAGCTTCTCCTGGACGACCTTGATGTCGTGCCCGGCGAGCAGGGACAGGGTGGCGGCGAGGTGGCGCAGGTCGTGCAGGCGGACCGGCGGCAGGCCGGACAGCTCAACCAGGCGGGTAAAGCGTCGGGATATCCAGTCGGGGTGCAGCGCCTCGCCGTTCTCATGCGTCCACACCCGACCGCTCTCGACGTAGGCGTCCCCCCACTCCTGGCGCTGCTTCTCCTGCTTCGCGCGAAAGGCGGCGAGGTTGTCTCCGGACTCCAGGCTCAGGGACAGGGTGCGAACGCTGTCGGCCTTCGGCGCTTCTCCGTACAGCTCGTACGCCACCTCGACGATCTGCTGGGAGATCCGTAGCCACAGGGCATCGAGGCTGACCTCCGTCCAGGGCAGCGCGGCCATCTCACCGCGGCGGGGGCCGAGGAAGATGAAGCTGTGCCACAGCTCGTAGAGCCAATCGTCCTTGACGAAGTCGAGGAATTGGCCGGTCAGCTCCGGTGTCCAGACCATGACCGGGCCGGGCTTCTCGCCGGTGCGCTTCCAGTGCTCGATGCGCTCGGGAGTCCAGACGAGCGGCTTGGGCCGAGTGACTGGCGGCAGCTCCACGAGCTGGGCCCAGTTCCTCTGGAAGAGCTGTTCGCGCTTGATGCCCCAGGACAGTGCCGAGCTGAGAGTGTAGTTGATGCGGTGCATCGTGGCTGCGGAGGTGACCTTCCGCAGCCCCTTCTTGCCCTCGCGCAGTTCTGCGTTCGCCTCGAGAAACGCCCGGCGCGCGGCGCGGCGCTCCTCCTTCTTGGCGTAGCCCGCCGTCTTCACCCAGGCGCGGTGCGCGGCGTCGCGCTTCTTCTGGAGCTCGTCGACACGCAGCCGATGGAGGATCCGCTTGGCGTTCTCCTTCTCGATCGCGTCGTACATCTTGTCGAGGTGCCGAACCTTGAGGTCGCGGCACTTGATGTGCCCGAGATGCGGGAGGAGGTAGTTGCTGATGTGCTCCTCGTAGCCATGGCGGGTCGTACGGGCCAGAGACTTCTTCGCCTTGATCCACCGCAGGAAGAAGTCGCCACACTTCTCATCGGACAGCACGTCGCCGCCGGCCATGGCGGCGTCGTAGATCTCCCTGGCCTTCTTCTTGGCGTCTTCCAACTTGGCGAAACCGCCGCGGCGTACCCGCTGGCGGGTGCCGCCCTCGGCTGGTTCGAGCTCGAAGTAGAAGTTCCAGGTGCCGTGCCCCTTGCCTAGCTTGGGGCACGTCGTGCCGATGGATCCGATCTTGGGGTTGCCGTCGGTGTCGAGGACGGGGTTGCCCTTCTTGTCCTTGAGTGGTCCCTTGCACTGGCACCGCCTGTAGTAGCTCGGCTCGAACATCCGACCCCTGCTCCCTGTTGACTGTTGCTTGGATCACAGCCAGTCGTCGGCGTGCGTACGTGTCCGTACGTGCCTGGCGTGATCTCACTTGATCTTGCTGGGGGTGTCGGACAGCGTTGTAAAGTTGCTGACAAGTTGGCGCGGGGGAGATTGCGACCAACGAGATGACTGCTCTGGGAGCGGGCGGACAGGCTTCGGCCGGAGCGATGGGTCTGGAGGAGCTGCTGGCCCTTCCGGCCACAGTCAACGTGACAACTGCCGGGCGTGCTCTGGGAATTGGCCGAGACAAGGCGTACGAGCTGATCCGCAATGGGAAGTTCCCTGTTCGGACGCTCCCGCTAGGCGGCACAGTCCGGGTGCCAACGGTGGAGCTGTGGAAGGTCCTCGGCATCGAGCAGCGCCGGGACGCGGGGGTGAGTACGTGATCGACGGAGGCGGCGCGTGATCTTGGGGTGTTTGTTGAGTTTCCAACAATGTGACCTATCTTCGGTAAACTAGTTCACTAAAGGGGGTCGGTAGGAGGGGCGAGGAGATGCCGAGGCTGTACGGCTTTGAGGACATGGCGTACCGGCGGGTGCGCGAGAGCGAGGCGGAGGGCATTCGTGCTGCCGCCTCGCGACGGTTGCTCAAGCAGCCCTATCCCGCCATCACGGAGTGGATGAACGCCGAGGGGTACCGCACGACGCGCGGTGGCCTGTGGAAGCCAGACGTCCTGGCAAACGTGCTCGATCACCCGGCCATCGCCGGCCTGGAGGAAGACGAGAACGGCAACCTCGTCGAAACGGGCGGCCCCGCGATCATCCCTCGGGAGGACTTCGAGGCCATCCGTGCCATGCGCCCCGTCCATGACCCCGACAAGCAGCGGGCGCCACAGCGCGAGTACCCGATTCCGGGTCTGATGGGTACCTGCGGGCTGTGCACGACCTCGCTGGGCTCCTCTCCCTCGAACCGCGGCAGCCGCGGCTACCGGTGTGCGCCCAGCACAGCTCAGCATCCGGGCGGGTGCGGCAAGGTCCGCATCAATGCTGACCTGCTGGAGACGTACGTTGCTGAGCACGTGCTGGCAGAGTTGGCCAAGCCGGAGGTCAGCGCGCTGATTGGTCAGGCGCGAGATGAACTGCTGGCCCAGGCTGCCCTCCTGCGTAAGGAGGCGGCAGCCGCGCGCCGTCGGCAGAAGAAGCTGGGCGTGGACTACGCGCGCTCGCCGGACATGTCGCTCAAGGCGTTCAGAACGGCTGACAAGGAACTCACGCAGCTGATCCGCGAGAGTGAGACAAAGGCTCGCTTCCTGGAGCAGGCCAAGCACGTGCCGGTGGGCGACATCCCTGACCTCGTGCGCTGGTGGAACCATGCGCCGATGAAGGCGAAGAAGGGTGTCCTGGTGCTCATGCTGGAGAAGGTGGTTGTGTACCCGGCCGCGTCCAGAGGCTCGCGCACCGTGGACGCGGACCGGGTGGCACTGCATTGGCGCCAGTGGGGCGCGGAGGCTGAGGAGAAGACCGCCTAGACCGCGCTGCTCGCGCCTTTGGGGCTGACGTGGTAGCCGATGGTGGCCAGCGCGAGACCGGTGGCCACGCAGATGATGGAGAGTCCCGCCAACGCGGGACTGACGGCATTTTCGACGTACAGCGGCCAGGCGTGCCCGGCCCGGTCAGCGATGATGTACCCGCCCCGGCTGAGCGCGTGGGCGACGCCGAAGATGCCTCCGGCGGCAGCGATGGACAGTCCGGTTGCCGCTGCGCGTCGTTGCTGCCAGGCCGCAATGGCCAGCGCGGTGGAGAAGGCGCCGATTTCCAGCCCGGCAACGGCTGTGAAGCCGAGGTAGGTGAGCAGGTACAGCCGGACGTCGGCGCTACGCGCGTAGGTCGTGGACAGCTCCGTGTGCGCGGTGTCGGCCATATGGAACTCCCAGATCATCGCTGCGACAACACAGCACACGGCGAAGATGCGCACCGCGACTCCCGCCTGTACGTGGCTTCTTGAGTGCGTCCAGTCCACGATCAGGACTTGGAGGCATGCCCAGAAGATCACTGCGGCGAGGTCCGAGGCGAGGGACGAGACCTCGTTGAAGTCCATGAGTCGGTCAACGGCTTCGGCGACTGTGGGGATCGCCAGGAGCGAGCCGAAGAAGCAGGCTACGAACGCCGACACCCGGGCCCTATGGGCAATGCGGTAGGCCGCCTGATTGCGGCGCTTACGGGTGTAGTACAGGCGTATCGCCGCGCTTACGGCTGTGACAAGGGCACAGACACCGTAGATGAGGCCGTCCAAGAGGTTCAACGTCCTTCCAGATCATCCGCTGCCCTCTCAGCGGCTTCGTGCAGGCTCAGCAGGCGGCGCGGCCGGCCCTCGCGGGGCTGGTCGACGCCGGGGGGAGGTGGGGGGATCGTGGGGACCTCTTCGGGTAGTCCCCTGCGACCACGGATCTCCCGGAGCTTCGAACTGATTTCAAGAATGTCCTGCACCTCAAGACCCTGCATTAAACGCAGGACTTCGCGGGCTTCTGGGCGCTCCCGGTACACGGACAGGGCTGCGAGGTCGTCCCACTCCCGTCCTGGGAGCAGAAATGCGGCCGGGGCGTCGAGTGCGTGTGCAAGCGCGGTGAGTGTAGACGATCTGGGGTTGCTGCTGGTGCCGTTCATCAGGCTGTTGACGGTGCCGTGCGACAGCAGGGGCTTGCGCTGTCCCACCGGGGTCGTCGCATGCGAGACGTCCCGTGCGCTGGGTGTGAACCCGTCGGGATCGCGGCGCAGTCGCAGCAGGACGAGCAACTTCGAGGCCAGGCTCATGAGTTGACGCCGGTCAGTGGTGTCTGTCATGTCCGCCTATTCTGGCCGTGTCGTATGCTGCCGCAGGTGACTGGCCGGTAACAATCGTCCCTGCCTCTACGATACCTCGCAGCTCGGAGGGGTTATAGGGTTTGTTGGACAGTTTCCTCGGGGGAGCCGGCGGGTGAACTGCGGGCGTCACGCGCCCCGTTACCTGCCTCTCGGTGGGCTGTCGAGAAAGTCGCATCTGGGCGGGCGAAGGCGGCGCGCTTGCCGTTCACGGGAGGAATCGCATGTCCGAAATCGACGAGCGGCGGATCGCTGAACTGGCCAAGCAGCCCCCGTGTTTGCTTCGGGGTGGGGCAGGCGTCTCGACCCGCCAGGAGGCTCGAAAGCTGCTGGAGTGGCAGGCCGGTATGCGCGGCAGGGAGCCAGACGACGGCCTGCAAGAGGATGGGTGCTGTTGAGTCACAGGGTGACCAGCACCCAGACGGAGACAATATAGGTGACATTTTTGATCTGCTGCTGTACGTTCTGACGTGCCGGGCGGGTACAGCAGCCGCAGGACCCCGCCTCGGCAGCGTCGCGCGAGCGACGTCCTTCCCTACTCCTCGCCGGGCGGCCGACCCCCCCCCGCGCCCCGCCCGGCGAGGAGTCGGCCGTCCGGTGCGGCCGTCGGGGTGCGTGACGGGAGCCAGCCCGCCGTGACCGCTTGGTCGTGGCGGGCTCTCTCATGTCCGCAGCCAGGAAAGGGAATTGCTAGATATGGCGAATTCTCCTTTCTGAATTCTCTTGAATTTAAAGAGTTCTGAACTTGCTTTGGTGGTATTCGCCATTAGGATATAAGTGTAAGAACAAAGGGGAGCACCCCAAACGGAATTCACGAAAGGCGCGGGAAAATGGCTGACGGTAAGGTCGAGTTCATCAACATCAAGGTCAGCGAGATCGCCCCCAACCCGGAGCAGCCGAGGAAGTTCTTCTCGCAGGAGGCGCAGGAGGAGCTGACCAACAGCATCAAGGAGAACGGCCTCCTCCAGCCGGTCGTCGTCCGGCCGGTCGAGGGCGGCAAGGTCCCCTACATGCTGATCGCGGGCGAGCGGCGCTGGCGGTCCTGCCAGGCGGCCGGCCTGGAAGTCATCCCGGCGAAGGTCGTCGAGGGTGCCACCGAGGAAGAGGCATACGTCCTCAGCATCGCTGAGAACGTCAACCGCGCGGACATGACCATCATGGAGGAGGCCTGCGTACGCCGATCTCAAGGCCGCCGGATGGACCCCGGCGAAGATCGCCAAGCAGTTCGGCAAGACCGAGACCCACATCACCTGGCGGCTGGGCCTGCTCACCCTGCGCCCCGAGGTGGCCGAGATGGTCGACCAGGGGCAGATCAAGAACAACCTCGCCTGGCACATCGCCCAGCTCAACCCGGCGAACCAGATGGTGGCCGCCATGCGATACGTGCGCGGCGACTTCGACAGCGAGGCTGAGGCGCAGCACTTCGCCAACGGCCTCAAGATGATGGAACAGCAGACCACCCTCACCAACGAGAAGGCGCCGACGGCCGAGGAGCAGGAGGAGCAGAAGAAGGCCAAGGCCAAGGCGAAGGACGGGCTGGGCAAGGCGGAGGAGGTCCTGATCCCGCTGCTGGAGGAGCTGGCGGAGAAGAAGCCGGAGGACCTGGCCGTCATCCTCGGTGACGACCTCGCCCGTCACCTGCGGGTCGTCCAGCGCCTGTACGCCAAGGTGCAGATGGTGAAGAACCTGCTGAGCAAGGCGCAGGGCATCCAGCGGGCCATGGCCGAGGAGTTCAACAAGGCGGCCGTGGAGGTCCAGCAGGAGGCGGCGGCTGCGAAGAAGTCCGAGGCGGCGGCCAAGCCGGAGGCGAAGGCGGCGGACGAGCCGCAGTCCACGGCGAAGAAGGCGGCGGCCAAGCCCGGCCCGAAGCCCGCGGCGCGCACGGCCGCGGGCGCGAAGGCCCCGGCGCGCCGGACGCCTGCCAAGAAGGCGGAAGCGGCAGCGAAGTAGAACGGAGGGGCGCGGCGGCGGTCGCGCCCCTCTTCTCCTGTGGGTTGGGTGAGTGGGCGCGGCAGGAATTCCGGCCGCGCCTCTTTCCGCTTGAATTCCTCTCCGAATTCCAACCCGATTCGGCCCGAGCCGGGCACGCAGGGGGCCTTTCCCTACGCGCCCGGTGCCGCTCAGACCCCCAAGATCCGAGCGGGCGGCATCATCGGTCACCGGGGGCTGCCGGCGGCGACGCCGACGCGCCCCGGCATCTGAGCACCATGAAAGGAATGGCTACGTGCTCACTCTGTTTACGAATCGGTTCCAGGCGTTCCAGCGCCCGCAAGGGGTGCCGGTCCGCATCACCCTGGGCGCTCCCCGCTTCAAACTCCCCTACTCCCTCACTCACTCGGTGCGGGAGCTTGCGCCGCGTCGGGACTACCTCTCCCAGCCTGAGCCCGAGTTCACGACGGCCTACCGGGCCGACCTCGACCAGCTCGGGCCCGAGCGGATCGCCGCGCGGCTGCGGCAGATCACGCAGTCCGAGGGCGATCACCGCCTGGTGCTGCTCTGCTTCGAGGACCTGGCCGAGCCGGGCCTGTGGTGCCACCGCCGCGTGTTCGCGGCCTGGTGGAAGGACGTCACGGGCGACGAGGTGCGGGAGCTGTCCCCAATGGGTCAGCAGGGCACCTTGATCTGAGCGTCGGAACCGCGCCCCAAAGATAGGTGACATTATTTCAAGGGCTGCCTGCTCCTTGTGTAAGGTTCCAGCGCAGCGCCCCGGCCCCGGCACCCCGCCGGGGCGGGCGGGGTGGTTGGTGG
>NZ_JBEXQK010000059.1:0-29817 GCF_040612535.1 Streptomyces sp. NPDC006368
GGCGTCCCGAGGCCGGCGCGTCCCGACGGCGCCCCGGCGCCCGGTCCGCCCCGGCACCCGGGCGGGGGCCACGGCCCGGTCCGCCCGCCCGCCCGTCAGGCCAGGTGGCGGTAGCGCCCCCGGAAGTACATCAGCGGAGCCCCCTCCGGGCTCGGGAAACCGACCGCCAGGACGCGGCCGATCACCAGCGTGTGGTCGCCCGCCTCCACGCGCTGTTCCGTGCGGCACTCCAGGACCGTCAGCGCCCCGCCCACCAGCGGTGCGCCGCTCACCTCGCCGCGCGTGTACGGGATGTCCGCGAACAGCAGCCGGTCGCTGATCCGGCCCTTCATCGAGAACCGGCCCGCGATGTGCCGCTGGCTCTCCGAGAGCACCGAGACGCCCCACAGGGGCTGCTCGGCCAGCAGGTCGTCCATGCGGGAGCCGTTCCGCAGGCTCACCATCACGAGCGGGGGGTCCAGCGACACCGACAGGAACGCCGTCGCCGTCATGCCGACGTCCTCGGCGTGCGGACCGCCCGCGCCCAGCGGCGGCTCCTGCGCGGTCACCAGCACCACACCCGCGGCGAGCCGGGACATGGCGGCGCGGAACTCGTCGTTGCTCACCCCCTCAGGATGAGGGACGGCGGCGGCGGGGGCGGCGGAGGAACGGGGCGTCGGAAACACCCGGCAACGCTAACCGGGCCCGCCGCCCGCGCGCATCGGGCCAAGGGACCAGCCCGGTCCTAGGACCCCACCGCCCCCTCCCCGTCGCCCCGCCCCCTCCCCACCGCCGCGCACAGCCCTCATGGATTTGCGTGGAGCAAAGGAATCCGGTGCAGTGGGACACCGCCCCCCGCCCACGCTCATCACCTGTGACTTGAGTCACAGAGCGCGGTAATTGTTGACCCTGTGTACCGGGTGCACAGCTCGCTGTGATTCAGTGACCGGTGACAGTGCAACACGAGCGCCGATGAGAACCCTGGAGTTGCTGTCGAGGTCTCGGGGAGAGCGAGCAATGGAGACCGAGTCGGAGCCGTACGTCCGTCTTGCGACCCTGCGGCAGCTGCATCAGGTCGTCGCCAACCTCAACACGGCCCGGAGCCTGGCCGACACGCTGCAGACCGTGGCCGACGGGGTCATCCAAGGCCTGGGCTACGAACTGGCCTGCGTCAATCTCGTACGCCCCGACGGTGACCTGGTCGTCGCCGCCTTCGCGGGCAGCGCCGCCGCGGAAGCGCTGATCACCGGCCGGGTCGGCTCCCGCGCCTCGTGGGAGCGCCGCCTGGGCATGGGCGAGGCGTGGGGGGACCTCCGCTTCATCCCGCACACCGAGGGCTGGGTCCTCATAGAGGACGACGTCCCCCAGTGGCACACCGAAGGCCCCGAGCCCCGCTTCGAGGACGAATGGCACCCCCGCGACCGGCTCTACGCGCCCATGTACGCGTCGGGCAGCGGCCGTGAGCTCCTCGGCGTCATCTCAGTCGACCGGCCCCGCAACGGCCGCCGGCCCGGGCCGTGGGGCCGGGAAGCGCTCCAGATGTACGCCTCCCAGGCCGCGATTGCGATCAGCAACGCCCGGCTGCGAGCAAACATGCAGCGGGCCCTCGTCCGCCTGGAACGCGAGCAGCAGGCGCTGCGGGCCAGTGAAGAGTCGTTCCGCCAGGCCTTCGAGTACGCCCCTTCCGGCATGGCCATCGCCGAGATGGGCGGCGACCAGCACGGCCGGCTGCTGCGCGCCAACGACGCGCTGTGCCGGCTGCTGAGCCGCCCCGCCTCCGTGATGCGCCGCTACTCCTTCGCGGATCTCGTCCACCCCGAGGACATCGGCACGCTGCTGCGCACCTCGGCGGAGGGCGGCCGGGCCGAGCTGCGCCTCGGTCGCCGCGACGGCACCTACGTGTGGGTGTCCCTGCGGAACTCGGTGGTCGCCGACACCGCCGACGGGCCGCGCTTCCTCCTCACCCACGTCGAGGACATCGAGGAGCGCAAGCGGCACGAGCTCCAGCTCGCCCACCGCGCCTCGCACGACGCGCTGACCGGCCTGCCCAACAGCGCCGAGCTGCGCGCCCGTCTCAGCTCCCGGCTCTGCGCCCGCCCGCACGCGGTCCACCCGGGCGCGCCCGACGCGTACGACCCCGAGGGCAGCGTGTACGAGTACGACCACGGCCGCGGTTTCGACTTCGGCGCGGACGCCGCCGGCCCGTACGACCACCACGTCCACACGGTGGCGCCGCCGTCCGGGAGTGACGTCGACGACGGTACGAAGGGGCTCGCCGTGCTCTTCTGCGACCTCGACGGCTTCAAGTCGATCAACGACCGGTTCGGGCACCACACCGGGGACGCCGTGCTCATCGAGGTGGCGCGGCGCCTGACCGCGGGCGTCCGGGACGGGGACACCGTCGCCCGGCTGGGGGGTGACGAATTCGTCGTCCTCGCCGACGGGCTCGGCTCCGCCGACGCCGCCGACCTCGCCGTACGGCTGCGCAACGCGATCATCCCGCCCATCCGGGTGGAGGGCCGGGCGGTCCGCGTGGGGGCCAGTTTCGGCATCGGCTGGGCGGAGTGCGGGATGTCCGTCGAAGAGGTGCTGAACTCCGCTGACCAGCGCATGTACATCGAGAAGCGCTCCCGCTCCAAGGTTCACCGCCGGGCTGGGTAGTCCGTTCGGGGTAGGCTCGCCGGGGTCGGTGACGGCTGGCGAGCACGGATGAGGAGTGACCAGGGATGGCTGCCGGTAACAACGGCAACGGCGCGGGCACGCCCGAGGACGACGACCCGTTCGGCTACCTGTACGCGGACGGGCAGGCCGCGGGTGCCCAGGCGCCGCACCAGGGCGGCTACGGCTACCCCGGTCCGGCGGCGGCCGCGCAGCCGGGTGTGCCGAGAACGTCGTACAACCAGGTCCGTGCGGTCGGTGAGCGCCAGTACGGCCAGGTCCCGCCGCAGCGCCCGACCGCTCAGTACGCCGCGCCCGAGATGTACGGCCCGCCCCCGGTCCAGCACCAGGTGGCCCACCACTCGGCCGCGCCCCAGGCCCCGCACCGCGGCGGCCGGGGCGGCGGGCCGAACACCAAGGGCCTGCTCATCGGTGCCGTGGCGGTCGTCCTGGTGGTGGTGATCGGTATCACGGTCGCCCTCCTGACGAACAGCGACGGGGAGAAGGACGACCGGGCGAACCCGTCGGCGCCCGCCTCCCAGGTCCAGGAGTCCCCGAGCACGGAGCCCTCCAAGGACTCCGGGGACAAGCCCGCCGAACTCCCGAAGCAGGACGCGGCGACGCTCCAGCTGGGCGCGCCCGCGGTCCTGGCCAAGGACGTGAAGGGAGCCGAGGGCACCGGCGGGGCGTACGTGACGGGCTTCAACGCGGTGGGCGCCTCGGTCACCTGGAAGGCGAACGTCGCGGAGGCCGGCGAGTACAAGCTGTACGTGCGGTACGCCATCCCGGCCAAGGACGCCAATGCCACGCTGACCGTCAACGGCAAGGCCAACCCGAACCCGCTGGGTCTGAAGAACTTCATCCACTCCACGGACCCGAACCTGGAGAAGAACTGGCAGACCACGTGGGCACCGGTCACCTTGCAGAAGGGCGAGAACGAGCTCAAGATCTCGTGCGAGCAGGGCAACCAGTGCGACGCGGTCCTCGACTGGCTCGAGGTCAGGACGCCGTGACCACCCGCAGGAAGTGAGCCACCGCCCCCGTCATCGCCTCACGAGCGGGGGCGAGGTATTTCCGGGGGTCGACCGTCGAGGTGTCGGTGGTCAGGAAGTCGCGCACGGCGCCGGTGAACGCGGTGTTCAGGGCCGTGCCGATGTTGATTTTGGTCATGCCGGCGGTGATCGCCGCGCGGAGTTCCGGGTCCGGGACGCCCGAGGAGCCGTGCAGCACCAGGGGGACCGGGACGGTGTCGCGGAGTGCGGTGATCAGGGTGTGGTCCAGGGTCGCGGTGCGTTCGGTCATCGCGTGGGTGGAGCCGACCGCGACGGCCAGCGCGTCGACGCCGGTGTCCGCGACGTACGCGGCGGCCTCGGCCGGGTCGGTGCGGACGCCGGGGGTGTGGGCGTCCGGCGGGGGCTCGCCGTCCTTGCCGCCGATCCGGCCCAGCTCCGCCTCGACCCAGATGCCCCGTTCGTGGCCCCAGCGCACGGCCGCGGCGGTGGCCTTGACGTTGTCGCCGTACGGGAGTTTCGAGGCGTCGAACATCACCGAGCCGAAGCCCTCGGTGTGGGCGGCGCGCAGCAGGTCCTCGGAGACGACGTGGTCGAGGTGGAGGGCGAGCGTGGCGGTGGAGGCGCGGGCGACGGCGGACGCGGCGGCGGCGATGGAGGTCAGGTCGCCGCCGTGGAAGCGCACCGCGTTCTCGGAGATCTGCAGGATGGCGGGCGCTCCGGCCCGTTCGGCCCCGGCGGCGATGGCCTCGGCGTGCTCCAGGGTGATGACGTTGAACGCGGCGACCGCGCGGCGGGCCGCCGCGGCCCGGGTGATCAGTTCGCCGGTGGGGGCGAGGGGCATGAGCACTACCTCCGTTACGCGGCCGTGGCGAGCTCCGTCACCGTGATCCGGTCCAGGAGCTCCTGGTAGGTGCGCGGGTCGTACTCCCCGGCGGCCGGCGCCAGCACCGTAGCCGTGGAGAGGGCCACCGCGCGGCGCAGCCGGTCCGGCCAGGGGAGGCCTTCGACCAGCCCGGACAGCAGGCCCGCCACGGCCGAGTCGCCCGCGCCCGTCGGGTTGCCCCTGACCGGTGCGGGCGGGGCCGCGCGCCAGGTGCCGTCCGGGGTGACCACGAGGAGCCCGTCGGCGCCGAGGGAGGCGGCCACCGCGTGGGCGCCGCGGCGGCGGGCGTCGCGGGCGGCGCGCAGCGGTTCGCGGGCGCCGGTGAGGCGGGCGAGTTCGTCGGCGTTGGGCTTGACGAGGTCGGGGCGGGCGGCGATGCCCCTGCGCAGGGGTTCGCCGCTGGTGTCGAGGACGACGGGGACGCCGGCGGCGCGGGTGCGGCGTATCAGCTCGGCGTACGCGCCGACGCGGACGCCGGGCGGCAGGCTGCCGCAGAGGGCGACGGCCCGGGCGTCGGTGAGGAGGGAGTCGTACGTGGCGAGGAAGGCCGACCACTCGGTGGGCGTGACGGCGGGGCCGGGCTCGTTGAGCTGGGTGGTGTCGCCGGTCGCGGCGTCGACGACCGCGACGGTACGGCGGGTGTCGCCGGCCACGGGTACGAGGGCGTCGCGCACGGGCAGCGGGGCGAGCAGGCCGCGCAGGACGTCGCCGGTGGGTCCGCCCGCGAAGCCGGTGACGACGGTCTCGTGGCCCAGGGCGGCGAGTACGCGGGCGACGTTGAGGCCCTTGCCGCCGGGGCGTTCGGTGACGTCGGTGACGCGGTGCGAGGTGTGCGGGACGAGAGCGGCGACCTTGTAGGTGAGGTCGAGGGCGGTGTTGAGCGTGACCGTCAGGATCACTGGTCCGACACCCCCGAAGCCGCGCAAGGTAACCGCTTGTTGTCCGTGCTGATCATGCCAAACGGATGGCGGTTGGCCCAGCCCTCCCGGGCCGTCGGGCCAACCGCCTCCCGGTGGTCCGTTCGAACGTCAGCTCGCGTGGGCGACGAGGGCCGTGTGCGGTTCGACCACCCAGGCCCCCTTGCGCATGACGCCCTTGAGGGTGAACTCGGCGTCGAGGACGACCAGGTCGGCGTCCTTGCCCGGCTCCAGTGAGCCGACCGTGTCGTACATCCCCAGCAGTTTCGCGGGGTTGGCGGAGACGGCCTGCACGATCGATTCGACGGGCAGCCGGTCGACGGTCGCGGCCCGCTTGAAGGCGGTGTCGAGGGTGAGCGTGGAGCCCGCGATCGAGCCGCCCTCCACCAGCCGGGCGACGCCGTCGCGGACCTCGACCGCCAGCGGGCCGAGGCTGTAGACGCCGTCGCCGAAGCCGGCCGCGTCCATGGCGTCCGTGATGAACGCGACGCGTCCCGGGCCCGCGTGATGGAACGCCAGCTCCAGCGCGGCAGGGTGCAGGTGCGTCCCGTCGTTGATCAGCTCGACGGTGACCCGCTCGTCCTCCAGGAGCGCGGCGATCGGGCCGGGGGAGCGGTGGCCGAGCGGCGGCATCGCGTTGAAGAGGTGCGTGGCGACGGTGGCGCCCGCCTCGATGGCCTCGACCGTCTGTTCGTACGTGGCGTCCGTGTGCCCGATCGCGGCGATGACGCCGTGTTCGGCCAGCAGGCGTACGGAGTCGATGCCGCCGGGCAGTTCGGTGGCGAGGGTGACCATTCTGGCGTGGCCGCGCGCCGCGTCGATCAGCTTGCGCACCTCGGCCGGGTCGGGGTCGCGCAGCAGCTCCTCGCTGTGGGCGCCCTTGCGGCACGGCGAGATGAACGGGCCTTCGAAGTGGACGCCCGCGATGTCGCCCTGTTCGGCGAGCTCGGAGAGCTCCGCGGCGCGGTGCGCGAGGAAGTGCATGTCGCCGGTGACGGTGGAGGCGACGAGCGTGGTGGTGCCGTGCAGCCGGTGCGTGTGGACGCCCTTGAGCACCTCGTCGACGGTGCCGGAGGTGAAGGACGCGCCTCCGCCGCCGTGGTTGTGCAGGTCGACGAAGCCGGGCACGATCCAGTGCCCGGACAGGTCGAGATCCGGGGCGGACGTCCCGGACGCCGGCGCGGGGCCGGTGATCCTCCCGTTCTCGACGATCACCCGCCCGTTGTCCACGATCCCGGTCGGCAGCACCACGCGGGCGCCGGCGAGAACCTTGCGATCGGTCATCAGGCGGATACCTCCGAGTGTGGGGCGGGGTCCTCGGCGAGCAGGTCCCAGGCGAGGAGGCCCGCGCCCAGGCATCCGGCGGTGTCCCCGAGGGCCGCCGGCACGATGGCGGGCAGCTTCTGGAACGTCACTCGCTCCTCGACGGCCGCCCGAAGGGGTGTGAACAACGTTTCCCCGGCCTCGGCGAGACCGCCACCGATGATGAGCGTGCGGGGGTCCAGCAGGGTGAGCGCGGTGACCAGGCCGTCGGCGAGCGCGTCGACCGCGTCCCGCCATACGCGTACGGCGTCGGCGTCGCCGGCGGCGACGGCCTTGGCGCAGTCCGCCGCGTCCGCCTCCGGGTCACCGCTCGCCGTCGCCCAGGCGCGGCTGACCGCGGCGGCGGAGGCGAGGGTCTCCAGGCAGCCGCGCTGCCCGCAGCCGCAGGCGGGCCCACCGGGGCGGACCACGATGTGCCCGATCTCGCCGGCGTACCCGTGGGCGCCGGCCTCGATGGCGCCGCCGATACCGATGGCACCGGCGATCCCGGTGCCCAGCGGCACGAACAGGAACCGGTCGGCGCCCTTGCCGGCGCCGATGCGGCCCTCGGCGAGCCCGCCGGTGCGTACGTCGTGCCCGAGGGCGACCGGCAGGCCGCCGAGCCGTTCGCCCAGACGGGCGCGGAGCGGTACGTCGCGCCATCCGAGGTTGGCGGCGTAGACGGCGATGCCGTGGTCGGGGTCGATGATCCCGGGCACGGCGACGCCCGCGGCGAGGGCGCCGGCACCGTACCGCTCGCGGCCGTGGGCGTGCAGCTCGGCGGCGAAGCCGAGGATGGACTCCACGACCGCGTCGGGGCCGCGCTCCCTGCCGGTGGGGCGCCGCGCCTCGTACAGCAGGGTCCCGTCCGCTCCGACCAGGGCGGCCTTCATGCCGGTGCCGCCCACATCGAGGGCGATGACGTGTCTCACGGAGACAGTGTGGCTCGTACACCCGTGAAAGGTCTAGTCCACTTGCGCGGATTGTTGCCCTCGCATACAAAACGCTTTTCCCGCGCGCGTCACGGCGACAGGATCACGCTCCGCGTGAGGTTGCGCGGCCGGTCCGGGTCGTACCCCTTCGCCTCCGCCAGCGCCACCGCCAGCCGCTGCGCCCGCACCAGGTCCGCCATCGGGTCCGCCGTCGCGTGCGCGTGCAGCGTGCCCCCGACCCGCGCCACCTCGCCCGCCAGGCCCTGTGGCAGCGCGCCGAAGACCCACGCGACCCGCCCGGGGCCGGTGATCGAGATCGGCCCGTGGCGGTACTCCATCGCCGGGTACGCCTCCGTCCACGCGCCCGCCGCCTCGCGCATCTTCAGGCCCGCCTCCAGCGCCAGCCCGTACGTCCAGCCCCGCCCCAGGAACGTCCACTGCTCGGCGCCGACCACCGCCTCGGGCAGCGGCTCCGTCACCGCGAGCTCCGCGTCCACCGCGGCCTCGGCGACCGGCTTCACGCCCGGCACGGGCCCCAGTCCCGCCCGCAGGAACGCCAGCGCCGTCGTCGCGAACCGCGTCTGGACCACCGACTCCTCGTCCGCCCAGTCCAGCACCGCCACCCGGTCCGCCGCCGCCATGACCGGCGTGTTCGGGTCGGCGGTCAGCGCCAGCGTCCCCACCCGGCCGCGCAGCCCGCGCAGCAGGTCCAGCACCTCGGTCGTCGTACCCGACCGTGTGATCGCCACGACCCGGTCGTACGCGCGCGAGGCCGGGAACTCCGACGACGGGAACGCGTCCGTCTCGCCCTGCCCCGCCGCCTCCCGCAGCGCGGCGTACGCGATCGCCATGAACCAGGACGTGCCGCACCCGGTGACGGCGACCCGCTCGCCGGGCTCCGGCAGCCCCTCGAACGCGGTGGCCGCCCCGGCGGCGCGGCGCCAGCAGGCCGGCTGGGTGGCGATCTCAGTGGCGGTACGGGACATGCGCGGTGTCTCCTCCGGCTCGTCGTACGCAGGTGGTGTAGACCTCATCCCATGGCATGAGGGAGAATCGCAGCTCAACGTAGAGCAAAGAGTGGGTGGGATACAGCTGTGCAGCGCCGCTACCTGGGACTGACCGCGGCGGTTGCCGCATGGAGCATGGCGGCGACGCTGACCGCCTGCGGGACCGGCGGTTCGGGGGACGTCACCCTCAAACTGGTCGCCGCCGACTACGGCAGCACCGACGCCAACACGTCGAAGAGGTACTGGGACGACGTCGCCGGTGCTTTCGAGAAGACGCACCCGGGCATTGACATCGATGTCCAGGTGCTGTCCTGGAAGGACGTCGACCGCGAGGTCGCCGAGATGGTGAAGCGGGGCGAGGCCCCCGACCTGGCGCAGATCGGCGCGTACGCCGACTACGCCAAGGACGACAAGCTGTACCCGGTCGACAGTCTCGTCTCGATCCCCACGCAGGCGAACTTCCTGCCCCTGCTCAGCGAGGCCGGCGAGGTGGACCGCGTCCAGTACGGCATGCCGTTCGCCTCCAGCACGCGGCTCCTCTTCTACAACCGGGAGCTCTTCGACAAGGCGGGTGTCACGGCGCCCGCGACCTGGAAGGACATCAGGACCGCCGCTCAGGCGCTGAAGGACGAGGGCGTGAAGTACCCCTTCGCGCTGCCGCTCGGCACGGAGGAGTCCCAGGCCGAGACCATGCAGTGGCTGCTCAGCGGGGGCGGCGGCTACCGCGACGAGAACACCGGCACGTACAGGATCGACTCACCCGAGAACGTCGCCACCTTCCGCTGGCTCAAGACCCAGCTGGTCGGCCCCGGACTGACCGGCCCGGTCGCCCCCGGCGAACTCGACCGGCAGGAGGCGTTCGACGCCTTCACCCGCGGCGAGGTCGGCATGCTCAACGGCCACCCCACCCTGATGCAGCAGGCCGAGAAGGCCGGCGTCAAGGTCGGCAAGGTGCCGCTGCCCGGCATCGAGGGCCGGGCCAAGTCCACGATGGGCGTGGCCGACTGGATGATGGCCTTCAAGCAGAACGGCCACCGCAAGGAGATCGGCCAGTTCCTCGACTTCGTGTACGAGGACAAGAACGTGCTGGAGTTCTCCGACCGGTACGACATCCTGCCGGTCACCGTCAGCGCCAGCCACGCCATGGCCAACGACCCGGTCCACGCGGACCTCAAAGCCTTCCTGGAGGCGCTGCCCACGTCCGAGCTGTACCCGGTCGGCGAGACGTCCTGGGCGAAGGTCAGCGAGAGCGTCAAGAAGAACATCGGCCGGGCCGTGGCGCCGGACGGCGACCCCGAGGCGGTGCTGGAGCGGATAGCGAAGGACGCCAGGGACGCGGAGGCGGCCGAGTAGCTATGTTGCTCATATGACCGCCGCCGACACCCCCCTCACCGACCGGGACCGCGCCGTCCTGGCCATGGAGCGCCGCTCCTGGCCCGGCCCCGGCGCGAAGGAGCGCGCGATCAGGGAGCAGCTGGCCATGTCGCCGACCCGCTACTACCAGCTGCTCAACGCCCTCCTCGACGATCCCAGGGCCCTCGCGCACGACCCCGTGACGGTCAACCGGCTGCGGCGCGTGCGCGCGTCCCGCGAGGCGCAGCGGTAGGTGTGCGGGCACGTGGTCGTGGATAGGTTTGCGCACATGGGCACCGAATCCTTGCCACGTCCCACGACCGCGGCCGGCCGCGAGGGCCTCGCCGCGCTCCTCGCCGGCCCCGAGCGGGCGGTCGTCGCCCTCGACTTCGACGGCACCCTCGCCGAGATCGTGGACGACCCCGAGCAGGCCCGCGCCCACCCCGGCGCCGTTCCCGCCCTCGCGGCGCTCGCACCGCGCGTCGCGTCCGTCGCGGTGGTGACGGGGCGGCCGGCCGGAGTGGCGGTGCGGTACGGCGGCTTCGCCGGCGTGCCGGGCCTCGAACACCTCGTCGTCCTCGGCCACTACGGCGCCGAGCGGTGGGACGCCGTCACCGGCACCGTCCAGGCGGCCCCGCCGCACCCCGGCGTGGCCGCCGTGCGCGCGGAACTGCCCGGAGTGCTGGACCGGGCGGGCGCGTGGAGCGGCACGTGGATCGAGGAGAAGGGCCGTGCGGTCGCCGTCCACACCCGCCGCGCGACCGACCCCCAGGCCGCGTTCGACGCCCTGCGCGCGCCGCTCGCCGACCTCGCGACCCGCCACGGCCTCGTCATCGAACCGGGCCGCATGGTCCTGGAGCTCCGCCCCCCGGGCATGGACAAGGGCGTCGCCCTCACCGACCACATCCGCGCGACCGGCGCGAGCGCCGTCCTGTACGCGGGCGACGACCTCGGTGACCTCGCGGCCTTCGCGGCGGTCGAGAAGCTCCGCTCCGACGGTACGCCGGGCCTGCTGGTCTGCAGCGCCAGCGCGGAGGTCCCGGACCTCGCGTCCCGCGCGGACCTCGCCCTCCCGGGGCCTGCGGCGGTGGTCGACTTCCTGGCGGCCCTGGCGGCCTCGACGACCTCGGGCTGAACACGCGCCGTCCCCCACCCGGCCCCGGTTACGGGAAGGGCGGGGGAGGCCGGGGGGCGGGCTACGCGTCGTCGCGGAGGGCGTTCAGCTGGTCCAGGAACCAGCGGGACGGGGGGAGCGCCGTGGACGCCGCCGACAGGCGCTTGGTGCGTTCCGCGCGCTCCGTGGCGGGCATCGTCAGGGCCTCGTGGAGCGCCGAGGCGGTGCCCGTCACGTCGTACGGGTTGACCGTCAGCGCGTCGTCGCGGAGCTCCTCGTACGCGCCCGCCTCCCGGGACAGCACCAGCGCGACGCCCGCGTCGGAGACGACCGGGACCTCCTTGGCGACCAGGTTCATGCCGTCGCGGATGGGGTTGACCAGCGCCACGTCCGCCATGCGGTACGCCGCCAGGGAGCGGGCGAAGTCGTCGTCCATGTGCAGGATGACCGGCGTCCAGCCGTCGACGCCGTACTCCGCGTTGATCTCGTCCGCGAGGCGCGAGACGTCCGCCGTGTAGTCGCGGTAGACGGCCAGGTCCTGGCGGGAGGGGTAGGCGAACGCCAGGTGCACGACCCGTTCGCGCCACTCGGGGTGCTCGTCCAGCAGCGTCCGGTACGCCAGCAGGCCGCGCACGATGTTCTTGGAGAGCTCCGTGCGGTCGACGCGCACGATGACGCGCCGGTCCTCGCCGCCGATCTGCTCCCGCAGGGCCGCCATCCGCTCGTCCACGTCGGCCCGCCGCGACCGCTCCCGCAGGAAGTCGGCGTCGGCGCCCAGCCCGTGCACCCCCAGGGACGTCCGCCGCCGCTGGTGGCCCGGGACGCGGTACTCGAAGCTGGGGTCCTGGTCCTTGGGCCAGTAGGCCATGCCGTCGTAGTGCCCCAGCACCGACTGGCAGCAGTTCTGGAAGGCGCGCAGCCACCGGGAGGTCAGGAAGCCCAGCCGGTCCGCGCCGAGCATGCCCAGCAGCAGCTCCTCCGCGATGTCGTCCGGCAGCATCCGGAAGTACTCCGGCGGCGCCCACGGCGTGTGCGAGAAGTGGCCGATCCTCAGGTCGGGGCGGAGTTCCCGGAGCATGCCCGGCGCGAGCGCCAGGTGGTAGTCCTGGATCACCACGGCCGCGCCCCGGTCCGCCTCGTCCGCCAGCGCCGCCGCGAACGCGCGGTTGTAGAGCCGGTACGCGTCCCACTGCCGCCGGAACTCCGTGTCGAAGACCGGCTCCAGCGGCGTCTGGTACAGCATGTGGTGCACGAACCACAGCACCGAGTTCGCGATGCCGTTGTACGCCGCCGCGTGCGTCGCCGGGTCGATGTCGAGCATCCGCACACCCGGCTCGGCCATCCCGCGCCGTACCGCCTCGCGGTCACCGTCGCTCAGCGCGGCGCACACCCACAGCGCGCCGGCGTCCGGCCCGATCGCGGACAGGCCGGACACCAGCCCGCCCCCGCCCCTGCGGGCGTCGAGTGTGCCGTCCTCGCGGGGCACATAGCTGACCGGACCTCTGTTCGAAGCAACGAGAATCTGGGGCGCCATGGTGACGAACCTAGCCCGTCCCGTAAACGCTCAAACGTACGGAGATCAAGCCACGCGCCGCCGCGCGTACTCCGCCACCTCCACCATCGGCGGCCGTTCCTCCGTGTCCACCGGATGCGTGCGCGGTACGAAGCCCTCCTCGCCCCGGTCGAACTGGGTCAGCCGCGGCCGTACCGGATGCCCCCGGGAGAGCCGCAGCTGAGCCGTCCGGTAGATCGCCGCCGCCATCCGGCCCAGCGCCCGGTCGTCCTGGTGCCGGTGCTTGCGCACACCCACGTCCACCTGCGCCAACGCGTCCAGGCCCACCGTGTGCAGCGCGTCGACGAGGAGGCCCAGCTCGACGCCGTACCCGACGGGGAAGGGCAGCCGCTCCAGCAGCGAGCGGCGCGCCGCGTACTCCCCGCCCAGCGGCTGGACGAAGCCGGCGAGCTGCGGCCAGTGCAGGTTCAGCAGCGGCCGTGCCACCAGCTCCGTCACCCGCCCGCCCTGGGCCGCGGCACCCACCGCGTCACCCAACGGCCGGTCGTACATCGCCTTCACGAAGTGAACGCCCCGGTCGGTCAGCAGCGGTCCGACGATCCCGGACACGAAGTCGGCCGAGAAGTCCCTCAGGTCCGCGTCGACGAAGCACACGACGTCCCCGCTCGTCACGAACAGCGACCGCCACAGCACCTCCCCCTTGCCGGGCAGGGCGGGTACGCGCGGGAGTATCGCGTCCCGTGCGACGACCCGGGCCCCGGCCGCCGCCGCGACCTGTGCCGTGCGGTCCGTCGAACCGGAGTCGATGACGACCAGCTCGTCGACGAGCGGGACCGCGTCCGACATCAGCTCGCGCCGGATCACGGTGACGATGTCGCCGACCGTCGCCTCCTCGTTCAGCGCCGGCAGGACGACACTGACGGTCGTTCCGCGTTTGGCCGAGAGCAGCTGGTCGAGCGGCCGGTCGGACACGGACCAGGACCGCCGGGCGAGCCAGCGCTCCACCTCTTCCAGCACGTGATCTCCATCTCGCGTATCGGACGACCATCTCAGGCGTCCAGGGGTTCGGTTACAGTCTTGAGCAACGCGGATGACCGTCGCATGTCGGGGGTCAGGGTCCGCGCCGTCGAACAATCGAATACCGCTCATCCAGAGGGGCAGAGGGACACGGCCCGTTGAAGCCCCGGCAACCCTCCAGTCGGCACTCGCACATCTGCGCGCGAGGCCCCGGCTAGGGAAGGTGCCAAATCCGTCTCATGGCGAAGTGCGCCATGAGGAAGATGAGGAGAAAGGGCCTCGCCTCCATGGCTGTACAGACTGTCGCCACCGCAAAGAACGTCGACCTCGGGCCTGCTTCCGCCCTCTCCTGTCGCGAATGCGGCGAACGTTTCCCCCTCGGCCCCATTTTCGCCTGTGAGCTGTGTTTCGGGCCGCTGGAGATCGCCTACGACCTGCCGGCCGGCGACCCCGAGGCGCTGCGCAGGCGGATCGAGGCCGGGCCCGCCAACATCTGGCGGTACGCCCCGCTCCTGCCCGTCCCCGCCGACGTGACGGAGAAGCCGAACCTCAACCCGGGCTGGACCAAGCTGGTCCGGGCCGACAACCTCGCCCGCGAGCTCGGCGTCGAGCCCGGCAAGCTGTTCGTCAAGGACGACTCCGGCAACCCCACGCACTCCTTCAAGGACCGCGTCGTCGCCCAGGCCCTGGAGGCCGCCCGCGCCTTCGGCTTCACCACCCTGTCCTGCTCCTCCACCGGCAACCTGGCGGGCGCCGTCGGCGCCGCCGCCGCCCGCGCCGGCTTCCGCTCGTGCGTGTTCATCCCGCACGACCTGGAGCAGGGCAAGGTCGTCATGGCCGCCGTCTACGGCGGCGAGCTCGTCGGCATCGAGGGCAACTACGACGACGTCAACCGCTTCTGCTCGGAGCTCATCGGCGACCCGCTGGGCGAGGGCTGGGGCTTCGTCAACGTCAACCTCCGCCCGTACTACGCCGAGGGTTCGAAGACGCTGGCGTACGAGATCTGCGAGCAGCTCGGCTGGCGGCTGCCCGACCAGCTGGTCATCCCGATCGCCTCCGGCTCCCAGCTGACGAAGATCGACAAGGGTCTTCAGGAGCTCATCGGCCTCGGCCTCGTCGAGGACAGGCCGTACAAGATCTTCGGCGCCCAGGCGGCGGGCTGCTCCCCGGTGTCGGCGGCCTTCAAGGCCGGCCATGACGTCGTACGGCCCCAGAAGCCGGACACCATCGCCAAGTCGCTCGCCATCGGCAACCCGGCGGACGGCCCGTACGTCCTGGACATCGCCCGCCGCACCGGCGGCGCCGTCGAGGACGTCGACGACGAGCAGATCGTGGACGCGATCAAGGTGCTGGCCCGCACGGAGGGCATCTTCGCCGAGACGGCGGGCGGGGTGACCGTGGGCGTGACGAGGAAGCTGATCGAGGCTGGTCTGCTGGACCCGTCCCTGACCACCGTCGTGCTCAACACCGGCGACGGGCTGAAGACCCTCGACGCGGTGTCCGCGACCACCGGCCCGACCGCGACCATCCGCCCGAGCCTGGACGCGTTCCGCGACGCCGGCCTGGCCCGCTGAGACCCTTCGAAAGGCACCCCGACATGAGCGTCAACGTCCGCATCCCCACCATCCTCCGCACGTACACGGGCGGCCGGGCCGAGGTCACGGCCGAGGGCTCCACCCTCGCCGAGGTCATCGAGTCGCTGGAGAAGAACCACCCGGGCATCGCCCCCCGCGTCCTGGACGACCAGGGCAAGCTGCGCCGCTTCGTGAACGTCTACGTCAACGACGACGACGTGCGCTTCGAGGACGGTCTCGGCACCGCGACGCCGGACGGTGCGGGCGTTTCGATCATTCCCGCCGTCGCCGGCGGCTGATCATCAACCGGTCGCTCCGATAATCGGAATTGCCCCCTCCGTCACAAGAAGCGGAGGGGGCAATTCTGCATGGTTGGGCGCGGTAGAGTTGGGGAAGTCCCCGCCGTCGCGTGTGCCGGACGCATATGAATTCACGCTCCCGCGCGACAAGATGCAGTCAAAGTGTCCGTAAGTTATGCGCCATAAGTGCGCTTTGCCGGGCCCGACTTGCCCGGGATTCCCCCGTATTCGGCCAACTTTTCCGTTCACGCGTGCTCGGAATTCTCGTCCGATTGACCTGTTGCAGACGGCAGTTGGACAGATACATTCAGCGGCGGTCGACGCGTTCCGGCGCAGCCCGTTCCTGTTCAGCGGGTGAGTTCTGACCCGGGTCCGCGAAGTGCGGTCCTGTGCAAGGGCCAGTAATAGGGGAGTTAGGCATGGCTCAGGGCACCGTCAAGTGGTTCAACGCGGAGAAGGGGTACGGCTTCATCGCGGTCGACGGTGGTGCGGATGTTTTCGTCCACTACAGCGCGATCCAGATGGACGGTTACCGCACCCTGGAAGAAGGTCAGCGAGTCGAGTTCGAGATCTCGCAGGGCCAGAAGGGTCCGCAGGCGGACATGGTCAAGCTCGCGGGTTAGCACTGAGCCGGCACAGCGGCACAGCGGCACGGCGACACGGCGTGATTCGGCCAGCGACTGCACAGTGAGTGCCAGGGGCTCGCATCCGAGGAGGGTGCGGGCCCCTCGCATGTCCGCGCGCGGGGTTCCGTGGGCGGGTCCCCGCGCGGGTCCGTGGGCAGGTCCCCGCGCGTGTCGGTGCGCGTGTCGGTGCGCGCCGGGGAGGCGCCGCCCGGCGTGCGGCACCGGCGTGCGACCCGTCCCGCACCCGGTTCGCGCCGCGCCGTCGCCTCCCGATCCCCGGGAGGCGCTTGCACTCGCAGGGGTCGAGTGCTAATCATTGGTTAGCACTCTGAAGGTGAGAGTGACAACGAAGGACCGGGTCGGTGAGGTCCGCAGGCCAAGTGGGGCAAGGAACCACAGGGGCATGCAGGCCGTCCGTCGCGGGCGCCAGCGCGGTCCGGAGCAGTCTCCACCCCAGTCCGGGAGGACCACTTCACATGGCCAAGATCATCGCGTTCGACGAGGAGGCACGGCGCGGCCTCGAGCGCGGCATGAACCAGCTCGCCGACGCCGTCAAGGTGACCCTGGGCCCCAAGGGTCGCAACGTCGTCCTCGAGAAGAAGTGGGGCGCCCCCACGATCACCAACGATGGTGTGTCCATCGCCAAGGAGATCGAGCTCGAGGACCCGTTCGAGAAGATCGGCGCCGAGCTGGTCAAGGAAGTCGCCAAGAAGACGGACGACGTCGCCGGTGACGGTACGACCACCGCGACCGTTCTCGCCCAGGCGCTCGTCCGCGAGGGTCTGCGCAACGTCGCCGCCGGCGCCAACCCGATGGCCCTGAAGCGCGGTATCGAGAAGGCCGTCGAGGCCGTCTCCGGCGCGCTGCTCGACCAGGCGAAGGAGGTCGAGACGAAGGAGCAGATCGCCTCCACCGCCTCCATCTCCGCCGCCGACACCCAGATCGGCGAGCTCATCGCCGAGGCCATGGACAAGGTCGGCAAGGAAGGCGTCATCACCGTCGAGGAGTCCCAGACCTTCGGTCTGGAGCTGGAGCTCACCGAGGGTATGCGCTTCGACAAGGGCTACATCTCGGCGTACTTCGCCACCGACATGGAGCGTATGGAGGCCTCTCTGGAGGACCCGTACATCCTGATCGTCAACTCCAAGATCTCCGCGGTGAAGGACCTGCTCCCGCTGCTGGAGAAGGTCATGCAGTCCGGCAAGCCGCTGCTGATCATCGCCGAGGACGTCGAGGGCGAGGCCCTGTCGACCCTGGTCGTCAACAAGATCCGCGGCACCTTCAAGTCCGTCGCCGTCAAGGCCCCGGGCTTCGGCGACCGCCGCAAGGCCATGCTGAACGACATCGCCATCCTCACCGGTGGCCAGGTCATCTCCGAGGAGGTCGGCCTCAAGCTGGAGAACGCCGGCCTCGACCTCCTGGGCCGCGCCCGCAAGGTCGTCATCACCAAGGACGAGACCACGATCGTCGACGGTGCCGGTGAGAGCGAGCAGGTTCAGGGCCGCGTCAACCAGATCCGCGCCGAGATCGAGAACTCCGACTCGGACTACGACCGCGAGAAGCTCCAGGAGCGTCTGGCGAAGCTGGCCGGCGGCGTGGCCGTCATCAAGGCCGGTGCCGCCACCGAGGTCGAGCTCAAGGAGCGCAAGCACCGCATCGAGGACGCGGTGCGCAACGCCAAGGCCGCCGTCGAGGAGGGCATCGTCGCCGGTGGTGGCGTGGCCCTGCTCCAGGCGTCCAGCGTCTTCGAGAAGCTGGAGCTCGAGGGTGACGAGGCCACCGGCGCCAACGCCGTGCGCCTGGCCCTGGAGGCCCCGCTGAAGCAGATCGCCGTCAACGGTGGTCTCGAGGGTGGCGTCATCGTCGAGAAGGTGCGCAACCTGCCCGTCGGCCACGGCCTGAACGCCGCGACCGGCGAGTACGTCGACATGATCGCCGAGGGCATCATCGACCCCGCCAAGGTGACCCGTTCCGCTCTGCAGAACGCGGCCTCCATCGCGGCGCTGTTCCTCACCACCGAGGCCGTCATCGCCGACAAGCCGGAGAAGGCGTCCGCGCCGGCCGGCGGCGGCATGCCGGGCGGTGACATGGACTTCTGATCCTCCCGGATCGGACACGTCCTTCCGTTCCGAGGGCGGCACCCCTTCTCCCAGGGGGTGCCGCCCTCGGGCGTTTCGGCCCGGGCCTACGCTGGGGGTATGGCCGTCGACGTCCTGACCGAGACCGTGATCGACGCCCCGTGCGACCTCGTCGCCGCGTACGCCGCCGACCCGTCGAACGCGCCCGAGTGGTACGTCAACATCGTCTCCGTCGAGTGGGAGACCCCGTCCGCCATGGAGGTCGGCGCCCGCGCGGCCTTCGTCGCCCGCTTCCTCGGGCGACGCCTCGTCCACACGTACGAGATCGTCGCGTATGAGCCGGGGCGGCGCCTCGTCATGCGTACGACCGACGGGCCGTTCCCCATGGAGACCACCTACACCTGGGAGCCGTACGGCACCGACGGGAGGGCGACCCGGATGACGCTGCGGAACCGTGGCGGCGCAGGTCACCGGTTCGCCGCCCCCGCGATCCGGCGCGCCAACCGCAAGGACCTGGCGGCGCTGAAGCGCCTGCTGGAACGCAGGAGCAGCCCCGGGGCCTGACCCCCGGGACCGGTCCCTGGTGTGGCCGGATCGGAACCCCTCGGGCCTGGCGGGTGTCAACTGCGGTTAGCACGGATGGGGTTGTTGAGGCCTCATACCTATGCGAGCCGACGGTTAATCGACCACTCTGTGTATGGAAGCCGAATACTCAGCGTGGAGGTGCCAGGCCATGGCGTTGCGATCGTCGGACCGGCTGCGGGCGGCCGAGGAAGTAGTGGCACAGCTGCGGGGCGAACTGGGTGCGGTGGGGGTGACCCTGCCGTCGCTGCGGGTCGACGCGGTGACGGCGACGGGTGACGCGCCGTTTCCGCTGGTGGAGCTGGGGCGCTGCAACCTCGACACCGCGATGCGGCTGGTCGCCGTACTGCGCGAGGCACGCCGGTGAAGCCGGGCGAGTACGTGATCGACGGCCGGGACGGGCGGGTCGGTGAGGTGGTGGGGCACGTCGGGGACTACGTACAGCTACGGCCGCCGGATGGTGGACGGAGATGGGTATGCCCGGATCACGCGCTGAGCCCGGCGCCACCGGGCGAGGTTCTGCGGGAGCGGGTGCGCCTGCTCAACCGGCGGGCGCGGTTGGGGCCGTAGCGCCCGGTCACCCGGTCTGCGCCGCGCGCCTGCGGGAGCGGCGTATCAGGGCCCGGCGTTCGTCCTCGGACAGTCCGCCCCACACGCCGGTTTCCTGGCGGGTCTCCACAGCCCACCGCAGACACTGCTCGCGCACGGGGCAGCGTCGGCAGACGGACTTGGCCGTCTCGGCCTGAAGCATCGCGGGCCCGCTCGTCCCGATGGGGAAGAAGAGGTCGGGGTCCTCGTTCCGACAGGCCGCGGCGGCACGCCAGTTATCCATAAGAGCCTCCTTTTGTCTTTTCTTCGGGTGACCGTCGATCCCGGACTGAAACGGGACTTCGGGCCCTTCTCATGCGACTCTCATGGCTGCCTTACGCCCTCATCACGCCACGTCCTTACGTTCGCGGCATGTTCTTCACCTATCTCAGGCGCGAGTTGCGCCGCCGGAGGAAGGCGGCGCTGGTCGTCGCCTCCGGCCTGGCGCTCGGTATCGCGCTGGTCATCGTCGTCAACTCGGTCGCCGCGGGCATGAACCGGGCCCAGGACGAGGTTCTCGAGTCGCTGTACGGGCTGGGCACCGACATGACGGTCACCAAGGCGGCGGCGCCGCCCGAAGAGGGCGGCACCGTGCGGAAGCCTCGGTTCGAGTTCGACGCGAAGGACCCGGACGACGACAGCGCGCAGAGCCAGGACCTCGTCATGGTGCAGGGGTTCGAGACGCTGGCGTCGTCGGCCGTGGTGGAGGTGGGCGGGCAGGACGGCGTCGCGGAGGCGGTCGGCGGGCTCAGCCTGCGCGTGATGAAGGTGGACGGGCGGTTCGAGCGGGGCGAGGTGCAGCCGGGCGGGCCGCCCGGTAGTGGCGCCGGTGGCGGTTCCGGTGATTCCGGTGGTGGCGGGAAGGTCCGGGGCGGCGGGGCGGCGTTCGACGTCAACGCGTACAGCGTCTACGGGACCGACGTCGCCCACCAGGGGCTCGGGCCGCTGACGACGTCGAGGATCACCTCCGGGCGTACGTTCCGGACGGGTGAGACCGCCGCCGAGGTGGCCGTCGTCGACAGCGCGTACGCCAAGGAGCAGGAGCTCGGGGTGGGCGAGAAGCTCACCATCTCGGGGACGTCGTTCAGCGTCATCGGCATCGCGACCGCCGACAGCGGTGACGCCGCCGCCGACGTCTACCTGCCGCTCGCGCGGGCGCAGGTCCTGGCGGACGCCAAGGACAAGGTGACGACGGTCTACGTGCGGGCGGCCGACTCGCAGCGGATCGCGGCGGTCAAGGCGTCGATCCAGAAGGGCATTCCGGGGACGACGGTGACGACGTCCGCCGATCTCGCCGGCACCGTCTCCGGTTCGCTGTCCACCGCGTCCGGCCTCGCGTCGGGTGTGGGGAGGTGGCTGTCGATCATCGTGCTGGCCGCCGCGTTCATGGTCGCGGGGTTGCTGACGTCGTCGGCGGTGAGCCGGCGGGTACGGGAGTTCGGCACGCTCAAGGCGCTGGGGTGGAAGAGCGGCCGGGTGACCCGGCAGGTCGTCGGCGAGGCGCTCGTCAACGGGCTGATCGGCGGGGTGCTCGGCATCGGGATCGGGCTCGCGGGGGCGTGGGCGATCACGGCGTTCGGGCCGACGCTCACCGCGGAGCTCGGTGGAGCCGGAGGGGGCGGCGGAGCCGGTGGCGGCGGGCGGGTCTTCGGGCCCGGCGGTGGTGGCGGGGCGATGGGGGAGGGCGCGGGCCGGGCGCTCGACGTCGCCCTCACCGCGCCGGTCTCCCTCCCGACCATCGGGCTCGCCGTCTCCCTCGCCGTCCTGGGCGGGCTCATCGCCGGCGGCTTCGGCGGCTGGCGGGCCTCCCGGCTGCGGCCCGCGGACGCGCTGCGCCGTGTCGGGTAACGCCACCTTCCCTACGTACCAACGGAGTTGACAGCACATGTACCAGCTCAGTGGCGTCACCAAGCGCTACCGGCGCGGCAAGGAGACCGTCCAGGCCCTGGACGGCGTGGACCTGGTGATCGAGGACGGCGGGCGCCTGGTCATCCAGGGCCCGACCGGGGGCGGCAAGTCCACGCTGCTCCAGATGCTCGGCGGTCTGGACCGGCCCACGGAGGGGAGCGTGGTGCTGGACGACACCGACCTGGCCACGCTGCCGGAGGCGCGGCTGACGCGTGTACGGGCGGAGAAGATCGGGTTCGTGTTCCAGAGCTTCAACCTCGTGCCGACGCTCACCGCCCAGGAGAACGTCGAGACCGCGCTCGTACCCCTCGGGCTGAAGGCCCGCGAACGGCGGGAGCGGGCCGCGGAGGCGCTCGTCTCGGTGGGGCTCGGGGAGCGGCGCGGGCATGTGCCCGGCGAACTGTCCGGCGGGCAGCAGCAGCGGGTCGCGATCGCGCGGGCGCTGGTCAAGCGGCCGGCGGTGCTGCTGGCGGACGAACCGACCGGGAACCTCGACGAGTCGATGCGCGACGAGATCATGGACCTGCTGGAGGGGCTGTGGGAGGAGAACGGGCTGACGTTCGTCATGGTCACCCATGACACGGCGCTGGCGCGGCGGGCGCCGCGACTGGCGACGATCAGGAAGGGCCGGGTGACGATCAGGGAGCAGGCGGTGGGGACGGCGACGCCGTAGCGGGGCGGGGCGCCGTGGCGGCGCCGGGCGTCGCGGCGGGGCCGGGATCGGACCGGCCGCTGAGGGCCGGGGTGTTGAGGTCCCGCAGCATCCGGTCGCTGAAGCCGAAGAAGTACGTGGCCAGGAAACCGGCCACGTACCCGGTCAGCAGGCCGCCCGCGTAGATCGCGACCGTGGTGCCGCTCAGTCCGCCGCTGCCGTCGAGGAGCGGGAACAGCGCCCAGCCGGACGGGCCGATCGCCGTCGAGCCGACCGTGTTGCCCAGCATGCTGAACAGGCCGACGAAGCCGCCGCCGAACGCGCCGCCGACGCACGCCGTGATGAACGGGCGGCCGAGGGGGAGGGAGACGCCGTAGATCAGCGGCTCCCCCACACCGAGCAGGCCGGCCGGGAGCGCGGACCTGATCGTGCGGCGGATGTCGCCGCGGTGGCGGAGCCGCAGATAGACGGCGGCGGCCGCACCCACCTGGCCCGCGCCGGCCATGGCCAGGATGGGCAGCAGGAGCGTGAACCCCTGCTGCTCGATGAGCGTGGTGTGGAGGGGGATCAGCGCCTGGTGCAGGCCGAGCATCACGAGGGGGAGGAACAGCCCGCCGAGGACGAAACCGGCGACCGCGCCGCCGCCCGCGAGCAGCCGGTCGGCGGCCTCGCCGATGGCGGCGGAGACCTCGCCCGCGACGAACATCAGGCCGTAGACGGTGATCAGGCCCGAGACCAGGACGGTCAGAGTGGGGGTGACGAGCACGTCGAGGGACTCCGGCACGCGGCGGCGGCACCACTTCTCGACGCGTGTCGCCAGCGCGGCGGCGGCGAGCGCGCCGAGGACGCCGCCCTGGCCGGGTGAGAGCTGCTGGCCGAACACCTCGATCCTCGCCACGCCCGCGTAGACGATGATCGCGGCGACGGCGCCGCCCAGGATCGGCGTACCGCCGAACTCCTTGGCCGTGTTGAGGCCGACGAACACGGCGATCAGCGCCATGAACCCGGAGGCGATCGCGGTGAGAGCCGGGGTGAGGACGGGCAGCCGGCCCAGGTTGACCAGGAGGCCGTTGAGGCCCGCGATGATGCCGCAGCCGATGAGGGCGGGGATCAGCGGCACGAAGATGTTCGCGACGCGGCGGAGGAGGAGCTTGAACGGGGTGGCGTTCCGGCTCCGCTGAGCGGCCTTGAGGGCGGCGCCTCGGGCGGCGAGGTCGGCGGTGGTGCCGCTCGCGGTCAGGGCCTCGAACTCCGGGGCCACCCTGGCGACCGTGCCCGGGCCGAGGACGATCTGGTACGTCGACCCGTCCTCGACGACGCCCATGACGGCGGGCAGCGCCTTGAGCGCTTCGTCCTGGACGAGGGAACGGTCGCGCAGGGCGAGGCGGAGGCGGGTCATGCAGTGGGCGACGGACGTGACGTTCCCGGCGCCGCCGACGAGGGGGAGGATCGCGGCGGCGATGGCGCGGTTCTTGTCGGGGGTGGGGGTCATGGGGGCGCCTTGCTGTGTGTGGGGGGAGGGTGTCGGGGTGCGGTGAGGTGGGGGTCCTTGTGGGTGTGGCCGCGGGGCTTCCCATGGGGCGGGAGCCGTCGGCGGGTGCGGGTGCATGCGGTCGGGGGGTGCCGCGCCGTCGTCGGCGGGCGGCGGCGGGCGGCGGGGCGGGGAGCCCGGACGAGCGGGGCGGCTCAGGCGGTGTCGGTGGTGGTGGCGGTCGCCAGCGCCTTGCGGAGGTGGCCGTTGGATTCCTTCAGCAGCCGTTCCGCCGTCGGGGCGTCGATGTCGGCCAGGAGGGTGAGGATCGCGGGCTTCACCTCGCCGTCGGTGGCCTCCAGGGCCGCGTCGATCTCCGGCTGCGACGCGCCGGTCGCCTGCGCGACGATGCGGCGCGACCGGGCGCGCAGCTTGTCGTTGGTCGCCCGGACGTCGACCATCAGGTTCCCGTACGTCTTGCCGAGCCGCATCATCGTGATCGTCGAGATCATGTTGAGGACCAGCTTCTGCGCCGTACCGGCCTTCAGGCGGGTGGACCCGGTGATGAACTCGGGGCCCACCACGACCTCGATGCCGTGGTCGGCCGCCGCCACCAGCGCGCTGCCCGTGTTGCAGGCGAGGCCGATCGTCAGCGCGCCGAGCGCCCGCGCGTGTGCGACCGCGCCGACGGCGTACGGGGTGCGGCCCGACGCGGAGACGCCGACCACCGTGTCGTCGGGGGTCAGCCCCAGCGCCGCCAGGTCGCCGGCCGCCAGGGACGCGGAGTCCTCGGCGCCCTCGACCGCGCCGGCCATCGCCTCCGGGCCGCCCGCGATCAGGCCCACGACCTGCCCGGGGGCGGCGTTGAAGGTGGGCGGGCACTCGCTGGCGTCCAGGACGCCGAGCCGCCCCGCCGTGCCCGCGCCCGCGTAGATCAGCCGGCCGCCGCCCGCCATTCGCTCGGCGGTCGCGTCGATCGCGGCCGCGATCCGCGGCAGCTGGGTGGCGACGGCGGCGGGGACGGACCGGTCCTCGGCGTTCATCAGGCGCACGATCTCGGCGGTGGGGAGACGATCGATGTCCGCCAGTTCGGGGCGGAAGGCTTCCGTGGTGAGGTGGGCGAGCTGGGCGTGCAGATCGGACGTCATCGTGCGGGGCTCTTTCAGCGGGTGCGGGGGGCGTGGCGGTGCGCGAGCGCCTCGTACGACGCGGCGAGCGCGGGCGCGGCGGTGTCGTACGTACGCTGGGTGACGCCGGTGAACAGGCAGTCGACGACGAGGAGTTGACTCGTTCGGGACGACATGGCGGCCGGGCGCAGTTCGCTTTCGCGGGCGATGGAGGTCGTCAATATGTGGTCGGCGTACTGGGAGACCGGGCCGTTCGGGCGGCCGGTGATCGCGACGGTCGTCGCGCCGTGGTCGAAGGCGACCCGCAGCGGTTCTATGACGTCGCCGGTGGAGCCCGAGTGGGTGATGGCGATGGCCACGTCACCGGAGCGGAGCTGCACGGCGTTGGTGACGGCGAGGTGCGGGTCGCTGTGCGCGTGGGCGACGAGCCCGATCCGCAGCAGCTTCTGCGCGAGGTCCTGGGCGACCAGCCCGGACGCGCCGACGCCGTAGATGTCGGTGCGGCGCGCGGCGGCCAGCGCGGTGACGGCGGCGCCGAGCTGCACCGTGTCGAGGCCGGCGGCGGTGTCGGCGAGGGTCTGCTGCTCGTCGTACGCCAGCTTGGCGACGACGTCCGCGAGCGGGTCGTCGACCGCGATGTCGGCGGTGACGGACGGCGCCCGGCCGGACTGCTGCTGGGCGGCGAGCCCGGCGAGTGCGAGACGCAGGTCGCGGTAGCCGGGGTAGCCGAGGAGGCGCGCGGTGCGGACGACGGTCGCCTCGCTGGTGCCGGTGAGTTCGGCCAGGCCGGTGACCGTGAGGGCGGCGCAGCCGGCCGGATCGCCGGCGACGGCTTCGGCGACCCGCTGCATGGAGCGGGTCATGGACGGCGCGAGGGTGCGTACCTTGGCGGCGAGGGCCGCGGGGGCGGGCGGGGCGTCAGCCCTGCCGGACGCGGCCGGGACCCCGGACCCCCCCGGCGCCGCACCTGACGCGGCCTTGGCACCGGACGCACCCGCCGCACCCGACCGCGCCGACGCACGGGCCGCCGGCACCGCGCCGGACGCGGCCTTGGCACCGGAGGCGCTTGCCGCGCCGGACGCGACCGTGACGCCCGATGCGGCCGTGGCGCCCGACGGCGCCGACGCGCCGGACGCGGTCTCCGCGCCGGACGCGGTCTCCGCGCCGGACGCGGGTGAGGCCCCGGACGCGGGCGAGGCCCCGGACGCGGGCGGGGCCCCGGATGTGGCCGACCCACGAGCCGCACCCGACGCGTTGGACGCGCCGGACGACGTCGGGGCGCCGGTGGTGAAACTTTCCTTCACTTCATCGGTCACAAGACGAAAGCTATTTTCAGCCCTCAAGGTCGTCAACCCCAGGGGTGACAATGGCAGCATGAACGCGGTAGACCCCCTTGAGCAGGCCCTGCACGCCGCCCGCGCCCTGGTCCTCGCGGACCTGATGGCGCGCGATGTCGCCGAGGCCGAGGTCGTCTCGCTCGTCGAGGCCGCGGTGACCCACCGCCGCTGGTGGGTCGAGCAGTGGCCGGAGGGGATCGCGTACCTCGCCGGGCTCGTCGCCCAGGACGTCCAGGACGCGCTGCTGGAGCGGTACGGCCGCTGGCCGCTGTGTCCGGTGTGCGACGCGGGGGACCCGCACGCGCTGGACGTCGAACCGGAGCTGGGCCCCGACCCGCACTGGGTGTGCGGCAAGGCCGGGGTCGTGGTGGCGCGCGTCGGTGGCCTCACGTGACGGTCTACATTGACCCCCCGAACTGGCCCGGCCACGGCCGGATGTGGTCGCACCTGGTCAGCGACGTGTCGTTCGAGGAGCTGCACGCCTTCGCGGCGGGGATCGGCGCTCCGCGCCGCGCGTTCGACCGCGACCACTACGACCTGCCGTCCACGCGGTACGCGGACGCGATCGCGGCCGGCGCCGTGGAGGTGGACTCCAAGGAGCTCGTACGGCTCCTCACGGCGGCGGGGCTGCGCCGCCCGAAGCACGGCGGCCCCCGTACTCCCTGAGCGCCCCGCGCCAGGGCGCGGACGTGACCCCGGCGCGGGTCAGACCCGGGTGGTGCGGTCCTGCGGAGCCGGGCCGGCCGTTTTGGACGTGCCCGTGATCACCCGGGACGGTGACGGGGAGGCGGACGCGGAGGCCCGCTGGTGGAGGCGCAGTGCCAGGCCCACGGCCGCCAGGGCGAGGAGGGTCATCGCCGCTCCCGCCCACGCCGTGGACTGGAACCCGAAGTCCGCGTCGATGACGGCCCCGCCGAGCCAGGGGCCACCCGTGTTGCCCAGGTTGAAGGCGGCGGTGGTGGTGGCGCCCGCCAGTGTGGGGGCGGCGCCCGCCACGTTGAACATCCGGGCGTTCAGCGCGGGAGCCGTGTAGAACGCCGACACCCCGAGCAGGAACGACAGGACGACCACGGCCACCGGGCTCGACGAGAAGACCGCGAGCGCCGCCAGGAACAGCGTGGACGCGGTGATGCCGCTCAGCAGCACACCGAACAGGTGGGCGTCCGCGACCCGGCCGCCGATCACCGTACCGACGAGCGCGCCGATGCCGAACAGGGCGAGCACCGTCGGCACCCAGCCGGCGGGCAGCCCGGCGACGTCCGTCAGCAGCGGGGCGAGGTAGGAGAAGGCGCAGAAGACACCGCCGGCCGCGAGCGCCGTGATGACGACGGCCAGCCAGACCTGACGGTCCCGGTAGATGGTCAGCTCACGCCGCAGCCGGGGCTTCTCGTCGGGGAGGGGGATGCGGGGGATGAGGGTCAGGACGCCGGCCAGGGCGACGGCGGAGGCGGCGCCCACCGCCCAGAAGGCGGAGCGCCAGCCCAGGTGCTCGCCGAGGAAGGCGCCGGCGGGGACGCCCAGGACGTTCGCGATGGACAGCCCGCCGATCATCACGGCCATGGCCCGGGCGCGCGCCCCGACCGGCACCGTCGCGATGGCGACGGCCGCCCCGACCGCCCAGAAGCCCGCGCAGGCGAGGGCGCTGACCACGCGGGACGCGAAGAGGACGCCGTACGAGGGCGCCAGCGCGCCGACGACCTGGCCCAGCCCGAACACCGTGATCAGCGCGGTGAGCGTGATCTTGCGGGGCAGCCGGAGCGTGGCGACGGCCAGCAGCGGCGCACCGATGACCATGCCGATCGCGAACGCGGATATCAGCAGCCCGGCGCGCGGGATCGAGACGTGCATGTCCTCGGCGATCGGCGGAAGCAGCCCGGACAGCATGAACTCGCTCGTGCCGAGCGCGAAGACGGACAGGCCGAGGATGTAGACGGCCAGGGGCAGGCGGGTGCGTTCGGCGGAGGACGGCATGACAGGGGTCAACGCCCCGTTGATCGCTTACATTCCCGTGGTGCCGGGGGTGCCGGGGGTGCCGGGGGTGCCGGGGGTGCCGGGGGTGCCGGGGTGCCCGGGGTGCCTGTGGAGCCCCGGGGGCTCGCGGCGGCTCCGGGGTGTCCCGGCGTTCCCAGGGTCAGGAGTTTCAGCTCCGTCGACAGGTTCTGCCGGGCCCGCTCCTCCCACGCGCGTGCGCCCGGCGGCGTACGGAACAGGCACGGCAGGCCGAGCAGCTGCCGCAGGACCGCCGCCCGCCCCTCCCGGAACGCGTCGTCCGGTACGAAGCCGTACTCCTCCCGTACCGCCGCCGCGTACGCCGCGTACTCCTCCGGCGGCGCGGCCAGGACCGCCAGGTCCGCGTCGCACAGCACCTCGCCGTTGCGGTCGCCGTCCTCGGGGTCGTGGGTGACCGTCAGCCGGACGAGCCGGGCGACCTCGCGCGTACGGGTCCCGTCGACGCCGAGCTCGCTCAGGGCGCGCTCGGCGAGGCGGGCGCTGCGCTCCTCGTTGGTGGAGCGGTCGGGGAGGTAGACCGCGTCGTGGAACCAGGCGGCGAGGCGTACGGCGTCCGGGTCGTCGGCGTACGCGGCCAGCTCGTCGACGCGGTCGAGGACCGCGATCAGGTGGTCGGTGGTGTGGTAGCGGCGCTGCGGCTCCGCCCAGCGGGCGAGCAGGTCGTCCGCGTACCGCTCGGTGCCGGGCGCGGGCGCGGCCGACGCCCAGCGGCGGCGCAGGTCGTCGTGGGCGGGGTGCTCCGGAAGTGCGGCCATGGGGCTCATTGTGCCGCGCTGCCGAGGGCGGCCGGGGCGGGCGGCCGTAAGGCCGTCCGGCACCGCTCGGCCGGCCCGGCTACCGCTCGGCCGCCGGCCGGTAGGTGCACACCTGCACGCCCGCGTCGCTGGTGACCGTGGAGACCAGCTCCAGCGTGCGCAGCCCGCCGTCGGCGGGAAAGATCGACTTACCGCCACCGAGGAGCACCGGCATGATCATGAGCCGGAGTTCGTCGACGAGACCCTCGCTCAGGAGCGTGCGTACGAGCGTGGGGCTGCCCATGACGACGAGGTCGCCGCCGGGGGCGTCGCGCAGGTCCCTGACCCGGGCGACGGTTTCGTCCCCGGCGATGAGGGTGGTGTTGTTCCAGGTCAGGCGGGTCTCGTCGAGCGTCCCGGACACGACGTACTTCCGGATGGCGTTCATCCTGTCGGCGAACGGGTCGCCGGCCCGCTCGGGCCACGCCCCGGCCATCGTCTGCCAGGTGCGGCGCCCGAAGAGCAGCGCGTCCGCCTTGCCCAGCGCGGAGTCGAAGGCGCCACCCACCACCTCGGGGTCGAAGAAGGGGTGCGACCAGCCGCCGTGGGCGAAGCCGCCGTCGGTGTCCTCGCCGGGGCCGCCGGGCGCCTGCACGACGCCGTCCAGGCTGATGAACTCACTGATTACGATACGCATCGGACGCGCTCCTCTTCTTCGTCAGCGTGTACACGGGTAGGACGGCGGCCCCGACCGAAAGTCATCGCTCCTCACGCGCCCCATGGTGTGACCTGGCGCACACAGGTGCGGGGGTGGCCGCCGTTCCCGGGCCTTCCGTCGTGATCCACCGATCACGCCGCCGCCTTCGTCCTACGACGCCGCCCTGAAGCCGCGCAGCCGCAGGCTGTTGCCGACCACGAAGACCGACGAGAACGCCATCGCCGCACCCGCGATCATCGGGTTGAGCAGCCCGGCCGCGGCGAGCGGCAGCGCCGCCACGTTGTACGCGAACGCCCAGAAGAGGTTCGAGCGGATCGTGCCCAGCGTCCTGCGCGAGAGGCGGATGGCGTCCGCCGCCGCCCGCAGGTCCCCGCGTACGAGGGTGAGGTCGCCCGCCTCGATGGCGGCGTCCGTGCCGGTGCCCA
>NZ_JBEXQK010000060.1:0-29768 GCF_040612535.1 Streptomyces sp. NPDC006368
TCCGATCATCCTCGGCGGCGCTCTGCGGCGCACCGGTGGGCGCGGTCGCCTTGCGCGTGGCACGACGGCGCGGGCGCGCGGGCTCGGCCGCTTCCGCCGCCACCGGGGTCTCCTCGGCGGCGCTCTGCGGCGCACCGGTGGGCGCGGTCGCCTTGCGCGTGGCACGACGGCGCGGGCGCGCGGGCTCGACCGGCTCCTCGGCCGCCTGCGGCGTCGCCGCGGCTTCTGCTGCGGCCTCCTCCGGCGCAGTCGCCTTACGCGTGGCACGGCGGCGCGTACGGGCGGGCTCGACCACTTCGGCGGCGGCCTCGGCGGCCGGCTGCTGCGCCGTCTCCGGGCTCTCGGCGGCCGTCGCGCTCGGCGGACCGGCCGGGCGGGACGCCGCGCGGCGCCTGCGGCGCGGCGGCAGCGTGTCGCTCGGAGAGTGGTTCTCTTCGCTGTTGTTGTTACCGGCGGTGACGCCGGTGTCGTTCGACTCGAGCATGCGGGCGGTTCTCCCGTCACGCTCCCGGGCGCCGCGTCAGGCGCGGGCGCCGCACGGGAGCTGATGTCTGGCTCGCCGGTTCCCTACGCGATGTACGTACGGCCTGGCGAAAGTCTCCTGTGTCTGTACGCGGCCCGGCCCAGGTGGCTCCCGAGTACCAGGGGCCGCGCTACAACGACCGCCTTACGCGGAACCTGCACCCTGGCGCACCGTCGCGGTGGCGGGTCCGGCGGCCTTGGATGGGGCGGCCGTGACTGCCTCGCGGTCGGGCGCGAGCGGGTCGGTCACCGTGCCGGACTCCTCGTCGAAGAGCCCCTGCGCCAGCCTGGTCACCGCTGCGGGGACCGGCGGCGCCAGGTCGGCCACAGCTCGGAGACCGGACAGGACGTCGTCGGGTCGTACGGCAGGTGTCACGTGCCGAACAACCAGCCGCAGTATCGCACAGGGGCCCTCTCCAGGCCTATCAGCCGTGGCCGGAGCCGCTTCCAGGCTCGCCACGGCGCCCCGCGCGTCGAAGGACCGCATACCGTTCTTCGTCTTCCGCCGCACCTCGACGGTGTCGGCGGCGAGGAAGGCGGCGACGGCTCGCTCGGCGTCCTCGACAGCCACGCCGTCGAGCAGCAGCTCCCACACGGAGGCGGTCAGCCGGTCGGCGAGACCGGACGTGCGGGCCTCGACGGCGTCGGTGATGTCGAGCCCGTCCGGCAGCGACTCGTCGAGCAGGTCGCGCAGGGTGGCGGGGTCGCGCGGCTCGGTGAGGGCGATCTCCAGGTACTCGGCCTCGGAGCCCGTACCCGTGGGGGCGGCGTTGGCGTACGACACCTTGGGGTGCGGGGTGAAGCCGGCCGAGTACGCCATCGGCACCTCGGCGCGGCGCAACGCGCGCTCGAAGGCGCGCTGGAAGTCTCGGTGGCTGGTGAACCGGAGGCGGCCGCGCTTGGTGTAGCGCAGGCGGATGCGCTGCACTGCCGGTGCGGGCGGCGGGCCTTCGGGCTGTCGCTTGCCCAGTGGTTCTTCTCCTCGGTGCGGGGCGGGCGCGGGTGGCGCACCGCCCACGAAAATTCGGGCGGCTCCCGGGGGTCCCGCCCGGCTCACCCCCGCTTTCGCGGGGAGATCTCGGGTGCGGGCGCCGCGCCAGGAGCAGTCGTCGTACTACCCAGAGTACGCGCAGGAGCCGCGACGGGTTCCAGGGGCCGGTCCATCCGGGCCCCGCCGACCAGTGCCCGCCAGGCGTCCCGGCGTGCCTTGCGCACCGTTTCGCGTACGGAGCCCAGGGCGGCCCTGGCCGAGCGGCCCGCCTCGACCGCGGCCTCGCGGACCGGACGCCACAGGTGGTCGCGCACCGCGTGGCCCACCGGTGTGCACACGTTCCGGTGGAACCAGGACGCGGGCCTGCCCACCAGGTTCCGGGCGAGCCACTTCAGCGCGCGCCCGACGGCCCGCGAGAGGTACCCGGCGACACGCCAGGCAACGGCGAACGCCGCGACGATCTCCCGGCCGGCGGCGGCGAGTCCGCGGCCGACGGGGGTGAGGATCCAGCGGTACACGAAGACGGCGGGCACCACGATCAACACCTTGCCGAGCAGGACCAGCCCGCGGCCGAACGGGACGAGCGTGTGCGCGAACAGCCATACCAGACCGTGACCGAGCGGCGTCATCACCCACCGGAACAGCGCGGTCCAGGGCCGGACGAGAAGCGCCCACAGCGTCCATCCGACGCCACGGCCCAGCGGTGCGAGCACCACCCGGTACAGCCGGAGCGCGGGCGTGACGACCAGGGTGCTGACCGTCCACACCAGCGCCGCCGCGATGCCCCGGATCACCGTGCCGATCACCGTGGCCACTCCCCCGGCGAGCCGGGCGGTGCCCCGGCCGACGGGCGCGAGCACCCACCGGTACAGCCAGGAGCAGGGGGCCACGACGGCGTACCGGACGAGCCTCTCCGCGCACCACGCGACGGCGCGGCCGACGGGGGCGAGCACGGTGTCCCACACCCGGCCCAGGGCCCGGTCGAGCGGGCGCAGCACGAGGCGCCGGAGGACCGAGCCGCACAGGACGAGGACGTCCCGGATCATCCGGACGGGGACGACGAGCAGCAGCACCACGATCCGTACCGGAATCCTGATCACCGTCGTCAGGCATCCCTCGCCGCCCTCGTGGGGCGCGGGCGCCGCCCGCTGCTGCCGCTTCTCCACGTCCATGCCGGCAAGGACGCAACGGCCCGGCCTGGGGTTTCCTCCCCGGCCGGGCCGTTGCGCGGACGTGACGTGCCGCGGGCCTACTTGACGACGGTCAGCGGCAGCAGCTTCTTGCCGGTGGGGCCGATTTGTATGGCCGTGTCCATCTGCGGGCAGACGCCGCAGTCGAAGCACGGCGTCCAGCGGCAGTCCTCGACCTCGGTCTCGTCGAGCGCGTCCTGCCAGTCCTCCCAGAGCCAGTCCTTGTCGAGACCGGAGTCCAGGTGGTCCCAGGGCAGGACCTCCTCGTAGGTGCGCTCACGCGTGGTGTACCAGTCGACGTCGACGCCGTACTCCGGCAGCGTCTTCTCCGCGCAGGCCATCCAGCGGTCGTACGAGAAGTGCTCGCGCCAGCCGTCGAACCGGCCGCCGTCCTCGTACACCGCGCGGATGACCGCGCCGACGCGCCGGTCGCCGCGCGAGAGCAGGCCCTCGACGATGCCGGGCTTGCCGTCGTGGTAGCGGAAGCCGATGGAGCGGCCGTACTTCTTGTCGCCGCGGATCTTGTCGCGGAGCTTCTCCAGCCGGGCGTCGGTCTCCTCGGCGGACAGCTGCGGCGCCCACTGGAAGGGGGTGTGCGGCTTGGGCACGAAGCCGCCGATGGAGACGGTGCAGCGGATGTCGTTCTGCCCGGACACCTTGCGGCCCTCGGCGATGACGTTCGCCGCCATGTCCGCGATCTGGAGCACGTCGTCGTCGGTCTCGGTCGGCAGGCCGCACATGAAGTACAGCTTCACCTGGCGCCAGCCGTTGCCGTACGCCGTGGAGACCGTACGGATCAGGTCCTCCTCCGAGACCATCTTGTTGATGACCTTGCGCATGCGCTCGGAGCCGCCCTCGGGGGCGAAGGTGAGGCCGGACCGACGGCCGTTCCTCGTCAGCTCGTTGGCGAGGTCGACGTTGAACGCGTCGACACGCGTGGAGGGGAGGGACAGGCCGATCCTGTCGTCCTCGTACCGGTCGGCGAGGCCCTTGGCGATGTCGCCGATCTCGCTGTGGTCGGCCGAGGACAGCGACAGCAGGCCGACCTCCTCGAAGCCGGTCGCCTTGAGGCCCTTCTCGACCATGTCGCCGATGCCGGTGATGCTTCGCTCCCGCACGGGGCGCGTGATCATGCCGGCCTGGCAGAAACGGCAGCCGCGGGTGCAGCCGCGGAAGATCTCGACGGACATCCGCTCGTGGACGGTCTCGGCGAGCGGGACGAGCGGCTGCTTGGGGTAGGGCCACTCGTCGAGGTCCATGACGGTGTGCTTGGACACGCGCCACGGGACACCGGACTTGTTCGGCACGACGCGCCCGATGCGGCCGTCGGGGAGGTACTCGACGTCGTAGAAGGCGGGGACGTACACGCCGCCCGTCCTGGCGAGGCGGAAGAGTACCTCCTCGCGACCGCCGGGGCGGCCCTCCGCCTTCCAGGCGCGGATGATGTCGGTGATCTCCAGGACGGCCTGCTCGCCGTCTCCGATCACCGCGCAGTCGATGAAGTCCGCGATCGGCTCGGGGTTGAAGGCCGCGTGGCCACCGGCGAGCACGATCGGGTCGTCCAGCCCCCGGTCCTTCGACTCCAGCGGGATCCCGGCCAGGTCGAGCGCGGTGAGCATGTTCGTGTAGCCGAGCTCCGTGGAGAAGCTCAGCCCGAACACGTCGAACGCCTTCACCGGCCGGTGGCTGTCCACGGTGAACTGCGGCACGTCGTGCTCGCGCATCAGCGCTTCGAGGTCCGGCCACACGCTGTAGGTGCGCTCGGCGAGCACGCCCTCGCGCTCGTTGAGTACCTCGTACAGGATCATGACGCCCTGGTTGGGCAGGCCCACCTCGTACGCGTCCGGGTACATCAGCGCCCAGCGGACGTCGCAGCTGTCCCACTCCTTGACGGTGGAGTTCAGCTCACCGCCCACGTACTGGATGGGCTTCTGCACATGCGGGAGCAGAGCTTCGAGCTGTGGGAAGACCGACTGGGACATCTCGAACCTTCGTGAGCGGGCAGGGGGCGACTCTCAAGCGTACCCCGGTGCCCGGGCACTCAGATCCGCCGCAATGCCCGGTACGACGGGGTCGCCTCGGCCCACACGCGCGGCAGCTCGCGCTCGCTGCGCGCCGCGTCGGCCTCCTCCTGGCCGTAGAGCAGCCCCCAGGTGAACGCGGTCTCGCCGGCCGCGTGCGCCTTGATCGCGAGGTTCCGCAGGGTCTCGCGGGCGACGACGCTGTCCTGGTGCTCGCCGAGGATCTCCTGGACGGCCTTCACCCGCTTGGTCACCCGTTTGGCGGGCTTGCCGAGCGCGGGACGCGCGGTCTCGGCGGCGTACCGGGCGCGCTTGGCGGCCTTGCGGGCCTGGTGCAGCGCCACGTCCCGGTCGGGGCCGGCGGGCAGGGCGAGCGCGTGCTCCACGCGGGTGGCGAGCCGGTCGTAGTCCTTCACCACCGCCTTGAGCAGCACCGCGCTCGCGTCCTTGCGGGCGGCGGGGCGCAGCGGCGGGTCGGCGAGCAGGGCGTCGAGGGCGTTGAGGAGGGCGAGGTAGCGGTCGCTGTCGAGGACGGCGAGGGTACGGCCGCGCGACCCGGCGCGGCCCGCGCCGGCCCAGGCCTGGAGACGTCCCCGGACGGGCCCGAGGAGCAGGGTGCCGGGCAGGGCGTCGACGCGGGAGGTGAGGCGTTCGGTGAGAACCTCCTGGTCGCGGTCGACGCCGAGTTCACCGGCCAGCCACTTCAGCTCCTCCGCCACGGGCTCGGTGGCGGCCGGGTCGAGCACGCGCTTGTACGTGCGGAAGGCGCTGCGCATGCGGCGGGTGGCGACGCGCATCTTGTGGACCGAGTCGGGCAGGTCGCGGCGGACGGCGGCGTCGTAGGTGAGCAGCGCGTCGGCCTGCTCGCGCAGATGGGCGAGGACGCGGCCACCGGCGGTGCCGTCCTCCTGCGGGGGTGCGACGGGCCGCCGGCCGGTGTCGGTCAGTGCCTTGGCCAGTTTGGACGCGGATCCGGCGGGCCTGAGTCCGGCCTTGCGGAGCCGCTTGTGCACGGCGTCGAGGAACGCGGGGTCGCCGCCGTCGGCGAGCTCGACCTCGATCTCGGTCCACTCGGCGGTGCGGCCCCGCCGAGGGCCGGCGAGGCGCTCGGCGCGGACGGTGTCGGTGCTGAGCTCGGCGAGCAGCACGCCTTTGCCGTCGACGAGGTGCCGTACGTCGCGGCGGGAGCGGAGCCGTACCACCGGTACGAGCGCGGCGCCGCGCGTGCGGGCGCGGACCAGGTCGGCGAGGGAGCGGGGGACGTCCTCGTCGAGCGGGGCGCGGATCTCGTCGCGCGTCCCCGGGGCGACGGGCAGTTTGAGGTGCCAGCCGGCGTCCGTGCCACCGGTGCGGCGGCGCAGGGTGATACCGGCCGCGGCGAGACGCAGGTCCTCGGTGTCGTGGTAGACGGCGTCCAGGTCGGCGACGCCCTTGTCGACGACCTCGGCGACGCCGGCCCTGCCGGTCAGGTCGGGCAGCCGGGTGTCGGGGGTGGCTTCGTACTTCCGCTCGATCTCACGCTTCGTATCCGCCCTCATTCCACACCGCGTACCCGGCCGGCGCCGGTCTACGCCGACATCGGCCGCTGCACCCTGATCGACTGGAGGAGACCGATGGCCACCCACACCGCGAACATCGACGATCCGCCGTACGACACGAACGGCAGTGGCAGCCCGGCGACCGGCATGATGCCGAGCGTCATGCCGATGTTCTCGAAGGACTGGAAGGCGAACCAGGCGATGATCCCGGCGGCGACGATCGTGCCGTACAGCTCGCTCGTCTCGCGGGCGATGCGGCAGGCGCGCCAGAGCACCACGCCGAGCAGCGCCAGTATGGCGCCCGCGCCGATGAAGCCGAGCTCCTCGCCCGCGACGGTGAAGATGAAGTCGGTCTGCTGCTCGGGGACGAACTGCCCGGTCGTCTGGTGACCGTTGAAGAGGCCCGCGCCGTACAGCCCGCCCGATCCGATGGCGATGCGCGCCTGGTTGGTGTTGTAGCCGACGCCCGCCGGGTCGAGCTCGGGGTTGGCGAAGGCGGCGAAGCGGTTGATCTGGTACTCGTCGAGGACGCCGAGCGCGGCGACGAGGACCGCGCCGATGACGCCGGCGCCGATGAGGCCGAAGATCCAGCGGTTGGAGGCGCCGGAGGCGAGCAGCACGCCGAGCACGATCACGACCATGACCATCACGGAGCCGAGGTCCGGCATCAGCATGACGATCGCCATGGGGAGGACGGCGATGCCGAGGGACTTGGCGACGGTGCGGTGGTCGGGGTGGAGTTGGTCGCCCGCGTCGACCTTGGCCGCGAGGAGCATCGCCATGCCCAGGATGATCGTGACCTTCACGAACTCGGAGGGCTGGAGCGAGAAGCCGCTGCCGAGCACGATCCACGCGTGCGCGCCGTTGATGGTCGCGCCGAGCGGGGTGAGGACGAGCAGCACCAGGACCACCGAGATCCCGTACAGCACGGGCACGGCGCCGCGCAGGGTGCGGTGGCCGAGCCAGATGGTGCCGACCATGAGGGCGAACCCGATGCCGGTGTTGAGCAGGTGGCGGAAGAGGAAGGCGTACGGGTCGCCGTCGTTGAGCTCGGTGCGGTTGCGGGTGGCCGACCACACCAGCAGCGACCCGACGAGGGAGAGCGCGATCGCGGAGAAGAGCAGCGGCCAGTCGAGCCGGCGCACCCAGGAGTCGCGGGCGGTCAGTCTGGCCCAGGCGCCGCCCTGCTGGGGTGCGTAGCGGGGGACGGAGAAGTTGTTGGTTCCGGCCATGGTCGGCTTCAGTCCCTCCACACGCCGGGCGGGCCGGCGAGCTGCTGCTGGGCCTCGCCCTGCTCGGCCGGGTCGACCTTCTGGGCATTGGGGTCGTACGGCGTGATCGGCGGCGCGTCGATGGTGCCGTCCGGCTGGATCCTGGGCAGTTCCTTCTGCGGCTGGGGCAGCAGGGCACGCTTGAGGTCCTGGTTGCCGGCGTCGTCCAGGCCGTAGAGGGCGTCGTAGATGTTGCGTACGGCGGGGCCGGAGGCGCCGGAGCCCGTACCACCCTGGGAGATCGTCATGACGATCGTGTACTCCTCGGTGTACGTGGCGAACCACGAGGTGGTCTGCTTGCCGTAGACCTGGGCGGTGCCGGTCTTGGCCCGCATGGGGATCTTGTCCTGCGGCCAGCCGCCGAACCGCCAGGCGGCGGTGCCGCCGGGCTCGACGACGGAGCGCAGGCCCCTGTCGAGGTCGCTGATCGTTTCGGCGTCGACGGGCAGTCTGCCACGGGCCCTGGGCTTGATCTCCTCGATCCTCTTGCCGTCGGGGCTGATCACGGCCTTGCCGATGGTGGGCTTGTAGAGGGTGCCGCCGTTGCTGATGGCGGCGTAGGCGGTGGCCATCTGGATGGGCGTGACGAGCACGTCGCCCTGTCCGATGGCGAAGTTGATGCTGTCGAAGGCCTTCAGCTGGTTGCCTTCGAGGCAGCTTTCGAAGGCGATCTGCTCGACGTAGGTGCCGCCCTTCTTGCCCTGCTTGCACCAGGAGTCCTTGTTGGCCTTCCAGAAGTCCTGCTTCCAGTGGCGGTCGGGGATGCGGCCGGTGACCTCGTTCGGCAGGTCGATGCCGGTCTCGGAGCCGAGTCCGAAGTCGTGGGCGGTCCGGTAGAACCAGTCGTGGGCGTCCTTCTTCGGCTTGAGGCCGCCGTCGCGCTGCCACTCCTTGTGGCCGAGGGCGTAGAAGACGGTGTTGCAGGAGAACTTGAGGGCGTCGCCGAGGGAGATGGGGCCGTGCCCCTTGGACTCGAAGTTCGCGAAGCTGCGGCCGCCGAGGCTGTAGGAGCTGCTGCAGTTGTAGCGGCCGTCGAAGGGGTAGCCGGCGCGCACGGCCGCGCTCGCCGACACCACCTTGAAGATGGAGCCGGCGGGTGCCTGGCCCTGGATGGCCCGGTTGAGCAGCGGGTAGTTGGAGTTCTTGCCGGTGAGCTGGGCGTACTCCTTCGCGGCGATGCCGCCGACCCAGGCGTTGGGGTCGTAGTCGGGCTGGGAGGCCATCGCGACGACCCGGCCGGTCTTGGACTCCATGACGACGACGGCGCCCGCGTCGGCCTCGTACTTGCGTCCGGTGATCTTGTCGGTCTCCTGCCGGACGGTCTTCATCGCCTGGTGGAGCTCGTACTCGGCGACGGCCTGCACGCGCGCGTCGATGGAGGTGACGACGCTGGAGCCGGGCCTGCCCGGGTCGCTCTCGGACTCACCGAGGACCCGGCCCAGCTTGTCGACCTCGTAACGGGTGACGCCGGCCTTGCCGCGCAGCTCCTTGTCGTACGTGCGCTCCAGGCCGGAGCGGCCGACCATGTCGGAACGGAGGAACGGCGAGTCGGTGTCCTTGGCCTTCTCGATCTCCTCGTCGGTGACGGGCGAGAGGTAGCCGAGGACCTGCGCGGTGCGGGCGCCGCCGGGCGCGGTGTAGCGGCGGACGGCGGTCGGCTCGGCGGTGATGCCGGGGAAGTCCTCGGCCCGCTCCCGGATCTGCAGGGCCTGCTGCGTGGTGGCCTCGTCGGTGACGGGGATGGGCTGGAAGGGGGAGCCGTTCCAGCAGGGCTGCGGGGTCTTGGAATCGCAGAGGCGGACCTTGTCCATGACGTCCCTGGGCTTCATGCCGAGGACACCGGCGAGCCGGGTCAGGACGCCCTTGCCGTCGTCCTTCATCTTCATCAGCTCGGTGCGGGAGGCGGAGACGACGAGCCGGGTCTCGTTGTCGGCGAGCGGCACGCCCCGCGCGTCGAGGATGGCGCCGCGGACCGCGGGCTGGACGACCTGCTGGACGTGGTTGTTCTTCGCCTCGTCGACGTACTCCTTGCCCTGCCGGATCTGCAGGTACCAGAGGCGTCCGCCGAGGGTGAGCAGCAGGGAGAAGACGAGGACCTGGATGACGATGAGCCGGATCTGGACCCGGGGAGTCCGGCCGGTCTCGGGGATGTTGCTCATGACGCGGTTGTCCCCTCGCTCGGTCAGAGGCGTTTGACGCCCTTGATGCGACCCGCCCGCGCCGCCCTGTTGCGGGCGGCCTTGACGCGCAGTCCGCTGCGCCGGCTGCCGATCCGCAGACCCGTGCCGGAGGCCGTCCAGCCTGTGGAGACGTCCGTGCCGGTGTTGGTCGTCTCGGCGAGCGGATCGTTCTCGGCGCGTCTGGCCAGCGCCATGATCAGCGGCACGGTGAAGGGTGCCAGCAGCACGTCGTAGATGACGGCGCTGATCAGCAGCGACACCATGCCGACGTGGCGGGCGGCGGTGTCCCCGACGAGGGCGCCGACGCCCGCGTACAGCAGGGTGGAGGCGACAGCGGCGGCGACCACCATGACCATGGGGCCGGTGGCGGAGCGCAGCCGGCCGATCGTGGGCTTCGTCAGGCCCGCGAGGTAGCCGATGACGCACAGCACGAGGGCGTACCGCCCGGCGGCGTGGTCGGCCGGCGGGGCGAGGTCGGCGAGCAGGCCCGCGCCGAACCCGATGAGCGCGCCGCTGACGTGCCCGTACACCAGGGCGAGGGCGAGGACGACGAGCAGCAGCAGGTCGGGGACCGCGCCGGGCAGCTGGAGCCGGGCAAGGATGGAGACCTGGAGGACGAGGGCGACGACGACCAGCGTGGTGGAGAGCAGGATCCGGTTGAAGCGCGTCATGGTCTTACTCCACCTCCGGCTGTCCGCCGGGCTCAGCGCTGGGCGTGCCCGTCGGGGTCGGTGTCGCCGTGACCGTGACGGTCGGCCGCGGCGTGGGCTTGGGCGGCAGCACCGTGTCGCGCGGGTCGGCGCGCGGCGCCTGGACGACGACGCCGACGATGTCGAGCCGGCTGAACCCGGCGTACGGGCGTACGAAGACGGTCCGGGTGAGGTCGCCGCCGGACGGGTCGACGCGGATGACCTCACCGACCGGGACGCCCGGCACGAACGGCTTGTCGGCCTGCGAGCCGAAGGTGACGAGCCGGTCGCCGGGCTTGACCTTGGCCTTGCCGTTGAGCAGCTGCACGGAGAGCGGACGGTCACCCTGGCCGGTGGCGAAGCCGAGCTCGTCGGTCTTCTCCATGCGGGTGCCGACGGTGAAGTCCGGGTCGCTGGCGAGGAGCACGGTGGCGGTGCCGGGGCCGACGGTGGTGACGCGGCCGACGAGCCCGTCGCCGTTGATGACGGTCATGTCGCGCTTGATGCCGTCGGCGGAGCCCACGTCGATGGTCACCGTCCACGAGAAGCCCTGCGCGGCTCCTATGGCGATGACCTCGGCCGCCTTGATGCCGTACTGGCCGGCACCGGCTCTCTTCATCAGCTTGTCGAGCTCACGCACGCGGCTGCGGTTGCGGTCGTCGCTGCCGAGACGCGCCTTGAGCGCGGCGTTCTCCCGCTCCAGCTCCGCGATGCGGTTGTGGCGCTCACCGGAGTCCCGTACGGCCGCGACGGCGTTGCCGATCGGGTCGACCGCGGACGCGACGCTGTTCTCGACGGGGCCGAAGACGGTCGCGGCGGCCCGTCGGGCGCCGTCGACGGGTGACTCCTCACCGCCGCGGATGTCCACCGTGATCAGCGCGAACGCGATGGCGACCAGCAGCACCAGGAGCAGCCGGCTCTCTCGTGTGTCCCTCACGTGGGGCGGCCGTGCCTTCCTCGTAGGAATGTTTGTGCCGTTATACCAACCGGGTCCACCGGACCAACGAGCAGCCGTACGGGTCCGGCAGCACCCGTACGGCTGACCGCGGCGGTTTCCGCTGTCCGCGGACCTCCGCTACCTGCGGGGCTGGGCGTCCAGCACCTGCTGGAGCGCCTCGAACTCCTCGACGCACTTGCCCGAGCCGAGCGCCACCGAGTCCAGCGGGTCCTCGGCGATGTGGATCGGCATGCCGGTCTCCCGGCGCAGCCGCTCGTCGAGGCCGCGCAGCAGGGCGCCGCCCCCGGTGAGAACGATCCCGCGGTCCATGACGTCACCGGAGAGTTCCGGCGGGCACTTGTCGAGGGTGGTCTTCACGGCGTCGACGATGGCGTTGACCGGCTCCTCGATGGCCTTGCGGACCTCGGCGGCCGAGATCACCACGGTCTTGGGCAGTCCGGAGACCAGGTCCCGGCCGCGGATCTCGGTGTGCTCGTCGGTCTCCAGGTCGAACGCCGAACCGATCGTGATCTTGATCTGTTCGGCGGTGCGCTCACCGAGGAGGAGGCTGTACTCCTTCTTGACGTACTGGATGATCGCGTTGTCCAGCTCGTCACCGGCCACCCGGATGGACTGTGCCGTGACGATTCCGCCGAGCGAGATGACGGCGACCTCGGTGGTGCCGCCACCGATGTCGACGACCATGTTTCCGGTGGCCTCGTGGACGGGGAGGCCCGAGCCGATGGCCGCGGCCATGGGCTCCTCGATGATGTGCACCTGGCGGGCACCCGCCTGGGTGGACGCCTCGATCACGGCGCGGCGCTCGACCCCGGTGATACCGGACGGCACACAGACCACGACCCGCGGACGGGCCAGATAGCGGCGCTTGTGGATCTTCAGAATGAAGTACCGCAGCATCCGCTCGGTGATCTCGAAGTCGGCGATCACGCCGTCCTTCAGAGGCCGCACGGCGACGATGTTGCCGGGGGTCCGCCCGATCATCTTCTTCGCTTCGGCGCCGACCGCCAGGATGCCACCGGTGTTGGTGTTGATGGCGACGACGGACGGCTCGTTGAGGACGATGCCGCGACCCCTGACGTACACCAGCGTGTTGGCGGTCCCGAGGTCGACAGCCATGTCACGGCCGATGAACGACATTGAGTTCCCCTTGTTTCCCATGAGGATGCGTCGGGCCTTCCCAATTAGAGCGTTGACGGCTTCTCAGGTCGGCGAGGTGGGTGGTGTGGCGCGGAGATTCACATCGTAGTGCCGCCTGCGCGGACACGGCGCGGTGGCCCGCCTCTGTATAGGTGACGAGGTGTCGGACCGATGCGTTCCCGATCGGGCGGTTCATATGCCGAAGGGCGACCGAAATTCCTTCGGTCGCCCCAGGTCATGAGCGCTGTATGGCTGACAGCAGATCAGGAAATGCCGGGGAAGAAAATCTTCAGTTCCCGAATGGCGGACTCCTCGGAGTCCGAGGCGTGGATCAGGTTCTCCCGGACGATGGTGCCGAAATCGCCACGGATGGACCCGGGCGCCGCCGCGATCGGGTCGGTCGGCCCCGCCAACTGGCGTACACCCTCGATGACCCGCTCACCCTCGACCACCAGCGCGACGACCGGCCCGGACGACATGAAGGCCAGCAGCGGCTCGTAGAAGGGCTTCCCCTTGTGCTCGCCGTAGTGCTGCTCCAGCGTGTCCTGATCCAGGTGGCGCAGCTCCATCGCGGTGATGGCCCAGCCGGCCTTGCGCTCGATACGGCCGATGATCTCGCCGATCAGGCCGCGGCGTACGGCGTCGGGCTTGAGCAGGACGAGCGTGCGCTGGGTCATGGGTAACGGCTCCTTGCAGGCATACGTATGCGGTGAGCTGAGGCTACAGGGGCCATACGCCGCACGGGCACCCGGACCTGGGTCCCCGCGCTCGGAGGGCGGCGGTGTGCCATGGGCGCCGCGCCGCGAGCCGGGTTCCCACGCACCGCGCGGCATGAAACTGCCGCTCGCGGGGGGCGCCGGCCCCGCATCAGGGGGCCCGGGGGCGCGGCCCCGTCCGGGGAGGGGCGGGGTGGGGGCACAGCCCCGCGCCCCGGCCACCTACCGGCCCCGGCCGTTACTGCGGCTGGGCCGCCCACTTCGCCTTCGCTTCGTCGATCTTGCGGCCGAAGTGGATCGACGCCCACCACAGGCCCGCGAAGACCGCGCCCAGGAAGAACATGATCGGGACCACGAACCCGCTCGCGATCAGCGCGATCTGCAGCGCCCAGCCGAGCTGGACCCCGCCCCGGCGGGTGATCATGCCGCACAGCAGGACGGACAGCACCATCGCGATGCCGCACACCGTCCACACGGTGCCCATCGAGAGGCTGTCGTCCTTCATCGCCACCAGTCCGGCGAAGCCGATCACGAAGAACTCGCCGATCAGCGTGGACGCGCAGAGCGTACGCATGGAAACCTCAGCCCTTCCCCAGCAGCAGCCGGGCCTCGCCGACCGTGACCACGGAACCCGTCACCAGGACGCCCGCGCCCGCGAACTCGCTCTCCTCCTCGGCGAGGGTGATCGCCGCCTCCAGCGCGTCGTCCAGGCGCGGCTCGACCACCACCCGGTCGTCGCCGAAGACCTCGACGGCGATGGCGGCCAGCTCGTCCGCGCCCATCGAGCGCGGCGTGGAGTTCTGCGTGACGACGACCTCCGCGAAGATCGGCTCGAACGCCTCCAGCAGACCCCGCACGTCCTTGTCGCCGCTCGCGCCGACGACGCCGATCAGCCGGGAGAAGCCGAACGACTCCGTGACGCCCTCGGCCGTCGCCCTGGCCCCCGCCGGGTTGTGCGCGGCGTCCAGCACGACGGTCGGGCTGCGCCGTACGACCTCCAGGCGCCCGGGCGAGGACACCGAGGCGAACGCCCGGCGGACCGTCTCCATGTCGAGCGTGCGCGCCGCATCCGCGCCCACCCCGAAGAACGCCTCCACCGCGGCCAGCGCCACCGCCGCGTTGTGCGCCTGGTGCGCGCCGTACAGCGGCAGGAAGATCTCCTCGTACTCGCCGCCGAGCCCGCGCAGCGTCAGCAGCTGCCCGCCGACCGCGACCTCGCGGGCGACGATCCCGAACTCCATGCCCTCGCGGGCGACCGTCGCGTCGGTCTCGACGGCCTTCTTGAGCAGCACCTGCGCCGCGTCCACCGGCTGCTGCGCCAGGATGACGGTCGCGCCCTCCTTGATGATCCCGGCCTTCTCGCCGGCGATCTCGGCGGGCGTGGAGCCGAGCCGGTCCGTGTGGTCCAGTGAGATGGGGGTGACGACGGCGACGGAACCGTCGATCACGTTCGTCGCGTCCCAGCTGCCGCCCATGCCGACCTCGACGACCGCCACGTCCACCGGTGCGTCGGCGAACGCCGCGTACGCCATTGCGGTGAGGACCTCGAAGAAGGACAGCCGGTGCTCCTGGGACGCGTCGACCATCTCGACGTACGGCTTGATGTCCCGGTACGTCTCGATGAACCGTTCGGCGGTGACGGGCGCGCCGTCCAGGCTGATCCGCTCGGTGATCGACTGCACGTGCGGCGAGGTGTAGCGGCCGGTGCGCAGGTCGAAGGCGCCGAGCAGCGCCTCGATCATCCGCGCGGTGGACGTCTTGCCGTTGGTGCCGGTGATGTGCAGGGAGGGGTACGAGCGCTGCGGCTCGCCCAGCACGTCCATCAGGGCCGCGATACGCGCCACCGACGGCTCCAGCTTGGTCTCGCCCCACCGGGTGGCGAGCTCCTGCTCCACCTCCCGAAGCGCCTTGTCGACCTCGGGGTCGGCGGGCCGGGCGGGCACGGCGTCGGACTGGGGTGGTCCGGCCTGTGCGCGCAGCGTACGGCTGCCGGCCTCGATCACCGCCAGATCGGGGTCACGGTCGGTCTCGGCCTCGACGATCTCGTCGAAGCCATCGCTGGAGGGGGGCTGCTCACTCACGCCGACCAGTCTACGGAGCGGCCCCGGAACCGGGTGGTTCCGGGGCCGTCACCGCGGTGCGGCGCTACGCCTGCGGCAGGTTCGCCAGCTGGTTCTTGATACGGGCGATGTCCTCGTCCGCCTTGGCCAGACGCGTACGGATCTTGTCGACCACCTGGTCGGGCGCCTTGGCGAGGAACGCCTCGTTGCCCAGCTTCGCGGTGGCCTGGGCCTTCTCCTTCTCCGCCGCGGCCAGGTCCTTCGTGAGGCGCTTGCGCTCCGCCTCGACGTCGATCGCGCCGGAGAGGTCCAGCGTCACCGTGGCGCCTGCGACCGGCAGGGAGGCGGTGGCGTGGAAGCCCTCGCCCTCCGGCTGGAGGCGCAGCAGCTGACGGATGGCGGGCTCGTGCGGCGCGAGCGCCGTGCCGTCCAGCTCCAGGCGGGCCGGGACCTTCTGCCCCGCCTGGAGGCCCTGGTCGTTACGGAAGCGGCGGACCTCGGTGACGACCCGCTGGACGAGCTCGATCTCGCGCTCGGCGGCCCCGTCACGGAAGCCGGAGTCGGCCGGCCAGTCGGCGATGACGACCGACTCCTTGCCGGTGAGCGTGGTCCACAGCTCCTCGGTGACGAAGGGGACGATCGGGTGGAGCAGGCGCAGCGTCACGTCCAGCACCTCACCGAGGACGCGCGCGGAGACCTTGGCCGGCTCGCCGCCCGCGAAGAACGTGGTCTTGGACAGCTCGACGTACCAGTCGAAGACCTCGTCCCACGCGAAGTGGTAGAGGGCGTCCGACAGCTTGGAGAACTGGTAGTCCTCGTAGTACGCGTCGACCTCGGCGACCGTCGCGTTGAGCCGGGAGAGGATCCACCGGTCGGTGGCCGACATCCGCTCGGGCGCCGGCATGTCGCCCTCGACCGTGGCGCCGTTCATCAGGGCGAACCGGGTGGCGTTCCAGATCTTGTTGGCGAAGTTGCGGGACGCCTGGACCCAGTCCTCGCCGATCGGGACGTCGACGCCCGGGTTGGCGCCGCGCGCGAGGGTGAAGCGGAGCGCGTCGGAGCCGTACTCGTCCATCCAGTCCAGCGGGTTGACCGCGTTGCCGAAGGACTTCGACATCTTCTTGCCGTTCTGGTCACGGACCATGCCGTGCAGGGCGATGGTGTGGAACGGCGGGGTGCCGTCCATGGCGTACAGGCCGAACATCATCATCCGGGCGACCCAGAAGAAGAGGATGTCGTACCCGGTGACCAGGACGGAGTTCGGGTAGAACTTCGCGAGGCTGTCGGTCCGCTCGGGCCAGCCGAGCGTGGAGAACGGCCACAGGCCGGACGAGAACCACGTGTCGAGGACGTCGGTGTCCTGGCGCCAGCCCTCGCCGGACGGGGGCTGCTCGTCGGGGCCGACGCAGACGACCTCGCCGTTCGGGCCGTACCAGACGGGGATGCGGTGGCCCCACCACAGCTGGCGCGAGATGCACCAGTCGTGCAGGTTGTCGACCCAGTCGAAGTACCGCTTCTCCATCTCCTGCGGGTGGATCCTGACCCGGCCGTCGCGGACCGCGTCACCGGCGGCCTTGGCGAGCGGGCCGACCTTCACCCACCACTGCATCGACAGGCGCGGCTCGATGGTGGTCTTGCAGCGCGAGCAGTGGCCGACGGAGTGGACGTACGGGCGCTTCTCGGCGACGATCCGGCCGTCGGCGCGCAGGGCGCCGACGATGGCGGAGCGGGCCTCCAGCCGGTCCAGGCCCTGAAACGGCCCGTGGGCGGTGATGACCGCGTGCTCGTCCATGACGGCGATCGCGGGCAGGTCGTGGCGCCGGCCGATCTCGAAGTCGTTCGGGTCGTGGGCGGGCGTCACCTTGACGGCGCCGGTGCCGAACTCCGGGTCGACGTGCTCGTCGGCGACGACGGGGATACGGCGGCCGGTGAGCGGCAGCTCGATCTCCGTGCCGACCAGGTGCCGGTAGCGCTCGTCCTCGGGGTGGACGGCGACGGCGGTGTCACCGAGCATCGTCTCGGCGCGGGTGGTGGCGACGACGATGGAGTTCTCGCCCTCGCCGTACCGGATGGAGACGAGCTCGCCGTCGTCGTCCTGGTACTCCACCTCGATGTCGGAGATGGCGGTCAGGCAGCGCGGGCACCAGTTGATGATGCGCTCGGCCCGGTAGATCAGCTCGTCGTCGTAGAGCTTCTTGAAGATGGTCTGGACCGCCTTGGACAGGCCCTCGTCCATGGTGAACCGCTCGCGCGACCAGGCGACGCCGTCGCCGAGGCGCTTCATCTGGCCGGAGATCTGACCGCCGGACTCGGCCTTCCACTGCCAGACGCGCTCGACGAACGCCTCACGCCCGAGGTCGTGGCGCGACTTCCCCTCCTTCGCCAACTCCCGCTCGACGACGTTCTGCGTGGCGATGCCGGCGTGGTCCATGCCGGGCTGCCACAGCGTCTCGTAACCCTGCATCCGCTTGCGGCGGGTGAGGGCGTCGATCAGCGTGTGCTCGAAGGCGTGGCCCAGGTGCAGGCTGCCGGTGACGTTCGGCGGCGGGATGACGACGGTGTACGGAGGCTTCTCGCTCTTCGCGTCGGCGTCGAAGTAACCGCGCTCTACCCAGCGCTCGTACAGCTTCCCCTCTACCTCGGCCGGCGCGTACTGGGTCGGCAGTTCGGGGACGGATGCTGGCTGCTGCTGAGTGTTCTCGGTCACGGGGCCCAGTTTAGAGGTGTCACTGGCCCGTACTGAAACGGGAATGTTCGGTAACGGTGTGACCCCCGCCGCGACGCAAGACCGGGGTTTCGGCCAGGATGTCAGGAACGCATAAGCATTCGGAGGGGGAACCCCTTAATGAGTTACAACCAGCCGGGCCCGTACGGCGGACAGCCTCAGCAGCCCGGACCGTACGGTCAGCCGGGTCCTTACGGTCAGCAGCCGCAGGCGCCCCAGCCCGGCTACGGCTACCCCCAGCAGCCCCCGCAGGGCGTCCCTCAGCAGGGCTACGGCTACCCGCAGCAGCCGACCCCGCCGTACGGCCAGCCCCCTCAGCAGCCCCCGTACGGCGGCGCCCCCGGCGCCTACCCGCCGCCCCCGCCGCCGGCCTCGGGCGGCGGCAAGAAGGCGGGCCTCATCATCGGCGCGGTGGCCGTGGTGGCGGCGATCGCGGTGGGCGCGTACTTCGTCTTCGGCGGCGGTGGCGCCGGCAACAGCGCGGTGGGCGACGACACCAAGGGGTACAAGGTGACCCCGGCCGAGTCGATCGACGACTACAAGAAGAACGGCGCCGACAAGTCGATCCCCCTGGACGACAAGATGAAGGCGAACGCCACCGCCATGGGTATCACGAACCCGCAGATGGTCTCGGCGGAGTACAAGGCCGCCGGCGACGCCGCCAATCCGATGTCGGGCCGCAGCATGAGCCTCAACGGGACATGGGGCGAGATCGCCGACCCCGAGAAGGCCATCGACACCGGCTTCGCCAACTACACGAAGAACAAGCAGGACTCCGAGGAGGGCTTCAAGCTGGAGCCCGTCGGCACCCCGGAGGAGAAGACCCCGTCGGGCTTCTCCGGCGCCCTGATGAAGTGCCAGTTCATCAAGTTCGGGAACCCCGCCGAGGACGGCACGGCCAAGAACGGCCCCAAGGAGTTCACGATTCCGACCTGCATCTGGGCCGACTACAGCACCTACGGCGTGGTCAACATGATCGACTTCACCGCGGCGATGGGCGGCCAGGGCGGCACCCTCGACCAGGCCGCCGAACTGGCCGCCAAGCACTACAAGGCGTCCCGCTCCAAGGTCTGACCCGCCCCGGCGGTACGCAGACGAAAGGGGCGCCCGGCCAAGGTGATTGGCCGGGCGCCCCTTTGCGCGCGTCTGTGACGTTACGCCGACTTCTCGTGGCGCCCCTGGTCCTTCACGACCCGCGGCACCAGCGTCGGGTTGACGTTGTTGTGGACGACGTCCGCCGTGATGACGACGCGGGCCACGTCCTTGCGGGACGGGACCTCGTACATCACCGACATCAGGACCTCTTCCATGATGGCGCGCAGGCCGCGGGCGCCCGTGCCGCGGAGGATGGCCTGGTCCGCGATGGCCTCGAGGGCCGGGCGGTCGAAGTCCAGCTCCACGCCGTCGAGTTCGAACAGGCGCTGGTACTGCTTGACCAGCGCGTTGCGCGGCTCGACCAGGATCTTGAGGAGGGCCTCGCGGTCCAGGTTGTGGACCGAGGTGATGACGGGCAGCCGGCCGATGAACTCGGGGATCATGCCGAACTTGACCAGGTCCTCGGGCATGACCTCCTGGAACTGGTCGCTGGCCTCGATCTCCCGCTTGGAGCGGATCGTCGCGCCGAAGCCGATGCCCTTGGCGCCCGCCCGCGATTCAATGATCTTCTCCAGGCCGGCGAAGGCACCGCCCACGATGAACAGGACGTTCGTCGTGTCGATCTGGATGAACTCCTGGTGCGGGTGCTTGCGTCCGCCCTGCGGCGGCACCGAGGCCGTGGTGCCTTCCAGGATTTTGAGCAGGGCCTGCTGGACGCCCTCGCCCGACACATCGCGTGTGATGGACGGGTTCTCGCTCTTGCGGGCGACCTTGTCGATCTCGTCGATGTAGATGATGCCCGTCTCGGCCTTCTTGACGTCGTAGTCGGCGGCCTGGATGAGCTTCAGCAGGATGTTTTCGACGTCCTCGCCGACATACCCCGCCTCCGTGAGCGCCGTCGCGTCGGCGATGGCGAACGGGACGTTGAGCATGCGGGCCAGGGTCTGGGCCAGGAGCGTCTTGCCGGAACCCGTGGGGCCCAGCAACAGGATGTTGGACTTGGCGAGTTCGATCGCGTCGTCCCGGCCCTGCGCGCCGCCGTTCTCGCCGGCCTGCACGCGCTTGTAGTGGTTGTACACCGCGACGGAGAGGGCCTTCTTCGCGGGCTCCTGCCCGACGACGTACCCCTCCAGGAACTCGTAGATCTCGCGCGGCTTGGGGAGTTCCTCCCACCGCACCTCGGAGGTCTCGGCGAGCTCCTCCTCGATGATCTCGTTGCAGAGGTCGATGCACTCGTCGCAGATGTACACACCGGGGCCTGCGATGAGCTTCTTCACCTGCTTCTGGCTCTTTCCGCAGAACGAGCACTTGAGCAGGTCGCCGCCATCACCGATGCGTGCCACGAGGTGCTTCCCCTTCGCCTGGGAGCGGCTTGGTTCAGCCTGCTCCTGGTGCCTCATATCCGACGGTACCTTGCCGGGGCCCCTGTTCGGGCCCCCCTTGGCGCGGTTCGCCGGAGGTGAACCGCGCCACGGGAAGGCGGAGCGTCAGGCAGCCGCCGCGGCGGTGCTCTTACGGGTCGACACGATCTGGTCGACCAGGCCGTACGCCAGGGCGTCCTCGGCGGTCAGGATCTTGTCGCGCTCGATGTCGTCGCGGATCTTCTCGATCGGCTGGGTGGAGTGCTTGGCCAGCATCTCCTCCAGCTGCGTCCGCATGCGCATGATCTCGTTGGCCGCGATCTCCAGGTCGGAGAGCTGCTCACGGCCGGTGCCACCGGACGGCTGGTGGATCAGCACGCGCGCGTTGGGCAGGGCCATCCGCTTGCCGGGCGTGCCGGCGGCGAGCAGCACGGCCGCGGCGGACGCCGCCTGGCCCATGCACACCGTCTGGATGTCCGGCTTCACGAACTGCATCGTGTCGTAGATGGCGGTCAGCGCGGTGAAGGAACCACCGGGGCTGTTGATGTAGATGGAGATGTCGCGGTCCGGGTCCATCGACTCCAGGCACAGCAGCTGCGCCATGACGTCGTTGGCGGAGGCGTCGTCGATCTGCACGCCGAGGAAGATCACGCGCTCCTCGAAGAGCTTGGCGTACGGGTCGTACTCACGCACGCCCTGGGAGGTGCGCTCGACGAAGCGGGGGACGACGTACCGGTTGTCCACCTGCGGGCCGGTGTAAAGGCCGCTCGCGGAGAAGTTGCTCATGTGGGTGTTCACCATCCTGGTGGCGTTCGGCGGGCTGGGAGGCAGGGCGTGGGGCGTGACCGGCTCAGGCGCCGGTGCCGCCACCGCCCGGAACGCCCGAAGCGGCGGAGATGATCTCGTCGATGAGGCCGTAGTCCTTGGCCTCCTCCGCGGTGAACCAGCGGTCGCGGTCGCCGTCGCGGATGATCTTCTCCACGGTCTGGCCGGAGTGCCGCGCGGTGATCTCGGCCATGCGGTTCTTCGTGCGGAGAAGGTACTCGGCCTGGATCTTGATGTCCGAGGCGGTACCGCCGATGCCGGCGGAGCCCTGGTGCATCAGGATGTCGGTGTTCGGCAGGGCGAAGCGCTTGCCGGGGGTGCCACCGGTCAGCAGGAACTGGCCCATGGAGGCCGCCATGCCCATACCGATGGTGACGACGTCGTTCGGGATGTACTGCATGGTGTCGTAGACCGCCATGCCGGCCGACACCGAGCCACCCGGGCTGTTGATGTAGAGGTAGATGTCCTTGTCCGGGTCTGCGGCAAGGAGCAGCATCTGCGCGGTGATCTTGTTGGCGATGTCGTCGTCGACCTGCTGGCCGAGGAAGATGATCCGCTCGCCGAGCAGCCGGTTGTAGACATGGTCGCCGAGGCCACCACCGATGGACGGCTCACCCGCGGCGTAAGGCATCAGATTCGTCACGTATCCACCTGCTCGTCTCTGACGGCTGCGGCCGTCTCAGCGTCTTTGGTACTCGAGGCGGGGACTCCCCTGCCCTCATATTCATGGACCCTAACGCGCTGGTGGGCGGGCGCCATCCCGCTTCCCGAACTGTTCGCTGGGAGCGCAAGGTACGCGGGCCCCGCGCGGGGGCCCCTACGGCGACGGGCCCGACCGCACACGAGGTGCGGACCGGGCCCGTCGGACCGTTCAGCGGGGGCGTGCCGGGGCTCAGGCCTCGGGCTTGTCCTCGGACGCCTCGGTGGCGGCCTCGGCCGTCTCGGCGGCGTCAGCGGCCTCGGCGCTCTCGTCCTCGTCGTCGTCCAGCTCGACCGGCTCGCCGTTGGTGTCGACGACCTTGACGGCCTCGACGACGACCGCGAGCGCCTTGCCGCGGGCGACCTCGCCGACGAGCATCGGCACCTGGCCGCCCTCGACGACGGCCTTGGCGAACTGGTCCGGGCTCATGCCGGAGGAGGCGGCACGCCGCATGAGGTGCTCGGTGAGCTCCTCCTGGTTGACGTTGAGCTTCTCCTTGTTGACCAGCTCGTCGAGGATGAACTGGGTCTTGATGCCCTTGACCGCCTGCTCCTTGGTCTCGGCCTCGAACTCCTCGACCGTCTTGCCCTGGAGCTCCAGGTACTTCTCGAGGCTCAGGCCCATCTGACCGAGCTGGTGGTGCTCCAGGTTGTGCTTGCGGGTGTTGACCTCGTCCTCGAGGAGCTTCTCGGGGATCGGCACCTCGGCCAGCTTCAGCAGCTCGTCGAGGACGCGCTCCTGGGCCTGGGTGGCCTGGTCGTACTGCTTCATGTTCTCGAGGCGCTTGCGGCTGTCGGCCTTCAGCTCCTCAAGGGTGTCGAACTCGGACGCCATCTGCGCGAAGTCGTCGTCGAGCTCGGGGAGCTCACGGGCGGCGACCTGGGTCACCTTGACGGAAACCTCGGCCTCCTTGCCCTCGGCGGAGCCGCCCTTGAGGGTGGAGGTGAAGGTGGCCTCGCCGCCGGCCTCCAGGCCGGTGACGGCCTCGTCGATGCCGTCGAGGAGCTCGCCGGAGCCGATCGTGTACTGCACACCGCTCGCGACGCCGTCCGGGAGGACCTCGCCGTCGACCTTGGCCTCCAGGTCGATCGTCACGACGTCGCCCTCGGCGGCGGCGCGCTCGACCGGCGTGGTGGAGGCGAAGCGCTCACGCAGCTGCTCCACGGACTTCTCGACGTCCTCGTCGGTGACCTCGACGGCGTCGACGGTCACCTCGATGCCGGAGTAGTCCGGGATCTCGATGGCCGGGCGGATGTCGACCTCGGCGGTGAAGGCCAGCAGCTCGCCGTCCTTCAGCTCCGTGATGTCGACCTCGGGCTGGCCCAGCGGGTTGACCTCCGCCTCGTTGACCGCCTCGGTGTAGAACTTCGGGAGGGCGTCGTTGACGGCCTCCTCCAGCACCGCACCACGGCCGAACCGCTGGTCGATCACACGAGCCGGGATCTTGCCCTTGCGGAAGCCCTTGACCGTGACCTGCTGGTTGATCTTCTTGTACGCCGCGTCGAGGCTGGCCTTGAGCTCCTCGAAGGGCACCTCGACAGTGAGCCGAACCCGAGTCGGGTTCAGGGTCTCCACGGCGCTCTTCACGGTTCGGTCTCCTTGGTGGCTGATTCTTGGTTTCTGCCGGGGCGCTCGGTCGGGCGGCCCGGCTGATCGGCCCGGTCAGAGAGACACACGGGCACGCAGCTTGCATAGTAGCCGCAAGCGGGATGAGGCCCACAATGTGATCTTGGTTGCGCGGACGCCCGGGTGGACGGGAGCGCGGAATGGTCGGGGTGGCGGGATTTGAACCCACGGCCTTCCGCTCCCAAAGCGGACGCGCTACCAAGCTGCGCCACACCCCGTCGGTGCGACACGTAGGGTACATGCCCGCGGGCGGTCCGTCCCCACATAAGGAGCGTGCGGCGACGGGCCGGGACCCGCTACGATGCTCTACGTGCCGCGGCCTCCAGGGCCCGCGGTGCGCCGCATGCGGGCGTAGCTCAATGGTAGAGCCCTAGTCTTCCAAACTAGCTACGCGGGTTCGATTCCCGTCGCCCGCTCCATGGCCTCCGGCCCGGCTCGGTGAGTGATCACCGGTCCGGGCCGCAGGCGTTTCCGGCCCGGAGCGGCGCCCCCGGCCCGGGAGCACTTCCGGCCCCGGGAGTGATTCCGGCCCGGGAGGTTCCCGGCGGGGCGGCCGGTTCCCGGGCGCCGGCTGCTAGAAGCTGATCCTGTTGATCGTGTCGGCTATCGAGTCCAGGGTGCGCTGGATCGTCGGGGCCATGCCCGTGGAGGCGAGGAAGAAGCCGAAGAGCGCGGCGACGATCGCGGGGCCCGCTTTGATCGAACCACTGCGGATCATCACCACCAGGATGATCGCCAACAGCAGCACCACGGACAGTGAAATGGCCACACTGATCACAACCCTCGGTCGGTCGGTCCGCCTTGCCGTCCCGGGGGTACGCGGCCCAGCACTCCCCCGTCCGGCTCATCGTGCCACCAACCTTCCCCCGATCGCCGCCTCGTGACGCATCGTCGGCGTATCGATCTGCGCGCGGTGCGCGCGCCCCGGGCCCGGAGCGTGCGCCCCGCGGGGGTGCCCGGAATAGCGTATTGCTCATCCCACGTGATCGTTTCGCTATGCACACAGCATGGCCACAGGAAATTCGCAGCATGCTCGCACGGTAATTCCGTGTCGCAAATCAGGTATAGATATGCCCCATTTAAGGGGCATGAATGGGGGCATATCGCACGGTTGACGGGAGTGTCAGGAGCGGTTTTACGCATTCGACAGCGCGCCGCTAGGGTGCCTCAGATGTTCCACGCTCCGCATGGAAATCAAAGGGCCCCGCTTCCCCCCGTCAGGGAGTCCGGAGCCCCCGCGACGAACCGGACGGCAGGGACGGAGGAGAGACCCGCGCGGCCGGCCGGGGCCGGTGGCGGGCGGGAGGCGTACTTCGACAACGCCAAGTACCTGGCGATCGTGCTCGTCGCCGTGGCGCACGCCTGGGAGCCGGTCATGGAGGGCAGCCGGGCGGCCCGGGCGCTCTACATGTTCGTGTACGCGTTCCACATGCCGGCCTTCATCCTGATCTCCGGCTACTTCTCCCGGAGCTTCACCGGACGGCCGCACCAGATACAGCGGCTGGTGACCGGCATCGTCGTGCCGTACGTCGTCTTCGAGGTGGCGTACACGCTCTTCCGGCGGTGGGCGGCCGACGAACCCACGCTGCCCGTCAGCCTCACCAACCCCTTCTATCTGACCTGGTTCCTGATCGCCCTGTTCGTCTGGCGGCTGACCACGCCGCTGTGGAACAGCCTGCGCCATCCGCTGCCGGTCGCGCTGGTGATCGCCTGTCTCGGCTCGCTCACCCCGGGCATCTCCGACGACCTCGACCTCCAGCGCATCTTCCAGTTCCTGCCCTTCTTCGTCCTGGGCCTGTGCCTGAGGCCGGAACACTTCCGGTGGGTGCGGCGGCGGGCGGTGCGCCTGGCGGCGCTGCCGCTGGTCGCGGGCGCCCTGGTGTTCGCGTACTGGGTGGCGCCGAGGCTCCGCATGAGCTGGTTCTACCGCTCGACCAGCGCCCCCGAACTGGGTTCGCCCTGGTGGGCGGGGCCCTTGATGACGCTGTCCCTGTTCGCCTGCGCGCTGCTGCTGACGGCCGCGTTCCTCGCCTGGGTGCCGGTGCGCCGGACCTGGTTCACCGTGCTCGGGGCGGGCACCATCTGCGGGTACCTGCTGCACGGCTTCCTGGTGAAGTCCCTCGACTACTGGCGCGTCGTACGGCTCCACCCGTGGCTGACCGAGCCGGGCGGCCTGGTCCTCACCACCCTGACGGCCGCCACCGCGGTGACCCTGCTGTGCACGCCACCGGTGCGGCGGGCCCTGCGGTGCGTGACCGAGCCGCGGATGGACTGGGCCTTCAGGAAGCAGTGAGGCCGAGCAGGGCCCGTACCTTCGCGTACTTCGCGGTCAGCCGGGCCCGGGTCGCCTCGTCCAGGACGGCGAGGCGGTCCGGGTCCGCGTTGTGCGCGAGGTCGGCCTCCTTGACGAGGCGGGCGCCCGGCACCGCCAGGACGCGGGCGGTGTAGGCGGCCAGGTCCTCACCCGGCCGCTTGGTGAGCGCCAGGACCATGTCCTTGACCTCCCGCGGCAGCGCGGCCCCCGCGAGCCACTCCGGGGACAGCGCGTCGTCCTCCACCGCGTCGTGCAGCCACGCGGCGGCGATCTGCGCGTCGCTGCCGCCGCGGGCCCGTACGCCCTCCGCCACCGCCCGCAGGTGCTCGGTGTACGGGCGGCCCGCCTTGTCGGTCTGCCCGGCGTGGGCCTCGCGGGCGACGGCCTCCACCTCGGTGAGGGTCAGGTACGGCATGGGAGCCCCTTATGCGTCGCGGGTGATCAGCAGCAGTGCCCGGTCGTCGTTGACGTCCTTCGCGCACGCCTCGATCAGGTGCCACGCCGAGCCCTCGAAGCCGGACGTGACATAGCGGTCCGCCTCGCCCGTCAGGCGGTCGATGCCTTCCGCGATGTCGCGGTCGGCCGCCTCCACCAGCCCGTCCGTGAACAGCATCAGGACGTCACCGGGGCGCAGGGAGCCCTTGACCGGGTGGAACTCGGCGCCGTCGTACACGCCCAGCAGCGGGCCCTCCCCGGCCTTCTCCTCCCAGCGCCCGCTGCCCGCGTGGAGCTGGAGCGCCGGCAGGTGGCCCGCCGACAGCAGCTCGTAATCGCCGGAGTCCAGGTCCAGCACCAGGTGGATGGAGGTCGCGAAGCCCTCCTGCCAGTCCTGGCGCAGCAGGTAGCCGTTGGCGGCCGGGAGGAATCCGTGCGGCGGGAGGGAGCCGAGCAGGCCGCCGAAGGCACCGGACAGCAGCAGGGCGCGGGAGCCCGCGTCCATGCCTTTGCCGGACACGTCGGTGAGGACGACCTCCAGGGTCCGTCCGCCGCCCGTGCGGGCCGCGACCACGAAGTCGCCGGAGAAGGACTGGCCGCCGGCCGGGCGCAGCGCCATCTCGTGGTGCCAGCCCTTGGGCAGCGGGGGCAGGGCACTCTGCACCCTGATGCGTTCGCGCAGGTCGAAGAGCATCGTGCCGCCGCGCCGCCAGGGCACGCCGACCCGCGCCCGGAACTGCGCGATGAGCAGCCCGAACAGTCCGCACGCGGCCACGACCAGGACCGTGCCCGGGGTGACCCGGGCCGCGCCCTGCGTGTACGGCCCCAGGATCATCGACTCGACGATCAGAGCGACGGCGGACGCCGCGTACAGCCCGAGCAGGCTCGCGGGGCGCAGCAGCAGCCCGCCCGCCACGATCGGCAGGACGAGCGCCTCGGGCGCGCACCACACGGGTGCCGCGATCGTGCACAGGGTGAGGGCGGGGATGGTGAGCAGCAGACCGATCAGGGCGATCCAGTCGGAGCCGTCGCCGCGGAAGTAGTCGACGCCGGATTTGCGCAGGGCGATGCGGGCCCGGCGCATCGACTTCCGCATCCGGGCCGGGTACGCGTCCACTCCTGCGCCACGGGCCATTGGCCTGGACCCTATCCATCCGGCCCACCCGCGTGCAGGGGGACCCCTATGACAATGCGTTCGAAATGGGTCGCCCCGGATGGGCCGCGCCTGATACGCATGGCATATGACGATCGACTTACGAGTACTGCGTCCGACCGAATGGGACCGCTGGTACGGGCAGTTGGAGCTCGCGTTCGGGGGTATCGCCGAGGAGCCCCAGGAGCGTGACCTGTGGAACGCCCTCACCGAGCACGAGCGGTCCGTCGGAGTGTGGGACGACGGGACGTGCGTGGGTACGGCCGGGGCGTTCACGTTCCGGCTGTCCGTGCCGGGTGGTGCGCTGGTGCCCGCCGCGGGCGTGACGATGGTGAGCGTGGCGGCCACCCACCGCCGGCGGGGCGTCCTCACCTCGATGATGCGGCGCCAGCTCGACGACGTACGCGCGTGGGGCGAGCCGGTGGCGGTGCTGACGGCGTCGGAGCCGGCGATCTACGGCCGGTTCGGGTACGGCATCGCGACGCGGCAGCTGCGCGCGGAGATCGACACGGATCGGGTCCGCCTGTCCGTGCCACCCGGGACGGATGACGTACGGCTACGGCTTTCCTCACCCGCGGCGGCGAGCGAGGCGCGCGAGGCGGTGTACGCGCGGCTCGTGCCCGAACGGCCGGGGATGCTCGCCCGTATGCCCGGCTGGGAGCGGCTGCCGGTGCTGGACCCGCCCGGCTCGCGGGACGGCGCGTCACCCCTGCAGTGCGTGCTGGCGGAGCGGGACGGCGAGGTCACGGGGTACGCGCTGTACAGCACCAGGCCGCAGTGGGAGACGGCCGTGCCGCACGGCACGGTGCGGCTGAGGGATCTGGGGGCCGTGGACCCGGCGTCGTACGCGGCGCTGTGGCGGTTCCTCTTCGGCATCGACCTGATGTCGACGATCCAGGTGGGCAACCGTCCGGTGGACGACGCCTGGCAGCACCTGGTCTCCGACATCCGGCGCTGCCGGACGCGGGTGCAGGACGGGCTGCACGTACGGCTGGTGGACCTCGGGGCGGCGCTGGAGGCCCGTACGTACCAGGCCCCGGTGGACGTGGTCCTGGACGTGGACGACGCCTTCTGCCCCTGGAACGCGGGGCGTTGGCGGCTGACCGGCGACCGGAAGGGCGCCCTGTGCGCCCGTACGGACGACGCGGCCGACCTCGCCCTGTCGGTACGGGACGTGGGCGCCGCGTATCTGGGCGGCGTCCCGCTGACGTCCCTGGCCGCCGCGGGGCGCGTACGGGAACTGCGGCAGGGTGCCCTCGCGGAGGCGTCCGTCGCCTTCGGCTCCCCGGTGGCGCCCTGGCTGCCTCACGGCTTCTGACAGCCGGGACACCAGAAGAGGTTGCGGGCGGCGAGCTCGGCGGTGCGGATCTCGCCGCCGCAGATGTGGCAGGGCTGGTGGGCCCTGCGGTACACGTACACCTCGCCGCCGTGGTCGTCGACGCGCGGCGGGCGGCCCATCGCCTCGGGGGTGTGCTCGGGGCGGACGGTGTCGATGCGGTTGTCGCGCACGCCCTCGCGCATGAGCGCGACGAGGTCGGCCCAGAGGGCGGTCCACTGCGCCTCGGTGAGGTCCTTCCCCGCGCGGTACGGGTCGATGCCGTGCCGGAAGAGCACCTCGGCGCGGTAGACGTTGCCGACGCCCGCGATGACCTTCTGGTCCATGAGCAGCGCGGCGATGGTGGTGCGGCTCTTCGCGATGCGCCGCCACGCCTTGCCGGGGTCGTCGCCGTCCCGCAGCGGGTCCGGCCCGAGCCGCTCGTGTATCGCCCGCTTCTCCGGCTCGGTGATCAGCGCGCAGGCGGTGGGGCCGCGGAGGTCGGCGTAGTGCTCGGCGGTGAGCAGGCGCAGCCGTACGGTCTCGGTGGGCGGCGGCGCGGGGGCCGTACCGAAGCCCAGCTTGCCGAAGAGGCCGAGGTGGATGTGGACCCAGCCGGTGTCCTCGAACCCGAGGAACAGGTGCTTGCCGTGGGCGTCGACGGCGCCGAGGACGCGGCCGTCGAGGAGGGCGGCGCTGTCGGAGAACTTGCCCTGGGGGCTGGTGACGCGGACGGCGCGTCCACCGAATCGGGTGAGGTGGTCCTCGGCGAGGCGGTGGATCGTATGCCCTTCGGGCATGGATGCTCCTCTCTGCGGGCGGGGGGGCCTTCCCCCCCCCCCCCCCCCCCCGGGCGCCCCCGGGGGGGGCCCCCCCCCCCCCGCCCGCGGGGGGGGGGGTGTGTTTGGGATGAGAGTACCGCATATTAACATAACAAATTAGTTCA
>NZ_JBEXQK010000061.1:0-29561 GCF_040612535.1 Streptomyces sp. NPDC006368
GGCGCGGGGGCCTCGGGCGCGGGGGCCTCGGGCGCGGGGGCCTCCGGCGCCCCGGAGGCCGCGGTACCGGGCGCGCTCGGCGTCTCGCGCGTCTCGCGCGTCTCGCGCCTCTCCGGGGTGGGTGATGCCTGCGCCCGGTCCGGCGCGTCGTCGCGGGCGGGCGGGGCCCCCGGGCCACGGCCCAGGGGGCGGCGGGGGCGGGGGGCGTCGGTCGGGGGCATCGTGGTCCAGGGGGCGCGGGCGAAGGGACGGCGGCCCGCGCAGGCTACCGTCAGCGTCCGCGCAGGCGCCGTACGAGAATGCTCGCGTCGCCGCGCGACTCCAGGTCGGCCAGGACCACGGCGACGGCCTCGCGGACGATGCGCCCGCGGTCGACGGCCAGGCCGTGCTCGCCGCGCAGGACCAGGCGCGCGTGCTCCAGGTCCATCAGTTCCTCGGCGGAGACGTACACGGTGATCTTCTCGTCGTGTCGTTCACGCCCGCTGGGCCGCCGGTTCGCCGCTCGCGCGCGGCGCCGGCCGGGAACGGCCGCCGGGGCCGGTGCGGGGGCCTTGCCGGTGTCCTCCGGCTCGCGGGTGCGCGGCTCGGCCGCGTCGGCCTCGGCGGCCGAGTGCTCCTGGGAGGCGGGGGCCGGGGCCGGTGCGGGGGCCGCCGCCGGGTCGCTCTCGCCGGCCGGGGCGGGGACCCGGGGCTCACCGTTCTGGCGGCGGGGGGACGACCCCTGAAGCGCCATGCCCCCGGTCGTGCGGAACAGCTCGTCGGCACCGGGCAGACTCACTCGGCGTGACACCGGGCGAGCACCTCCCTGGCGAGCTGGCGGTAGGCGGCCGCGCCGACCGAGTTCGAGGCGTACGTGGTGATCGGCTCACCGGCGACCGTGGTCTCCGGGAAGCGCACGGTCCGGCCGATCACCGTGTGGTACACGTGATCGTCGAAGGCCTCGACCACCCGCGCGAGCACCTCCCGGCTGTGCACGGTGCGCGAGTCGTACATCGTGGCGAGGATGCCGTCGAGCTCCAGGTCGGGGTTGAGCCGCTCCTGGACCTTCTCGATGGTCTCCGTCAGCAGCGCCACCCCGCGCAGTGCGAAGAACTCGCACTCCAGCGGCACTATCACCTTGTGCGCCGCCGTCAGGGCGTTGACGGTCAGCAGACCGAGCGACGGCTGACAGTCGATCACGATGTAGTCGTAGTCCTGGAGCAGCGGCTTGAGGGCCCGCTGGAGCGTGGACTCGCGCGCGACCTCGCTCACCAACTGCACTTCCGCCGCGGACAAATCGATATTGCTGGGCAGCAGGTCCATGTTGGGCACGGCGGTCTTCAGCAGTACCTCGTCCGCCGACATGCCCCGCTCCATGAGCAGGTTGTAGACGGTGAGGTCGAGCTCCATCGGGTTCACGCCGAGGCCGACCGACAGGGCGCCCTGCGGGTCGAAGTCGACGAGCAGCACCCGCCGGCCGTACTCCGCGAGCGCGGCGCCCAGGTTGATGGTCGACGTCGTCTTGCCGACGCCGCCCTTCTGGTTGCACATCGCGATGATCTTCGCGGGGCCGTGGTCGGTGAGCGGGCCCGGGATCGGGAAGTACGGCAGGGGCCGACCGGTCGGGCCGATCCGCTCGCGGCGCTGGCGGGCAGCGTCCGGGGCGAGGGTGGCCGCGTACTCCGGGTCGGGCTCGTACTCGGCGTCGGGGTCGTAGAAGTGCCCCTCGGGCACTTCGTCGTAGGCGGCGAAGTGGGTGGACTCTCGGCCACTCTCGTTGCCGGCCATGGCGTTCACGTGTTGGCCGTCCATCATCTTCATCGTGTGGGCTGTCGTCATGTGCTGCTGGCCGCTCGCGAAGGTCCGCACAGCGGCCGAGCCGGCGTCGCCGACCGTTCCTGGCCGACCACCTCCGGGAGTAAATGTCGACTCATTCACAAGTCGTCTTACCTCCTTGGGAGTGGCCAGGAAACTTATCGATAGGTCAGCGTGGCACCATGCCGACGGTTGGCGACTCTATGGCGTGTCACCGCTCCGCAGCAACACAATCGCCCGGACGCGAGCCGATGTGTCGGCAAAGAAACACTCCTATGTCAAGGGCGCACGGCTACGTATCGACACGTTTCACGGGTGTGCGAAACGGTTAAAGGGTTACGTTCGAGGCGACTTGAACCGAGGTCACAGGCCTGCGCACACGCGTCCGGCCGGACCTCGTCGAGCAAGGTCCGGCCGGATGTGTGAGGTTGACGGCAACCGTTGACGGTCGCCCGGGCTCAGCCGGTGGCTCAGCCGATGAAGGCGGCCAGGTCCACGTGCTCCAGGCCGTGGGCCTCGGCGACCTCCTTGTAGACGACCTTGCCGTCGTGGGTGTTGAGGCCCTTGGCGAGCGCGGCGTCCCGGCGCAGCGCCTCGACCCAGCCGTTGTTGGCGAGCGAGACGATGTACGGCAGCGTGGCGTTGGTCAGCGCGTACGTGGAGGTGTTCGGCACCGCGCCCGGCATGTTGGCGACGCAGTAGAAGACCGACTCGTGGACCTGGAAGGTCGGCTCGGCGTGCGTGGTCGGACGCGAGTCCTCGAAGCAGCCGCCCTGGTCGATGGCGATGTCGACAAGGACACTTCCGGGCTTCATACGGGAGACGAGCTCGTTGGTGACCAGCTTCGGAGCCTTGGCGCCCGGGATGAGCACCGCGCCGATGACGAGGTCGGCGTCGAGGACGGCCTTCTCCAGCTCGAAGGAGTTGGACATGACGGCCTTGACCTTCGTGCCGAAGATCTTGTCGGCCTCGCGCAGCTTGTTGATGTCGCGGTCGAGGAGGGTCACGTCGAAGCCCATGCCGATGGCGATCTGCGCGGCGTTCCAGCCGGAGACGCCACCGCCGATGACGACGGCCTTGGCCGGGATCACGCCCGGGACGCCGCCCGGCAGCACGCCACGGCCGCCGGCCGCGCGCATCAGGTGGTAGGCGCCGACCTGCGGGGCGAGGCGGCCCGCGACCTCCGACATGGGGGCGAGCAGCGGCAGCGCGCGGTTGGCGGTCTCGACCGTCTCGTACGCGATGGCCGTGGTGCCGGAGGCGATCAGGGCGTCCGTGCACTCGCGGGAGGCGGCGAGGTGGAGGTAGGTGAAGAGCGTCTGGTCCTTGCGGAGGCGGTGGTACTCCTCCGCGATGGGCTCCTTGACCTTCAGCAGCAGGTCGGCGGTGGCCCAGACCTCGTCGGCGGTGGGCAGGATCTCGGCACCGGCGGCCACGTACTCGTCGTCCGTGATCGAGGAGCCGACGCCGGCGTTCTGCTCGATGAAGACCTGGTGGCCGTTGCGGACGAGCTCGTGCACGCCGGCGGGGGTGATGGCCACCCGGAACTCGTTGTTCTTGACCTCGCGGGGGATGCCGACCTTCACGTCGATCACGGTCCTTGGCTCAGGGGGTACGGGGGTACGGGGGCAATGCAATACATACCCGGATGCAGCGGACGCACCGGGATGGACCGCGGTGAATCGCGGCTCACCCAGTCTATTGAAGGACTTCCCGTTGTCTAGCCTTGCAATGACCTAATCTTTGGCTGAAGCACTGCGGATTTCGTAGGCTGACGCGCCGTTTTCCAGCAGTCGATCGGCCGCAGCGCGGTGCAGCCGGGCCGCCGCCGGATCTCCGAGCCGGTCGAGCGTGTCCGCCAGCCGCAGCTGGAGCGCCGCGAGAAGCCGCACGTCCTTGGCCTGCCGGGCGCAGGCGATCGCCTCCTCGCAGGTGCGCAGCGACTCCTGCGGCCGCCCCGCGTACTCCTGGACCCGGGCGATTTCGCTCAACGCCCGCGCGTGGCCGGGGAGATCACCGAGACGGCGATATCCGGCCGCGGCCGCTCGCCAGTCGCGCAGCGCCTCGCCGTACCGGCCGGCGTAGGTGTGGACGGCGCCGAGCCTGCCGTACAGCCGCGCCTGGTCCGCCCGCTCGTCCCGCGCGAGCCGCTGGGTCAGGGCGCGCCCGTACCAGTCGGCGGCGCGCTGCCAGTCCCCCAGCTCCTGGTACGCGCCCCCTACGGATTCCATCGCCCGGCCGGTCGCGTACGGGTCGTTCGCGTCGCGTCCGGCGTCCAGCGCGGCCCGGTAGCGCACCAGGGCGTCCCGGGTCCGGCCGGTCCGGGCGTCGAGGTCGGCGAGGTTCAGCAGTGCGGCGGCCCGCTCCCGGTGCAGTCCGCGCCGCTCGGCCACATCGAGCACGAGCCGGTGCAGCCCGTACAGCTCGGGCGCCGCGGCCTCGTCGCCCCGGTGTGCGGTGAACGCCCGCACCAGGGCCGCGATCAGGCGCCGCGCCAGGGTGTCGAGCTCCCCGTCGGCGACCGCGAGGCGGGCCGCGGCCAGCAGCGCGGGCTGCCGGGTGCGCAGCCACGCGGCGGCGGTGGCCGGGTCGGCGAAGCGCAGGGCGCGCGGCTGTCCGGCGAGCCTGCGACGGGCGGAGGACCCCTCCGGTTCGGTGACCGCGCGACAGGCCTGCAGCAGCCGAACGGTCCGCTCCAGCATGCGGGCCCGCGCCAGCTGCACCTCGGCGGGCCGGTCCTCGCTCTCCAGCCGCTCCCGCAGCAGCGGTACGAGGCAACCGGGCACCTCGTACTGGTCGGCGTTTCCCTCGCGTACGAGGCCGAAGGCGGCGAAGCCCTCCAGGGTGGAGCGCGCGGCCGACACCGAGCAGCCGGCCAGCGCGGAGACGGTGTGCGCGTCGGCGAGGCCGAGCGGGGCGAGGGCCAGCAGCCGCAGCAGCCGCGCGGCGGGGGACGGCAGCGCCTCGTACACCAGGCGGAAGGCGCGGGCGAGCGGGCGGGCGGCGGTCGGCCGATCGGGGTCGTCGGACACGGACCGCAGCCGTTTGTTGAGGTCGGCCACGGACGACATGGGGCGGGCCGCGAGCCAGCCGCCGGCGAGGATGAGGGCGGCGGGCTGGCCGCCGCACAGTTCGGTGAGCGCCTCGGCGGCCTGCGGGTCGACGGTGATGCGCACCGAGCCGGTGAAGCCGTCGAGGAGTTCGATGGCGGACTTGGGGTCCAGGCCGCCGATCGTGCAGGGCCGCACCCCGGGGATGCCGGTGAGCGGCCCCTGGGCGACCGCGACGACCAGACAGTCGGAGTTGTCCGGCAGCAGCGGGGCGACCTGGTCGGCGTCGGCGGCGTCATCGAGGAGCAGGACCATGCGGCGCCCGGCGAGGGCCTCGCGCAGCAGCTGGGTGAGCTCGTCCTCGTCCGCTCCGGCGGGGCCGGTGATCCCGAGGTCGGCGAGGAGGTCACGGGCGGTCCGTTCGGTGGGGACGGGCTGTCCGCCCGGCTCGGTCAGCCGGGCGGACAGCACCCCGTCCCCGTACTCCCCGCCCGCGGTGAGCCGGCGGACCAGTTCGCCGGCGAGGGTGGTGCGTCCGCTGCCGGGCCGGCCGGCGATGAGCAGCACCCGGGGGTGCGGGGCCTTCCGGCCGGCGATGGTGTCGAGGCCGGCGACCTCGATGTCGGCCCGCAGCGCCTTCAGCTCGCGCTGCCGGCCGAAGAACCGAACGCGTGACGGCTCAGCGCCCTCGTCGAAGTCCACCGGCTCAACCGCCGCCTCATCCGCCACGGGTCACGCTCCCGTCCACCTGCGCACGTGCTGTCCTGCCCGTTGTCCGGGCGGGTGATCCGAGCGTAGTTCAGCCGGGTGGGGCATCCCGGCCGTGGAGCGGGGGCGGGGCGGACAGATCGCCCGTTCGGATCAACAGATCGTCACATGGATCGGCCGGGCGGGGGGTGGTCATGCCTCGAACGGCCGGGCCGGCCAGGGGGCCTCCGCCGGGCGCAGCGCGTCGAGACCGTCACCGGCCTGCGCCGCCAGCACCGAGAGGACGCCCACGACCAGGCAGTTGTTGTGCAGCTCACCGGCGAGCACGCCCCGGACCAGCTCGTCGAGCGGCACCCGGGCGATCTCCATGTCGGCCTCCTCCTCGGCGACCTCGAACCGCTCGCCCTCCGAGGCCGACAGACCGCGCGCGAGGAAGATCCGTACGGCTTCGTCGCAGCCGCCGGGCGTGGTGTACACGTCCGTCAGGACGTTCCACCGGTCCGCCTTGACGTGGGCCTCCTCGTACAGCTCGCGCACCGCCGCGCTCAGCGGGTTCTCGCCGGGCACGTCGAGCAGACCGGCCGGGATCTCCCACAGCTTCTGCCGCACCGGGTGGCGGTACTGGCGCAGGACGAGGACCCGGCCCTCGTCGTCGAGGGCGAGGACCGCCACGGAGCCGGGGTGGACCTGGTAGTCACGGCGTACGACGGTCCCGTCCGGCATGACCACGTCGTCGGTGCGGACACTCGTCTTGTTGCCCTTGAACGGCACGTCGGTCGCGGTGACCCGCCACTCCTCGGGCGTGTCCTTGATGGTCATGAAAGACGTCCTCCCTCGTACACAGACGTACACAGAAAACCGGGGCACGTGCCCTGATCAGGCGCGTACCCCGGTCAACCGTATCGCTAGCGGACTACTTGCCCGTCTTGCGCGCACCCTGCTGTCGTTCGACGGCCGCCTTCACCAGCCCGGCGAACAGCGGGTGCGGGCGCGTGGGGCGGGAGCGCAGCTCCGGGTGCGCCTGGGTGGCGACCAGGTAGGGGTGCACCTCGCGCGGGTACTCGACGTACTCGACCAGCTTGTTGTCCGGGGAGGTGCCGGAGAAGACGATGCCCGCCTTCTTCTCCAGCTCCGCGCGGTAGGCGTTGTTCACCTCGTAGCGGTGGCGGTGGCGCTCGTCGACGTACGGCTGGTCGCCGTAGACCTCACGGACGATGGAGCCCTCGGCCAGCTTCGCCGGGTACAGGCCCAGACGCATCGTTCCGCCCAGGTCGCCGGCGCCCTCGACGTACGCCAGCTGCTCCTCCATCGTCGAGATGACGGGGTGGGAGGTGGCCGGGTCGAACTCGGTGGAGTTGGCGTCGGCGATGCCGGCGAGGTTCCGCGCGGCCTCGACCACGATGCACTGGAGGCCCAGGCACAGGCCCAGCAGCGGGATCTTGCTCTCGCGGGCGTACTGGATGGCGCCGACCTTGCCGTTGACGCCGCGCTCGCCGAAGCCGCCGGGGATGACGATCGCGTCGACGTCGCCGAGCTGCTTGGCCGCGCCCGCCTGCGTCTTGCAGTCGTCGGAGGTGACCCACTTGACCTTGACGCGGGCCTTGTTGGCGAAGCCACCGGCGCGCATGGCCTCGGTCACCGACAGGTAGGCGTCGGGCAGGTCGATGTACTTGCCGACGAGCGCGACCGTGACCTCGTGGTCGGGGTTGTGGACGCGGTCCAGCAGGTCGTCCCACGTCCTCCAGTCGACGTCACGGAACGGCAGGTCCAGCTTGCGCACGACGTAGGCGTCCAGACCCTCGGTGTGCAGCACCTTGGGGATGTCGTAGATCGACTTGGCGTCGATGGCCGCGACCACGGCCGCCTCGTCGACGTCGCACATCAGGGAGATCTTGCGCTTGATCGCGGTGGGCACGTCACGGTCGGCGCGCAGCACGATCGCGTCGGGCTGGATACCGATGTTGCGCAGGGCCGCGACCGAGTGCTGCGTCGGCTTGGTCTTCAGCTCGCCGGAGGGGCCGATGTAGGGCAGCAGCGAGATGTGCACGACGAAGACGTTGTCGCGGCCGACCTCGTGGCGGACCTGGCGGACGGTCTCCAGGAACGGCAGCGACTCGATGTCACCGACCGTGCCCCCGACCTCCGTGATGACGACGTCGACGTCGTCGGTCGCCATGCGGCGGATGCGGTGCTTGATCTCGTTGGTGATGTGCGGGATGACCTGGACGGTGTCGCCGAGGTACTCGCCGCGCCGCTCCTTGGCGATGACCTGGCTGTAGACCTGGCCGGTGGTGACGTTGGCCGAGCCGTCGAGGTCGACGTCGAGGAAGCGCTCGTAGTGGCCGATGTCCAGGTCGGTCTCGGCGCCGTCGTTGGTGACGAACACCTCACCGTGCTGGAACGGGTTCATCGTGCCGGGGTCGACGTTGAGGTACGGGTCCAGCTTCTGCATCGTGACCCGCAGGCCCCGCGCCTTGAGGAGCGCACCCAGGCTGGAGGCGGTCAGCCCCTTGCCGAGGGAGGACGCGACACCCCCGGTGACGAAGATGTGCTTGGTCGTCGTGGATTTGGGCGGCATGGCCAAGAGGGGGCTCCCGTGGTCGCGGTCTGGAAGTGCGTACCGGCGTCCGGTCCGGAGGATTCCGGGGGTGCCGTCGCTGCGGTTCGGGGGCCGCCGTTTCGTTGTGCGGCGCCCACCGGTCCACGGGCTACCAGGGTATCAGCGCCGCGAGGAGACCGCTTCCGACCACGCTCGGCACACGGATTCGTACAGCCTGCTACGGGCTCACCCGTTCGGCTCAGTGGGCGGCAGCCGCTCCACCAGGACGATCACACAGATGGCCTGGGAGCATCGTATTCTGCTCTGACATTCTCCCTGACCCCTCACCAGCAAGCGCCCCGCGGGGCGAACGTGGCCGTTCGACTGGAGATGCACGTGGCCGGGCGCATCGAAGACTACGCACTCATCGGAGACATGCAGACCGCTGCCCTGGTCTGCCGGGACGGCACGGCCGACTGGCTGTGCCTGCCCCGCTTCGATTCGCACGCCGTCTTCGCAGGACTCCTCGGTACCGAGGAGCACGGTTTCTGGCGGATCGGCCCGGCGCACCCCGAAGGTGCCGAGCCGCCCGCCGCCGACCGGCGCCGCTACCGCGGCGACTCACTCATCCTCGAATCCGAGTGGGACTCACCGGGCCGGGGCACGGTCCGCGTGACCGACTTCATGCCGCCGCGTGACGGCGCCCCGCAGTTGGTGCGGATCGTGGAGGGGGTCAGCGGCCGGGTGCGGATGCGGTCCGCGCTGCGGATGCGGTTCAGCTACGGACGTGTGGTGCCGTGGGTGCACAAGGTCGACGGCCGTACGGTCGCCGTCGCCGGCCCCGACTCCGTCTGGCTGGACACCGACGAGGAGACGCACGGCGAGAACCTCACCACGTACTCCGACTTCACCGTCTCCGCGGGCGAGCGGATCGCGTTCACCATCAGCTGGCAGCCCTCGCACCACCAGCCGCCGCCGCTGCCGGACCCGGAGGGCGCGCTGGAGGCCACCTCCGCGTTCTGGCGCGAGTGGGTCGACCACTGCACGTACCGCGGGCCCTACCGCGAGGCCGTGGTCCGCTCCCTGATCACGCTGAAGGCGCTGACGTACGCCCCGACGGGCGGCATCGTCGCCGCGCCCACCACCTCGCTGCCCGAGGACATCGGCGGGGTGCGCAACTGGGACTACCGCTACACCTGGCTGCGGGACGCCGCGATCACCCTGTCCTCGCTGCTGCGCACCGGCTACCGCGAGGAGGCCCGCGCCTGGCGCGAGTGGCTGCTGCGCGCGGTCGCCGGCGACCCGGAGAACCTGCAGATCATGTACGGCATCGCGGGCGAGCGCGAGCTGGGCGAGGCGGAGCTGGACTGGCTGCCGGGGTACGAGGACTCCGCCCCGGTCCGGGTCGGCAACGGCGCCGCGGCACAGCTCCAGCTCGATGTGTACGGCGAGGTCACCGAGGCCCTGCACCTGGCGCACATGACGGGTCTGGCCCGCAACGACTACGCCTCCCTGCTCCAGCTGAAGCTGATCAAGTACCTGGAGGACCACTGGGACCAGCCGGACGAGGGCATCTGGGAGGTGCGCGGCCCGCGCCGCCACTTCGTGCACTCGAAGGTCATGGCGTGGGTCGCGGTGGACCGGACGATCAAGCTGATCGAGTCGGGTGACGCGGACGGTCCGCTGGAGAAGTGGCGTGAGCTGCGCGACACGATCCACCGGGACGTGTGCGAGAAGGGCTACGACCCGGAGCGCAACACGTTCACGCAGTCGTACGGCTCCAAGGAGCTGGACGCCTCGCTGCTGCTGATTCCGCAGGTGGGGTTCCTGCCGCCGGACGACAAGCGGGTCATCGGCACGATCGAGGCGATCCAGCGGGAGCTGTCCACGGAGGACGGCTTCATCCTGCGCTACCCGACCGAGGGCGCCGAGGAGGGCGTGGACGGTCTGCCCGGCGACGAGGGCGCGTTCCTGGCGTGCTCGTTCTGGATGGCGGACGACCTGGCGATGATCGGGCGGGTCGACGAGGCGCGCAGGCTGTTCGAGAAGCTGCTGGCGCTGCGGAACGACCTGGGGCTGCTGGCGGAGGAGTGGGATCCGCGCCTGCAGCGCCAGGTCGGGAACTTCCCGCAGGCGTTCAGCCACGTGCCGCTGATCGACACGGCACTGCGGCTGACGGCGTCGGGCGCGTACGGCGGCTAACAGGCGGCGATCACCTCCCGGGCGGCGCGCTCACCCTCGGTCGCGCCGCCCTCCATGAAGCCCTGGAAGTCGTAACTGCAGTGCTCGCCGCCGATGTGGATGGTGGAGCCGGGGCCCTGCGGGGTGCCCTCGTAGCCCGCGTACCGGTGCAGGTAGCCCACCGGCCAGTACGAGTAGGCGCCGAGCGCGTACGGGTTGTGGTGCCAGGCGGAGAGCTGGGCGCGGCCGGTCCAGGTTCTTGACGTGCCGGGGAAGAACGCGTCGATGCCGCGCAGCCGGCGGGCGGCGAGGTCGCGCACGTACGGGTCGGACTCGGTGGAGAACGGCCCGGCCGGCGTCAGGGCCTTGGCGAGGGTGCCGCCGTTGTACTGGATGAGGATGCCGCCCGTGCCGGGCTGGATCTTGGTGGTGTCCCAGGTCTGCTGGACGTCGGTGTCGGTGAAGCAGTCGCCCGCCGAGACGCCGGGCCAGGGGCCGGTGCCGCGCCAGGGGCGGGTGGCGCACTGCAGGTTGAGCTTGGTGCAGTGCCCCATGCGCGCGTCGCGCAGCAGGTTCTTCATGAGCGGGTCGAAGCCGGCCTGGGTCAGGTCGAGCCGCTGGAGCACGGGCAGCGGGACGCACAGGATGGTGTGGTCGGCGGTGACGGTGCGGGTGGTGCCGCCCTCGGTGAAGGTGAGCGTCTGGGTGGAGTCGGCGTTGGCGCGCACGGCGGTCAGGGACCAGCCCATGCGCAGGGTGCCGGGGGGAAGTGACCGGGCGATGGCGTTCGGCAGTCGGTCGTTGCCGCCGGTGATGTGGTAGCGCTCGTTGGACAGGCCCCAGACGTTGAAGTGGCCCGGATTGGTCTGATAGCCCATCAGCAGAACGAGGGCCAGGGACGACTGTTCGGTGGTGTCGGCGCCGTACTCGACGTTGTACGCGACGTCGATGAACTGCCCGAGGGGTGAGGCGTGCCCGCCGGGGACGCGGCTCTCGATCCAGTCGTATATCGACATGGTGTCAAGTTCGGTGCCCCGGGCGGTGCTCTGGTTCCACGTGACCTCGCCGGCTTCCCGGAGGTCGCGGTGGAGCTTCTGGTATACGGCCTTGAAGTCCTCGTCGGCCTGGTGGCGCGGGTAGTAGGTGCCGTCGAACCACAGGACTTCCTCGGCGCCCGCGGGTCCGCCGCCGAGGAAGTCCTCGACGGGCAGACCGAAGCGGCGGCACAGTTCGAGGATCTTCTTGTGGCTGGTGTCGATCAGCTCCCCGCCGATCTCGGAGGTCTGGCCGTAGGCCCAGTGGTCGCGCTGCGTCCACATGCGGCCGCCGACGCGGGTGGGATCGGCCTCGTAGAGCGTGCAGTTCAGGCCCGCGTCGTGGAGGGTGAGGGCGGCGGTCAGGCCGGCGATGCCGGCGCCGACGACGGCGATGCGCGGGGCGGTGCCCCCGGCCGCGCGGGCGGGGGTTGGCCGCGCCGCGACGGCCGTGCCGACGCTCGCGGCGAGGCCCAGGGCGGCTGCGCGGCGGAGCAGTTCGCGGCGGGTGGAGCCGCGGACCTCGGCGACGGGCAGGTTCAGCCGTCGTGCGGCGGCGTGCTGGGCGGCGAGTTGGCGCAGGGCGTGCATCAGGGGCGTACGGGACATGGGGGATCTCCTCAGACGGTGGCGGGCTGTTGGTCTTCGTCAGCGTGGTCTTCGCGCTCCGCCGCGTCCTCCAGGACGATCCGGCCGATGAGCTCGTACCGCTCGGGCTGTCCGGCCTTCAGGTGGAGGCCGAGGCCCAGACCGCCGACGAAGACCGCGCCGACGATCCACGGGATGAGGGTGAAGAAGAGGGAGTCGGCGGCGAGGCCCGCGGCGGTCTCCATGTTCAGGACGAGCAGGACGACGACCGCCGTCATGCCGATGCCGCCGAGCAGAGGGGCGGTGAAGGTCCGGAACCAGTGCCGGTCCTCGGGGTGGTTCCTGCGGAAGTAGCCGATGACGGCGAACGAGCAGAGGGTCTGGACGATCAGGATCGCCATCGTGCCGAGGATGGCGAGCAGGGTGTAGAGGTGGATGTACGGGTCGTGGCCGGTGAGCCAGAAGGCGCCGACGAGGGTGACGGCGATGGCGGTCTGGACGTACGAGGCGATGTACGGGGAGCCGTGCCGGGCGTGCGTACGGCCGAGGGCGGGGTGGAGGAAGCCCTCACGGCCGATGGCGTAGAGGTAGCGCGAGGCGCACTGGTGGAAGGCCATGCCGCAGGCGAACGAGCCGGTGAGCAGCAGCCACTGGAAGGCGTCGACGGCCCAGGCGCCGATGTAGGACCGGGCCGGCGCGAAGAAGAGGTCGAGGGGGCTCGCGGAGGACGACAGCGTGACGGAGCCGCTCAGGCCGTTGCCGGCGATCGTCATCCAGGAGACGTAGATGTAGAAGAGGCCGACGCCGATGACGGAGACGAGGGTGGCGCGGGGGATGACGCGCTTGGGGTCGCGCGACTCCTCGCCGTACATCGCCGTCGACTCGAAGCCGACCCAGGACCAGAAGGCGAAGAAGAGACCGAGGCCGGCGGAGGTGCCGGTGAAGGCGTTGGCGGGGTTGATGGGCTCGGTGGGTATGCCGTCCGGGCCGCCGCCCGCGATCAGCACGGCCGTGGCGACGGCGAACAGCACCGCGATCTCGGCGACCAGCATCACCCCCAGCGCCTTGGCGGTGAGGTTGATGTCGAAGTGCGCGAGGACGGCGGTGACGGCGAGCATCCCGGCCGCGTACACGATCCACGGGAGGTCGACGCCCAGCTGGTCGGCGACGGTCGTCTTGGTGAAGTAGGCGAAGACGCCGACGATCGAGGCCTCGAAGACGATGTACGCGAGGACCGCGAGCATGCCGGACGCCATGCCGGCGATCCGGCCGAGGCCGTGCGAGATGTAGCCGTAGAAGGCGCCGGCGGCCGTGATCCGCTTCGCCATCGCGACGTAGCCGACGGAGAAGACGGTCAGGACGAGCGTCGCGAACAGGTAGCCGGCGGGGGCGCCGGTGCCGTTGCCGAAGCCGACCGCGATGGGGAGGTTGCCGGTCATCGCGGTGATCGGCGCGGCGGTGGCGACCGCCATGAAGACGACGCCGACGAGGCCGACCGAGTTCGCCTTGAGGCGCTGCACCTCGGGGGTGCGGTGCGCTGCGGGGTTCTGTGCCATGCCGGGAGACCTTCCTCCGGCGTGACGTACACCACAAGCGACATGCGGTCGTACAAACGCCGCGTGGGGGCGACGAGTTGTCGAGGGGTGCCGGATGCCGTCATCCGCGCGTGATGTCGCCGGAACACGGAGGCGGGTAGCGTCCGGCTGCATGAACGAACAGGGCGGCGGGATCACCGTGCAGCGGGCACTGGAGCTCCCCGGGCTGCGCGGCGGACTCCCGGAGGTGGTGGCGGGCGCGGACCGGCTGCACCGCACGGTGCGCTGGGTGCACGCCGGTGAGGTGCCGAACATCGCGTCGCTGCTGAAGGGCGGCGAGCTGCTGCTGACGACCGGGCTGGGGCTCGGGACGCGGCCGGCCGAGCAGCGGGCGTTCGTGCGGCGGCTGGCGGACCGGGGCATCGCCGCGCTGGTGGTGGAGCTCGGGCCGCGGTTCGCGCGGCTGCCGGCGACCCTCGTGGAGACGGCACGGACGGCGGGGCTGCCGCTGGTGCAGCTCCACCGGGAGGTGCCCTTCGTGTCCGTGACGGAGGAGGTCCACACCGAGATCGTCAACGGCCACTACGCGATGCTGCGGCAGGCCGAGGAGGTGCACCGGCGGTGCACGGAGGCGCTGCTGGGCGGGGGCGGGGTGCCGCAGGTCCTGGGCATCCTCGCGGACTTCGCGGCGAATCCGGTGTTCCTGGAGACCGCGGACGGCTCGCTGCTGTACGCCGCGGGTACGGAGGCGGGCCCGCCCGCCTGCGCCGACCCGCTCCAGGTGTGGGAGGGGCTGCGCGGCCAGCGGGAGGCACGGCGGGCGGGCCCGCCGACGGGCGCGGTGCTGGTGGACGTCCCGGGCGGCGGCCCCGGCGCGGCGTCGGTACGCGCCCGTCTGGTACTGCTCGCCGTGTCGGGGCCCCTGTCCCTGGTGCACCGCATGGCGGCGGAGCGGGCCGCGGGGATCCTGGCCGTGGTGCTGATGCAGGCGCGGCAGGAGGAGGAGCTGGCGGCACGCGGCCGGGGTGACTTCCTCACCGACCTCGCCGAAGGCCGCATCTCGGCCGAGGACGCGCCGGCGCAGGCCCGGGTGCTGGGTTTCAAGCCGGGCGACGGCCCGCTGCTGCCGGTCGTCATGCGCCTCGCCCCGGAGCTCTCCCCGTCGGGCAACTGGTCCCTGCTGGCCCGTGCGGTGCTGGAGGAGCTGGGCTCGGTGGGCGTTCCGGTCCTGCTGGGCGTGCGGCCGGTGGAGGGCCGGGTGCCGCTGCTGCTGGGTCTGCGCGCCGAGTCGGAGCGGGCGGCGGTGGCCGACCGGGTGGCGGAGGCGCTGCGGGCCGGTGTGGCCCGCGCGGGCCTCGAACGCGCCGGTGGGCACCCGCCGGTCGTCGTGGTGGGTGTCGCGGGCGGCTGGGCGGCGGCCTCGGCGGGCCTGCGGCACGCCGGGGAGACGGCGACGGCCGCGCGGGGTCTGCCGGACCGCCCCTGGTACGACGCGCGGCGCCTCGATATCGACCTGCTGCTGTGGCGGCTGCGCCACCATGGTGAGGGCGCCGCCCTGGCGGCCTTCGTGGATCGGGCCATCGGCCCGCTGCGCGATCACGACCGGACGTCACGGCCGCCCCTGCTGCCCACCCTGGAGACGTACCTGGCGCACGCGGGCCGCAAGGCGGAGACGGCGCGCGAGCTGCACCTCAACCGCCAGACCCTCTACAACCGCCTGGCCCGCATAGGTGACCTCCTGGGCACGGATCTGGACGACCCGCAGACGGTCCTGGCCCTCTCGCTGGCCCTGCGGGCGCGGCGGCACACCATGTGACGCGCTCTCCCCCGGCGTGTCAGCCGGCGCCGCACAGCTCGTCGTACACGCTCAGCACCTGCGCGATCGTCTCGTCCTCCGTCGGCCACGTCCGCGCCTGAGCCTGCCCCGCCGCCGCCAGCCGGGCGCGCCGCGCGGGGTCCGCGAGCAGGGACGTCACCGCGTCCGCCAGTGCCTCGGCGTCCCCGTACGGCACGAGGACCGCCGCGTCGCCGACCAGCTCCGGAACCCCGCCGACGGCCGTGGCGACCAGGGGCACGCCGAGCCGCAGGGCCTCCTGGGCCAGCGGGGCGCGGGCCTCCCAGCGGCTGGTGAGCAGCGCCACGTCCGCCCCCGCGAGCAGTGGTGTCACATCGTCGCGGCGCCCGAGCAGCCGTACCGGCAGCGCCTCCGCGTCGATCCGCCGCTGGAGGATGCCGCGTTGCCGCCCCTCGCCGGCGACGGCCACGAGTGGCGCCGGGTCGTGATCCCGCCACAGCCGCGACGCGTCCAGCAGCGTCCCGTACCCGCGGTGGGGCTCCAGCGCGCCGACCGCGATCAGCAACGGCCGGTCCATCGCGCCGAGTTCCGCCCGCGCCTTGCCGTCCGGCACGTCGGCCCCCCGCCGGGGCGCGGGGACCGAGACGGGTCCCAGCCGCGCGTCACGGGCGCCCCGCCGCCGGGCCCGGTCGACGAGTTCGGACGACGTGGCGAGCACGACGGCCGCCGCCCGCACGGCCCTTCGCTCCATGAGCCGGAGCAGCTGCGCGCGGGCGCCCTCGGCGTGGGTGCGCGTGTGCCAGGTGACGACCAGCGGTACGCCGGGCTGCGCACCGAGCGCCAGCGCCGCCCGTACGGCGGCGTGCACCCCGTGCGCGTGCACCACGTCCGCGTCCGCGCACGCCGCGCGCAGGGCCCCGATCGCGAGGGGGTCGCTGCGGCGCGGCACCGGTACGAAGTGGGCGCCGGTGCCGAGGTAGTCGTAGTCGCGCTCGACCTCGGCGGGGGCGCACACGGTCACCCGCACGCCCCTCGCCACCAGCCCGGCGGCCAGTGATCTGACATGAGCGCTGCTGCCCGCGCTGCCGCCGCCCAGTACTTGGACCGTACGCAGCTGTGTCACGCGCCCAAGAATGCCAGCCCGTACGCACGTTCCGGCACCGCCGGGGCCCCCGTCCCGCGCGGGGTGGCGCAACCCCGCCCCCCGTATCACTCACGCGGGTGAACCAGCGACGCGCCGGCTGACCTCGTCCCCGTACACGGCCGCCGCGACGAGCCCGGCCGCGTGGGCGGCGAGCCCGAGCCGCCCGTTCGTGGCGGCGACCGCGGTGCCGAGGACCGCCCCCAGCGCATGGGCACCCGCGTCACCGAGCAGGGTCCGCTCCCCCAGGTCGTCGGCGGCGACGGCCGCGGCGGCGCCCATCGGCGCGGCGGCCAGCGGCCCGCGCAGCAGCCCCGGCGCGCCCAGCCCGAGCACGGCGAGCACGGCCCGTCCCGGCCGCACGTCGACGAGGTTGACCAGGTGCGCGGTACCTGCGATCACCACGCCCGCGAGGACCTGGTCCACGGGCCGCTCCTTGAGCAGCGCGCCCGCGGCGAGCCCGGCCGCGCCGATCCCGAACAGCTTGACCGCCCCGCTGGTGACCTCCCCGTCCCGCAGGGCCCCCAGGTGAGCCCGGAAGCCGCGCCGGTGGTCGCCGCGGTGGTCGTCGTACGCCCCGCACGCCCCGGCGACGACCCCGGCCAGCACGGCGGCGCCCCGCCCGCCCGCGGGCACCGCGCCGAGCACGGTCCCGGCGGCCACCGCGGGGCCGGCGTACAGGTCGACGGTCCGCCCGGCGTGGTTCGTCCGCTCCCACCGCTCGTCGCGGGGGCGCCGCCGCAACCCGGCGTACACGGCGCGGGTGACCCCGGCGGCCACCCCGAAAGCGAAGGTCCTGCCGTACTTCTGGATCATGAACCCACCCTAGGACGGCACCCCACCGCGGCCCGGGCCGGGGGCCGGGGTCACGGCGTGGCCGTCAGCCGTCCGGAGTCGCCGGGCGCCGGCCGACCCCGGCCCCGGCCCCGACCCCCGGCGCAGCCGCAGCCACAGCCACAGCCGGGTGTCAGCCGTCCGCCCTCGCCGTGGCGAGGAGCTCCTCCGCGTGGGCCCGGGCCGTCTCCGAGTCCTCCTGGCCGGCCAGCATGCGCGAGAGCTCACGCACCCGGTCCTCGCCCTCCAGGACCGTGACGCCCGACCGGGTCACCGAACCGTCGCTCGTCTTCTCCACGAGGAGTTGCCGGTCGGCGAACGCCGCGACCTGCGGCAGGTGCGTGACGACCACGACCTGCGCGGACTTGGCGAGTTTCGCCAGCCGCCGACCGATCTCGACCGCCGCCTTGCCACCGACACCCGCGTCGACCTCGTCGAACAGGTACGTCGGGACCGGGTCCGTGCCGGCGAAGACGACCTCGACCGCGAGCATCACCCGCGACAGCTCACCGCCCGACGCGCCCTTGGCGATGGGGCGGGGCGGGGCGCCCGGGTGGGGGGCCAGCAGCAGCTCGACCTCGTCGACGCCGTGCGGCCCGTACGCCACGGTCCGCCCGCCCACCTCGACGCCTCCCGGATCCTCGGTCTGACGGATGGCGAACGACACGCGCGCGTGCGGCATGGCGAGCGACGCCAGTTCCGCGGTGACCGCGTCGGCGAACCGCGCCGCCGCCTCGGTCCGCGCGTCCGTCAGCGCCTGCGCCAGGCCGGACAGCTCGGCGCGCAGGGCGTCCCGCTCCTCCGTCAGCTCGCCGATCCGGTCGTCGTCACCGTCCAGCTCGGTCAGGCGCGCCGCGCTCTCCTCCGCCCACGCCAGTACGGCGGCCACATCGGTGCCGTACTTGCGGGTGAGGGAGGTCAGGGCGGCCCGCCGCTCCTCGACGGCGGCCAGCCGCCGCGGGTCGGCGTCCAGGTTGTCGGCGTACCCGGCGAGCTCACCCGCCACATCGGCGAGGAGGATCGACAGCTCACCGATCCGGTCGGCGAGCGCGGCGAGCGCGGGGTCGTGCGACCGTACGGCCTCCAGGGCCCGCCCGGCACCCGCGACCAGCGTCGTCGCGTCGAGAACCTCCGGGTCCTCGGGGTTGCCGGCGAGCGCCCCGTGGGCCAGCGCGGCGGCGGACGCCAGCGCCTCGGCGTGGCCGAGCCGCTCGGCCTCGGCGGCCAGTTCGACGTCCTCACCCGGGCGCGGCTCGACCGCCTCGATCTCGGCCAGCCCGAAGCGCAGCAGATCGGCCTCCTGGGCCCGCTCCCGCGCGCGCGTGGTCAGCTCGTCCAGCTCGGCGGAGACGGCGCGCAGCCGCCGGTACGCCGCGCTGTACTCGGCCAGTGGCCCGGCGACCGCCTCACCGGCGTACCGGTCGAGCGCGCCGCGCTGCCGGGCCGGCTTGAGCAGGCCCTGCTGGTCGGTCTGGCCGTGTACGGCGACGAGGTCGTCGGCCAGCTCGGCGAGCACACCGACCGGCACGGAGCGCCCGCCCAGATGCGCCCGTGAGCGGCCCTCCGCCGAGACGGTGCGGCTGATGATGAGCGCGCCGTCGTCGAGTTCCGCGCCCGCCTCCTCGGCCCGTACGGCCGCGGCGTCGCCGGGCGCCACGCTGATCCGGCCCTCGACGACGGCCGACGGCGAACCGATCCGCACCAGCGCCGGGTCGGCGCGCCCGCCGAGCAGCAGCCCGAGGCTCGTCACGACCATGGTCTTGCCCGCGCCGGTCTCGCCGGTCACCGCGGTGAACCCGGGTGACAGCTCGACCACCGCGTCGTCGATGACTCCGAGCGACCGTATCCGCATCTCCTCCAACACGGACAAGACCTTACGAGGTCGGGAGCCCGGAGTGCGACGGCCCCCGCCCCGCGTCGCCGAACCCGCAGGTCGCGACGGAGCCGCGGATGCGCGGTGTCACCCTCCGGAGTGGGGCGGCCCCGGCCGTGCGCCCGGGTCGGGGTGCTGGCCGGACGGCCCGAAACGGGGGCCCGTCCTCGTACGCACGCGGCGGCGGCTAGTGCGGTGCGCCGCGCCAGCCCGACACCGGGAGGGCGAACTTGGCCACCAGCCGGTCCGTGAACGAGGCGTGGTGCAGCCGCGCGAGCCGTACCGGCACCGCACCGCGCCGGACCTCCACGCGCGCGCCCGCGGGCAGCTCGACGGTGCGCCGCCCGTCGCACCACAGCACCCCGTCGGGGGTGCGCGGCTCGACCTCCACCGTCAGGACCGAGTCCGGCGTGGTCACCAGCGGCTTGGCGAACAGCGCGTGCGCCCCGATCGGCACCATCAGCAGCGCCTCCACCTCGGGCCAGATCACCGGCCCGCCGGCCGAGAAGGCGTACGCGGTCGAACCGGTCGGAGTCGCGCAGATCACCCCGTCGCAGCCGAAACCGGTCACCGGGCGCCCGTCGATCGCGAGGACGACCTCCAGCATGCGTTCCGCGGAGACCTTCTGCACGGCTGCCTCGTTGAGCGCCCAGTCGGTGTGCAGCACGTCGCCGTTCTCGTACACGACGACGTCGAGCGTCATGCGCTCCTCGACCTCGTACGCCCGTGTGACGACCCGGTCGACGACCTTGTCGAGGTCGTCCCGCTCGGCCTCCGCGAGGAAGCCCACCCGCCCGAGGTTGACGCCGAGCATCGGCACCCCGGAGGCGCGGGCGAACTCGGCGCCGCGCAGCAGCGTCCCGTCACCGCCCAGCACGATCAGCAACTCGCACCCGTCGAGCACGTCGGGCGTCGCCTCGGGCACCGTCTCGACCGTCGGCGGCAGCGGCAGGTCGGCCGCCTCGGCGGCCAGGACGCGCACCCCGATGCCGCTGCGCAGCAGCCCCAGGACGACGAGCTCGGCGCTGCGCACGGCGGCCGGGCGGCCGGTGTGCGCCAGCAGGAAGACGGTCCGAGGTGCTGCTGTCGTCGATGTCAACGAGGTCCCTCCGCCACGGCGCGGTCCACATCCGCCGGATCCAGCGCGGGCGCCCCTGCCCGCAGCCACAGAAAGTACTCGACGTTCCCGGACGGGCCGGGCAGCGGGCTCGCGGTGACGCCCAGGACGCCGAGCCCGAGCTCCCCGGCCTGCCGCGCCACGTTGCGCACCGCTTCGGCGCGCAGCTCGGGGCTGCGGACGACTCCGCCGCTGCCGAGCCGCTCCTTGCCCACCTCGAACTGTGGCTTCACCATCAGCACCAGGTCGGCGTCGGGCGCCGAGACGCCCGCCAGGGCGGGCAGCACGAGCCCCAGCGGGATGAAGGAGAGGTCGCCCACGACCAGGTCCACCGGCTCTCCGTCGATCGCTTTCAGCGTCAACTCACGTACGTTGGTACGGTCCTTGACGGTGACGCGTTCATCGCTCCGCAGCGACCAGGCGAGCTGCCCGTACCCGACGTCGACGGCGACGACGTGCGCGGCCCCGGCGCGCAGCAGGACGTCGGTGAAGCCACCCGTGGAGGCCCCCGCGTCCAGCGCCCGCCGCCCCTCGACCCTCAGTCCGCGCGGCACGAACGCCGCGAGCGCCCCGGCCAGCTTGTGGCCGCCGCGGGAGACGTAGTCGGGGTCGGCGTCGTCCTGGGCCACCACGATGGCGGCGGCGGTCTCGACCTGGGTGGCCGGTTTCGTGGCGGTGTTGCCGCCGACGGTCACCCGCCCCGCCGCGATCAGCTGGCTCGCGTGCTCGCGCGAGCGGGCGAGCTTTCGGCGTACCAGCTCGGCGTCGAGACGGCGGCGTGCCACTCCTGCCACGTTCGGTTCAGCTCCTGTGTTCGTCGGACGAGGACATCTGCGGGCGCGCGTCGAGCGCGGTCAGCGCCTCCCGCAGCCCCCGGTGTACATCCTCGTACACCTCCAGGTGCCCGTCGGCAGGGAGGTGGTCGACATCGGCCAGCCGCTGGAGACCGGCGTCCACCTGGGGGTGGCCGGTGGGCACGCGCTCGACCGAGAGGGGCGCGGGCGCGGCGGGGTCGTACGTCCCGGTCGCCTCGTCGGGAACGCCGGCCGCGTCCGGGTCGTACGTCTCGGTCACCGCGTTCCGAACGCCGGCCGCGTCCGGGGAAGCGGCCTCGGGCATTACGTCGCTCATGCCCAGACGCTACCTCCAAGCGCTGGGGTACGGTCGGTCACGATGGCCACGACCGAGGAGTGCCGCAGCGCACTCGACAGACTGTCGCAGAACCTGACGCACGCGGATGGCGAGGTGCGCGGCGCCGCCGCGCTCGACCGTACGCTCAGCTGCCACATCACCGACCTCGACACCACCTTCACCGGCCGTCTCGCCGGCGGCCGGATCGAGGTGCTGGACCGGGCGGACGGGCCGCCCCGGGAGCGGGCCGAGATCCGGCTGGCGATGACCGGCGACGACCTGCTGGCGATGGTTGACGGCGGGCTGAACTTCGCGAAGGCCTGGGCTTCGGGCCGGGTCAGGCTGGAGGCCGGCTTCCGCGATCTGCTGCGCCTGCGGTCACTTCTGTAGCGCCGGGACCTGCCCGGAGGGGGCTTCGGGCCGGGCGTCGGACCGGGCCTGCGACCGGGCCTTCCGGGCGGCCGGTACGACCAGCGGCGTGCCCGTCTCGGGGTCGTCGATGACCTGGCAGCGCAGCCCGAAGACCCGCTCGACCAGCTCGGCGGTGACGATCTCGGACGGCGGGCCCTCGGCGATGATCTCCCCGCCCCGTACGGCGATGAGGTGGGTGGCGTACCGCGCCGCGTGGTTGAGGTCGTGCAGGACGGCGACGAGGGTGCGGCCCTGCGTCTCGTGGAGTTCGGCGCACAGGTCCAGCACGTCGATCTGGTGCTGGATGTCGAGGAACGTCGTGGGCTCGTCGAGGAGCAGCAGCGGCGTCTGCTGGGCGAGCGCCATGGCGATCCACACGCGCTGGCGCTGGCCGCCCGACAGTTCGTCGACGTACCGGTCACCGAGCTCGCCGACGCCGGTCGCGTCCATCGACTCCCGGACGATCCGCTCGTCCTCCGGCGACCACTGGCGCAGCAGGCCCTGGTGCGGGTAGCGGCCGCGGGCGACGAGGTCGGCGACGGTGATGCCGTCCGGCGCGATCGACGACTGCGGCAGCAGGCCCAGGGTGCGGGCGACCTTCTTGGCGGGCAGGGAGTGGATGGCCTGCCCGTCCAGCAGCACGCGGCCCCGCGTCGGCTTCAGCATCCGGGACAGGGCGCGCAGCAGGGTGGACTTGCCGCAGGCGTTCGGGCCGACGATCACCGTGAAGGAGTTGTCGGGTATCCCGACCGACAGATCGCGGGCGATGACCCGCTGCTCGTAGGCGAGGGTGACCGCGTCGGCGCTGAGCCGCTGCTGCATGGACGTACTCCTGTCGCTCTGATCGTTCATGGGGGTCATATCCGGCCCGCCCGGCGCTCGGTCACCAGCAGCCACAGCAGGTACACGCCGCCGACGACACCGGTCACCACGCCGACCGGCAGGTGCCGCTCGCCGAAGGCGTTGGTGGCGGTCCAGTCGGCGACCAGGAGCAGCGCGGCGCCCGTGAGCATCGAGGCGGCCAGGTTGGGGCCGGGCGCGCGGGTGAGGCGGCGGGCGAGCTGCGGGGCGCTCAGCGCGACGAAGGTGATCGGCCCGGCGGCCGCGGTGGCGACCGAGACGAGCAGCACGGCGGAGCCCATGAGCACGACGCGGGTGCGCTCGACGTGGACGCCCAGCGCGTACGCCGCGTCGTCGCCCATCTCCAGCATCCGCAGCGGCCTGCCGTACGCCAGCACCAGCGGGACCAGGACGCAGCACACGGCCAGCAGGGGCCAGAACTGGGACCACTCCCGTCCTTCGAGCGATCCGGTCATCCAGACGGTGGCGCGGGTGGCGTCGACCAGGTTGGCCTTGGTGATCAGGTAGTGGATGACGGCGGTCAGCATGGCGGCCACACCGATGCCGATGAGGACGAGCCGGAAGCCGTGCACGCCGCGTTTCCAGGCCAGCAGGTAGACGGCGACGCCGGTCACCATGCCGCCGATGACGGCGCCGAGCGCGACGGTGGCGGAGTCGCCCTGGAACAGCACGATCACGGTGAGCGCGCCGACGGTGGCGCCCTGCCCGAAGCCGATCATGTCGGGGCTGCCGAGCGGGTTGCGGGAGATGGACTGGAAGACGGCCCCGCCCAGGCCGAGCCCGGCGCCGACGAGGATCGCCACGAGGACGCGCGGCAGCCGCAGGTCCCGCACGACGAACTCCTGCGCGGCGGTGCCGTCGCCGAGGAGCGTGGCGACGACGTCGCCAGGCGCGAGGGGGAAGTCACCGCTGCCGATGAGGACGACACCGGCCGCCGCGGTCACCAGGAGCAGGCCCAGGACGACGGCCGCCGCCCGGGGCTCGACCCGCACGGACAGCCCGCCGGGCGTGCGGACGGCTTTGGAGGGGGAGGTCGTCACAGCTGGGCCATCCTCTTGCGGCGTACGAGGTGGATGAAGACGGGCCCGCCGACGAGCGCGGTGACGATGCCCACCTGGAGCTCGGAGGGCCTGGCGACGACCCTGCCGATGACATCGGCGCCCAGCAGCAGCGCGGGCGACAGCACGGCCGCGTACGGCAGGATCCACCGCATGTCCGGGCCGGTGATCACACGGACGAGATAGGGCACCATCAGGCCGATGAACACGATCGGTCCGCAGGCGGCGGTCGCCGCCCCGCACAGCAGCGTCACGGCCACCATGGCGAGCACGCGCGTACGGTTCAGGTGCGCGCCCAGCGCGCGGGCGGTGTCGTCGCCCATCTCCATCGCGTTGAGGGGCCGGGCGATCAGCAGCGCGAGGACGATCCCGGCCACGATGAACGGCGCGACCCTGCGGATGGTGTCCATGTCGGCGTTGGCCAGCGACCCGACGGTCCAGAACCGCAGCCGGTCCAGCGCCGCCGAGTTCAGCAGCTGTACGGCGTTGACGTACCCGTACAGCGCGAAGGTGGCCGCCGTGCCGGCGAGGGCGAGCCGCACGGGTGTGGCGCTGCGGCTGCCGCCGAGCACGTACACGACGACGGACACGACGGAGGCCCCGGCGAAGGCGAACCACACGTAGCCGCTCAGCGAGGTGACGCCGAAGAAGCTGATGGCCGTGACGACGGCGGCGGACGCGCCCGCGTTCACCCCCATCAGCCCGGGCTCGGCGAGCGGGTTGCGGGTGAGCGCCTGCATCACGGCCCCGGACAGCCCGAGCGCGACTCCGACGAGCAACCCCAGCAGGGTCCGCGGCACGCGCAGGTCGGCGATGATGACGTCGTTGCCGGTGCCGGAGTTGTGGAACAGGCCGTGCCACACGTCCCCGAGCGGAACCGGTTTGGCCCCGACGACGATGCTCGCCACACATACCAGCAGCAGGACGCCGACGGCCGCCAACAGCCCGACGGCACGCACGGACCGGCGCCTACGGGGCTGGGCGGCGGATACGGGCTCCGCGCTCACTTCGGAAGGACTGTCGACCACCACCCGGTTAGGTTAGCCTACCCTCGTTTGGCCTGGTCCAGAGGCCCGCCGTGACCGCTCCGCGCGATCGCATCAGGGCCGCGCACAGGTCACCCGCTCCCTGACGACCCGTCACCACCCGGGGCCCCCGGGCGTCTTCGCCGCCGTCGCCCCAGCCGCCCCAGCCGCCTCCGCGCCCTCCCCGTCGCCACCCCGCCGACCCGGGCGCCACCGCCGTCACCACCCGAGCCGCGCCAGTGCCTTCCCGGCCTCCAGCCCGCATCCCTCCGCACCCCCGTGCGTCCACGCCGCCGCGCACAACGCCCGCAGCCCGTCCACCGCGTCGCCGTCGCCGTCCACGACCAGCGCGTCGCCGCTCTCGGACGTCGACGCCGTCCAGCCCCCGCACACGAACCCGTTCTCCGCCGACCCGGTCACGTCCGGCTGCCCGGCCGGCAGCCCCCGCAGGTCCCTGTCGACGTACGTCGGACGGTGCTCCGGCACGGCCGCCAGCAGCTGCGCCGGGTCCGTCACCCCGGTCAGCACGAGCAGCGAGTCCACGCCCCCGTTGAAAGCCCCCTCGATGTCGGTGTCCAGCCGGTCCCCCACCACCAACGGCTTCCGCGCCCCCGTCCGCAGAATCGTCTCCCGGTGCATCGGCGGCAGCGGCTTGCCCGCCACCTGCGGATCCGCCCCCGTCGCGATCCGTACGACCTCCACCGCCGCGCCGTTGCCCGGCGCGATCCCCCGCGGGCTCGGGATCGTCAGATCGGTGTTGGACGCGAACCACGGCACCCCACGCGCCACCGCGTACGACGCCTCCGCGAACCGCGACCACGGCAGGTCCGGCCCGCCGTACCCCTGCACCACCGCCACCGGCTCGTCGTCCGCCGACTCCACCGGCACCAGACCGCGCTCGCGCAGCGCGACCCGCAGCCCCTCCCCACCGATCACCAGCACCCGCGACCCCTGCGGCACCTGGTCGGAAACCAGCCGGGCCACCGCCTGCGCCGATGTGATCACATCCTCGGCCCGGGCCGGCACGCCCAGCTCCGTCAGATGGGCCGCCACCGCGTCCGGCGTCCGCAAGGCGTTGTTCGTGACGTACGCGAGGTGCATGCCCCCGTCCCGCGCCACCCCCAGCGCCTCCACGGCATGCGAAATCGCCTCCCCGCCCGCGTACACGACCCCGTCGAGGTCCAGCAGCGCCGTGTCGTACGCCTCGCTCAGCGCCACCGCGCTCCCGCTCGGCCGAGTCCTCCCGCCGTCCCACTGCCGCTGATCCATATCCCGCCATCCTCCCTCGAAGCCGCTCCCCCGATCATCGCTCATGTCCCTGCCCACATACGATGCAGGGATGAACACCACGGGTCCTGCGGGCAACGACGGCCTGCACCTGCTCCCCTTCCGCGGGCTGCGCTACGACGCCCGACGGGTGGGCAGCCTCGCCGCGGTGACCTCCCCGCCGTACGACGTGGTGGTACGGCCCGACGGCCTGCACCACCTCGAGTCGGCGGACCCCCACAACATCGTCCGGCTGATCCTGCCGCAGGCCGCCGGCGACGACGCCCGCCACCGCCAGGCCGCCGACACCCTCGACCACTGGCTCAGCGAGGGCGTCCTCGCCCCGGACACCGAACCGGCCCTCTACGTCTACGAGCAGCGCAAGGGCGACCTCCTCCAGCGCGGCCTCATCGGCGCACTGGAACTCTCCACCCCGGAGGAGGGCGTCGTCCTGCCCCACGAAGACGTCATGCCGCACGTCGTCGAGGACCGAGCGGCGCTGATGCGCACCACCGCCGCGAATCTGGAGCCCCTGCTCCTCACCTACCGCGGCAACGGCAGCGCCACCGGCGCGACCGCCGTCATCGAGCGGACCACCCTGCGTGCCCCGCTCCTCGCCACCACCACGGAGGACGGCTTCAGCCACCGTCTGTGGGCGGTCACCGCCCCGGCGGACGTCGCCGCCGTCGCCGACGACCTCGCCCACCGCCAGGCCCTGATCGCGGACGGCCACCACCGCTGGGCGACCTACCTGCGGCTGCGCGACGAGCAACCCGCCCCCGGCCCGTGGAACTACGGCCTGGTCCTCCTCGTCGACACGGCCCGCTACCCGCTCCAGGTACGCGCCATCCACCGGCTGCTCAACCGCCTCCCCATCGCCGACGCGCTGGCCGCCCTCGACGACCGGTTCCGCATACGCACGCTGGCCGAGGGCACCCCGCTGCCCGCGGCCATGGAGAGCCTGGCCTCCGCCGCCGCCGACGGCAACGCCTTCCTCCTCGCCGGCGACGGCCGCTACCACCTCGTCGACAACCCGGACGCCGACCTGCTGGCCCGTACCATCCGCGGCGACCGGCCCGAGGCCTGGCGCACCCTGGACGCGACGGTCCTGCACGCCACTCTGCTCGACCACCTCTGGGGCATCCCGGACACCTCCGAGCACATCGCGTACATCCACGACACGGAAGCCGCCGTCACCCAGGCGGTACGCCGGGGCGGCACGGCCGTCCTCATGCATCCGGTACGCGAAGACGTCGTCCGCGACCTCGCCCGCCAGGGCGTCACCATGCCCCGCAAGTCGACGTCGTTCGGTCCCAAACCGGCGACGGGCCTGGTCCTGCGCAGCCTGAGGCTCGACTGAGATGTGACATGAAAAAGGGCGGCACCCGCGTGGGTGCCGCCCTTCTCCGTCAGCGTTTACTCGCTCTTCTCGTCGTCCCCGAGCTCGCTCTCGTCCTCGACGGCGGCGTCGACGAACTCGACACCGTCCATCTCGGCGAGCCGGTCGGAGGCGTCGGTCGCGCCTTCCTTGTCGGCCTCCAGCGCTTTGGCGAACCACTCACGCGCCTCGTCCTCGCGCCCCGCCTCCAGCAGCGCGTCGGCGTACGCGTACCGCAGACGGGCGGTCCACGGCTGCACCGAGTTCGACGCCAGCTCCGGGCTCTGCAGGGTCACGATCGCGGCGTCCAGCTGCCCCATGTCCCTGCGCGCCCCGGCGGCGACGAGCCGCATCTCCACCTGGCCCGCCTTGTCCAGCTTCTGCACCTCGGGCTCACCGGCCATCGCCATGGCCCGCTCGGGCCGCCCGAGCCCGCGCTCGCAGTCGGCCATGACCGGCCACAGCTCCACGCTGCCGGTCATACGCCGGGCCGCCCGGAACTCGGCGAGCGCCTCGGCGTACTTCTGCGTCGCGTACGCGGCGAAACCGGCGGCCTCGCGCACGGCAGCCACGCGCGACGCCAGCCGCAGCGCGATACGCGAGTACGCGTACGCCTGCTCCGGGTCCTCGTCGATCAGCTTGGCGACCATCACCAGGTTCTTCGCGACGTCCTCGGCAAGCGTCTTGGGCAGGCTCATGAGCTCCTGCCGGACGTCCTTGTCGATCTCGTCGCCGGTGACGTCCGGCGGGATCGGCAGCCGCTTGATGGGCTCACGGTCGCGGTCACGCCGGTCACGGTCGTCCCGCCCGCGGAAGCCCCCACGGTCGTCGCGGCCCCGGTAACCACCGCGGTCGCGGTCATCGCGCTGCGGTCCACGTGCCCGGTCGTCCCGTCCACGGAAGCCACCCCGGTCACGGTCGTCACGCCGGTCGTCCCGACGCTGCATACGGTCGTCGCGGGGGAACCCGCCCCGATCCCGATCGTCGCGGCGGAAGCCCGGCCGGTCGTCCCGACGCTCGTCGCGCCGGTCATCGCGCCGCGGGGCACGCTCGTCCCGGGGGAAGCTCCTGCGGTCCTGGTCGCGGTCACGGTCGTCCCGACGGAAGGCCGGCCGGTCGTCCCGACGGAAGGCCGGCCGGTCGTCCCGACGGTCGTCGCGCCGGAAGCCACCACCCCGGTTGTCGTCACGCCGGTTGTCGTCACGCCGGAACCCACCCCGGTCCCGATCGTCGCGCCGGTCGTCACGGCGGAAGCCCGGCCGGTCGTCCCGACGCTCGTCGCGCCGGTCGTCACGGCGGAAAGCCGGCCGGTCGTCACGCCGGTCATCGCGGCGCGGGGCACGGTCGTCACGGCGGAAACCGCCGCCACGATTGTCGTCCCGTCGCGGCCCACGGTCCCGGTCATCACGCCGGTCGTCACGGCGGAAAGCCGGCCGGTCGTCCCGACGCTCGTCGCGCCGGTCGTCACGGCGGAAGCCCGGCCGGTCGTCCCGACGCTCGTCACGCCGGTCGTCACGGCGGAAAGCGGGTCGCTCGTCACGCCGGTCATCGCGGCGCGGGGCACGGTCGTCGCGGCGGTCGTCACGGCGGAATCCACCGCCGGCACCGGCGCCGGCGGGGCGCCCACCCCGGTCGTCACGGTCGTCACGGCGGAAACCGCCGCCACGATTGTCGTCCCGTCGCGGCCCACGGTCCCGGTCATCACGCCGGAAGCCGCCCCGCTCACCACCGTCCCTACGACGCGGCTCGCGCTCCGGACGATCGTCGGAGGAGTTGGTGGACATCGGCATGGCTCCTGTCTTCTGCTTCCGCAGTCATTCTCGCGCAGTCGGCGTTCCGACGCGCTTCGGGGAAAAACAAGTACAAAAAAGGACCCTTGGTCCCAGCATGAACGCTGGGACCAAGGGTCCTTGAAAGATTGTTCGGCGGCGTCCTACTCTCCCACAGGGTCCCCCCTGCAGTACCATCGGCGCTGAAAGGCTTAGCTTCCGGGTTCGGAATGTAACCGGGCGTTTCCCTAACGCTATGACCACCGAAACCCTATCGGGTTCTAGCGAACAAGCACACTTTTCAATTAAGTAAGTGAAACCTGGTTCAACCGGTGCGACTGTTCGCAACCCGGGAACCACACAGTGGACGCGAGCAAATGAGGACAAGCCCTCGGCCTATTAGTACCGGTCAACTCCACCCATTACTGGGCTTCCATATCCGGCCTATCAACCCAGTCGTCTACTGGGAGCCT
>NZ_JBEXQK010000062.1:0-28795 GCF_040612535.1 Streptomyces sp. NPDC006368
CTGGGCGTAAAACGACAGAGCGAAGCGACAGAGAGCCCAGAACACGATCCCCGGAACGGCCCCCAACGACGCCCACGCAACAGGGCCCAGCCCAACAGCCCCGGCCCCGCACCCCGGGCGCGACGCCCCCGCGTAAGGCGATGCCCAACAGCCCCGGCACCGTACACGCGTGAGGCGCACCCGGCGTCCCGGGTGCGCCCTGTCGCGAGGGGGTGGGGTCAGGCGTCGCGGTTCGGGTTCATCCGCTCCCGCTGCGAGCGCGCTTCGCCCTCGGTGTCCTGGCGGCGCTGGCCGGCCTGCTGGCCGCCCTTGCGCGTACGCTGCTGCGCCTCGCGCTTCGCGTCCTGCGCACGCTGCTTCGCCTGGTCCTTGAGCTCCTGCGACTTGTCCTTGAACTGGTCTGCGATACCCATCGAGGTCACTCCTGAAAGTGGTGGGGGTGCGGAGGCCATGTGCGGCCCCCGGCCTCGACCAGACTGGCATGACCCGACATACCGCGCATTTCGATCAGGTGACGGGCTGGTCACGCTCCGTGCGCGCCCTTTCGTCCGCCTCGCCGCCCGCGCCGACGAGCCCGGTGCGTACGCCCGCCAGCCGCGGCTCGAAGCGCCGCATCTCGCGCTGTCCGACGGTCGCGATGACGCCCGGGAGGTAGCCGCGTACCGACTGCATGCCGCGCAGCCACCACTGGGCGTAGACGTGGGCCGCGCGGCGTTCGATGCCGGTGACGATCCGGTCGACGGCGGGGCCGAGGGGGTACGTCCGGTTCGACGGCCACGGCAGCCGCTGCCGCAACTCCCGCATCACGTCGTCCCGGTCGGCGCCGCGCACCATGTCGGTGTCGGTCCACGACAGGTAGCCGACGCCGACGCGCACGCCCCGGTAGCCGACTTCGGCGCGCAGGCTGTGCGCGAAGGCCTCCACGCCCGACTTGGACGCGCAGTACGCGGTCATCATCGGGGCGGGGGTGATCGCGGCGAGTGAGGCGATCTGGAGGAAGTAGCCGCGGCTCTCCAGGAGGACCGGCAGGAACGCGCGGGCGGTGACGGCGCTGCCGATGAGGTTGACCTCGATGACGCGCCGCCACGCGTCGGGGTCGGAGTCGACGAAGGGGCCGCCCGTGGCGACACCGGCGTTGGCGACGACGATGTCGACCTTGCCGAAGCGTTCCTTGACCTCCTGCGCGACGCGTGCCATCGCCTCATGGTCGGTGACGTCGACGTGCCACCAGTCGCTCTCGGTGTGCAGCCGGCCGGAGACCTGCTTCAGCTCGTCGGGTTCGAGTCCCAGGAGCGCGACGCGCGCGCCGCGCGCGGAGAGTTTGCGGGCGAGCAGTTCTCCGACACCCCGGGCCCCGCCGGTGACGACGGCGACCTGTCCCTCCAGGCTGACCTTGCTCATGCCGCTTCCTCCCTCTCCCCGGAACCGAGATACGTCGTCGTCAGCGCGCGGACGCGGGCCGTCACGGCCTCCGGCGCCTCCACGGGCGTCATGTGCCCGATGCCGGTGAGCTCCTCCAGCCCCACGCACCGGGGCAGCGCGGCGGCCAGGGCCCGCGCGTGCACGGGCGGGGTGAGCCGGTCGGCGCTCCCGACCAGCACGGCCGTGGGCACGGTCAACTCCCGTACGCCCGCTTCGAGGTCGAGGCCGGCGAGGACGTGCGACCAGGCGACCCGCACGGCCCGTGGGCAGGCGTGCACGATACGGGCGCACTCGGCGACCCGTTCGGGCGCCGAACCGGGGCCCATCGTCGCGTACTTGAGGATGGCCTTGGAGACGGCGGTGACGGGCCCGAGGGGCGCGCGTGCGCCCAGGACGGCCCGGGTCAGCCGGGTCCGCAGCGCTCCGGCGCGCAACGGCAGCACGAGTGACTCGGCGATCAGCCGGGAGGCGCCGGTGCTGCACAGCAGGACGGCCGCGGCGCGTTCGCGCACCGCCGCCCGCCCGGCGGCGGCCATGAGGGTCATGCCGCCCATGGAGTGCCCCACGAGCACGGCCTTCCCGCCGGGTTCCAGCGTGGCCGCGAGCACGGCCTCCAGGTCGTCGGCGAGGGCGTTCGTGGAGTATCCGCCGGGCCCGGCGGCCGGGGTGCGCCCGTGTCCCCGCTGGTCGTAGACGATGACGCGGTGGTCGCTGGACAGGTCCCGTACCTGGGCGGCCCAGAACTCCGTCGAGCAGGTCCAGCCGTGCACCAGTACGACGGCGGGAGCGTTCTCGGGCCCGTGCACCTCGACGTGCAGGGACGAGGTGTCCGCGGATGTCACCCTCATCGCGCCGCCCCCTCGCGCACCCGGACGACCTCGTACTCGCCGAGGTCCACTTCCTTCGTCGCGCGCCGGAACTCGCTCGTGGTCCCCGGCCACAGCGTGGTGTTGCGGCCGTTGGCGTCGAGGTACCAGCTGTCGCAGCCGCCCGCCTTCCACACGGTCCGCTCCATCCGGGACTGCACGCGGCGGTTCCACGCCCCGACCGCGGAGGGTCGCGGGGTCAGCGCGGCGCGTCCGCCGAGCACGTCGAGCCGTCGCATGTAGTCGGCCAGGTAGTTCAGCTGGGACTCGATCATGAGGATCATGGAGGAGTTCCCGAGCCCGGTGTTGGGGCCGATGATCGTCATCCAGTTGGGGAACCCGGCGGCCGTCGCGCCGCGCAGCGACTCCATGCCGTCCTTCCACGCCTCGGCGAGCGTGATCCCGTCCGCGCCGACGACGCGGTCGGCGATCGGCATGTCGGTGACGTGGAAGCCGGTGCCGAAGATGATGGCGTCGGCCTCGGTCCGCGTACCGTCGGCGGCGAGGAGCGTGGAGCCCCGAACCTCGGCCAGGCCCGAGGCGATGACGTCGACGTTGGGTCGGGCGAGGGCCGGGTAGTAGTCGCTGGACAGCAGGATGCGCTTGCAGCCGATGCGGTAGGAGGGCGTCAGCTTGGCGCGCAGCGCCGGGTCCTTGATGGCGCGGGCCATGTTCGCCTTGGCGAGTCTCTCGACGAGCCCGAGCTCACCCGGCCGCTTGGTGAAGGCGCTGACCTGCAACTCCCGGACGCCCCAGAGCAGTCCGCGGCGCGCCTTGCCGGTGAAGGGCAGCCGGCGGTGCAGCCACCGCTCGGCGTTGGTGATGGCGCGGTCCATGCGGGGCATGACCCACGGGGGCGTGCGCTGGAACAGCGTCAGCGTGCCGACCCGCGGCTGGATGGACGGGACGATCTGGATGGCGGAGGCGCCGGTGCCGATCATCGCGACCCGCTTGCCCGTGAGGTCGTAGTCGTGGTCCCAGCGGGCGGAGTGGAACACCTTGCCGCCGGCGGCCTCGAAGGACGCGAGGCCGGGGATGTCGGGGATCTTCGGGTCGGAGAGCGGCCCGGTCGCGGAGACGACGACGTCGGCCGTGAGCGTCCCCCGCGAGGTCTCGATCTCCCAGTGCAGCGCGTCGTTGTCCCAGCGCGCCATCAGGACCTCGTGGCCGAGGCGGAGGTGAGGACGCAGCCGGAAGGTGTCCGTGACGTGTTCGAGGTACGCGCGGATGTGCTGCTGGCCGGAGAAGGTGCGCGGCCAGTCGGGGTTGGGCGCGAAGGAGAAGGAGTACAGATGTGACGGAACGTCACAGGCGCATCCGGGGTAGCTGTTGTCCCGCCACGTCCCGCCGACCGAGTCGGCGCGCTCCAGGACGACGAAGTCCGTGATCCCCTCGCGGCGCAGCCGGACGGCCGCGCCGAGGCCTCCGAAGCCCGATCCGATCACCGCCACGCGTACATGCTCGTGCTGGCCCATGCCGCCTCCGCATACCCATCAGCAAGACTCTGCCAGCAATCACTGGCACGGTTGGGAGAGTAGAGCAGCTCCATACCGAGCGGTAGGGGTCGCGGAGGAAAAGTTACCGCCGGTACGACATAGGGTTGCGGCTGTGGCGAACGAGGGGACGACCGAGGGCACGCACCAGCGTGAGTACCGCGTCGAGGAGTTGGCGGAGGCGGCCGGCATCACGGTGCGCACCGTGCGCTTCTACCGGGAGCGGGGGCTGATCCCCCCACCGCGCCGCGAGGGCCGCATCGCCTGGTACGGCGAACACCACCTGGCCCGCCTGCGCACGATCGCCGCCCTGCTGGAGCGCGGCCACACCCTCAACGGCATCGCCGACCTGGCCGCCGCCTTCGAGAGCGGACGCGACGTCGGCGAGGTGCTGGGCCTGGGCGAACCGACCGAGGAGGAGCCGGTACGGCTCACCCCGGAGCAACTCGCCGACCACTTCGGCGACCAGGTCACCCCGGAGAACTTCGCCGCCGCCCTGGACCTCGGCTACCTCGCCACCGACGGCGAGGAGATCGTCCACGTCAGCCGCCGCCTGCTGGACGTCTCGGCCGCCCTGGTCAAGGAGGGCATCCCGCTGTCGGCGGTCCTGGCGGCGGCGGCCCGGGTCCGGGCCCACGCGGACGCCCTGGCCGCCCTCTTCGCCGACCTGCTGCACGACCACGCGGACGGGGACGCCGATGTCGTACGGCTGCGTCCCCTGGCGAAGAGCGTCGTGGAGGCGGAGATCTCGATGGCCCTCGACCGCCACCTGCGCGCCCTCAACTCCTAGGCGGCCGCGAGAACGGGGCCCGTCCGGGCCCGCGAGGGGCCCGCGAAGGGGGCGTGGAGCGGGGAAGATGCGCACGCTCACGGCCCTCGCTATTGTCGCGCCTGAACGCCCGCCGGGCGGGGCATGTCCGCGCACCCGCGCGGTGCTCCGCGTCCGCCGCTCCTCCCCGTGCGCTGCGCTCCCAGGTGTCAACCCGCAACGCAAGCCCTCGCACCCCGAGGCGTGCGCCGACAAACGGACATGAACACAGTGACCACAGTGACTGTTCAGCTGCCCGAACCAGCCGGCCGGCGCCCGGACGGCCCCCCACCGAAACCGCGCCTGCTCCACATGAGCCCGGGCCAGTGCGCGGCTGCCAGAAGAAGGGCCAGGTCGTCTCCGTACCGCCGTACACCAACGACTGGTGGGCGTACCTCCCGCAGTACGGCGGCTACATGTCCACCATCTACATCAGCTCGCCCGGGAACCAGCTCCCGGACGTCCCGGTGTGCGCCGACCGGTAGCCACGGCGCGGACGAGGGGCCGGACCTCCGTCGGGACCCGACGGAGGTCCGGCCCGCGTCACGGCCTCACGGCCGGTTCAGCCTGATGGAGTTGACGGGCGTCAGGTCCGCCCAGGCACCGCCCTGGGCCTGGATGGTGCAGTTGCAGTTCGTGCCGTTGTAGCCGAGGCACAGGTTCGCGCTCGCACCGCCGTACTGGTTGTTGATGACCCAGTGCCAGCCGTACTGGTTGCTGAGGTTGTGGGCCCCGTAGCTGTAGTAGACGTGGCTCGGGCTACGCCAAGCTGGTCGCCAGTGAGCCCGGGGACGAGTTCTGGATGGACTGGACGACCAACTGGTCGAACGGCAGCGCGTCCTCGTGGGTCCAGTGCGGCCCGTTCATCGTGGGCGACGGCGGCCCGCACACCACCGCCGCCAAGGAGACGAACTCCAGCTCCGGCTGGCGGTTCCGCGCGTGCGGCAGCTCCGCGTACAGCGACGAGGTGAAGTGCACCGCCTGGTGGTAACCGGCCCGGTGGCACCCACCCGGTGGTGATCACCGGTGGTGATCACCACCGCCGACTCGGGGGAGTCGCGGGGGTCGCGGGGCACCGGCCTGGAGCCGGTGCCCCGCGACCGCCGGGGCCGGCAGCCACCAGCGGGCCTTGTAGATGCCGCCGTTCGCCAGCTCGTACGTCCCCACCGGGTGGTTCCCCGCCGGGTGGTGCACCGTCACCTTCCTGGTCCACCAGGTCTCCGCCAGGCCGCGCTCCGGCACCGTGGAGGCGACCTGCCCGGTGACCGGGTCGTCGCCGACCGCCTTGACCCGGGCGCGGCTGATGGCGGCCGCGCCGGGGAAGTCCCGCACGAAGGTCCGGGTGCTCTTCACGTACTGGTACACGGCTGACCCGCTGCTCACCCACAGCCGGTCCGGCCGCCCGGCCACCTGCCCCAGGTCGTGCCCGTGCGGGGTCGGCAGGGGCACCTCGAAGCCCCGGGTGAGCGTGGGCCGCGCCGGGGTGCCGCCCACCTTCAGCGCCACCAGCCGGTCCCCGCCGAGCGCCCACAGCACCCGGTGGCGCCCGTCCCACTGCAGCCCGTGCGCGTCGTCCAGCGTGTACGACGCGAACGGCACGTCCGCCTGGCCCTGGGAGGCCGCGTAGAGCCGTACGACGTCACCGGTGCTGCCCGCGACGGCCACGTTGCCGTCGGGCAGGAGCTCGATGCTGTGCGGGTTGTGCCGGATGGTCCCGGGCGAGAGTGTGTCGCCCCAGTGGCGCCGGCCCGAAGGGTACGCGACGACCGCCGCGAAGCCGTACGAGGCGACCGTCAGGACGTACGTCCCGCCCTTCCAGGTCCGCACCTTGGCCTCGCTCGGGTGCACCCAGCTGACGCCCGGCTCCATGTCGGCGTACCGGGCGTCCCCGAGCGGCGAGAACGCCCACTTCACGGCGGACGGATCGGCGGCCGGGTCCCAGCCGCGGCGCCCGCCGTCGAGCAGCAGGATCCGCTTGGACGCCTGATCGGTGAGAAGGACGTCGGGCGTCCCGGCGGGGATCTCGGAAGCGGGAACCGGGACGGAGGCCGACGTCGGTACGGGGGCGGTCAGCAGCGTTCCGCACGTGACCGTCGCTAACAGGGCGGACTGGAGCGTACGTACGGCGGTGATGCGCACCCGCCACACTCTGCCAGAAGCATTCCCCGCCACCGGTCTCGCACAAACGGCGTGTGACAGACCCTCACATGCGGAATCCACGAGCGCGGGGCGCGCGCCGCCCCTGACGTTGCAGGGGCCGCCCGGCGGGCACAGGGACTCCATGATGTTCGAGGGATTCACCCTGGCCATGTGCGACGGGGACGGCGACGGAGCCCGCCTGCGGGTGCGGTACGGCGGCGACGGCCCGGCGGTGCTGCTCCTGCACGGCCATCCGCGCACGCACGCCACCTGGCACCGGGTCGCCCCCCTGCTCGCGGCTGCCGGGCACACCGTGGTGTGCCCGGACCTGCGGGGGTACGGCCGGTCGTCCAAGCCCGTGAGCGACGCCGAGCACCGGCCGTACTCCAAGCGCGCCATGGCCGGCGACTGTCTCGCGCTGATGCGCTCACTGGGGCACGAGCGCTTCGCCGTCGTCGGCCACGACCGCGGGGCCTATGTGGCCACCCGGCTCGCCCTGGACCATCCCGGGGCCGTCCGGTCGCTGACCGTGCTGGACGCGGTGCCCATCGGCGAGGCGCTGCGACGCTGCGACGCCCGCTTCGCCGCCCGCTGGTGGCACTGGTTCTTCCTCGGGCAGACCGGCAAACCGGCCGAGCGCGTGATCAACGCCGATCCGGACGCCTGGTACCGGGGCACTCCGGAGGAGATGGGCGCCGAGGCGTACGAGGACTACCACCGGGCCATCCACGACCCGGCCACCGTGCACGCCATGTGCGAGGACTACCGCGCAGGCCTGGGCATCGACCGGGCCCACGACGAGGCCGACCGCGGCGCCGGCCGGCGCGTCGCGTGCCCCGTCCAGGTGCTCTGGGCCACCCGCGACGACATGGTCGAGCTGTACGGGGACGTCCTCGCCGTGTGGCGGGACTGGGCGGCCGGCCCCCTGTGGGGCGGCCCCGTCGAGTCCGGCCACCACATCGCCGAGGAGGCCCCGGAGGAACTCGTCGCGGCGCTCCGCGGCTTCTGGGCCGCCCACGCCACCGACCGGCGGTGAGCCCCGGTCGCCCTACAGGTCGTAGACCGCCGTCACGGGCGCGTGGTCGCTCCAGCGCTCGCCGTGCGTCGCCGCGCGCTCGACCCACGCCTTGAGCGCGCGGGCGGCCAGGCCGGGGGTGGCCACGTGGTAGTCGATGCGCCAGCCGGCGTTGTTGTCGAAGGCCCGGCCCCGGTAGGACCACCAGGAGTACGGGCCGGCCTGGTCCGGGTGGAGGGCGCGGACGACGTCGACGTACGCCCCGTCGCTCTCGTCGAAGACGCGGGAGAGCCAGGCGCGCTCCTCGGGGAGGAAGCCGGAGCTCTTCCGGTTCGCCTTCCAGTTCTTGAGGTCGGCCTCCTGGTGGGCGATGTTCCAGTCGCCGCAGACCAGGACCTCCCGGCCGTCCGCCGCCGCGCGGGCCTTCAGCGCCTTCAGGTAGGGCAGGAACGCGTCCATGAAGCGGACCTTCTCGTCCTGCCGCTCCGTACCGACCTCGCCGGAGGGCAGGTACAGGCTGGCGACCGTGACGCCCGGCAGGTCGGCCTCCACGTAACGGCCGCTGCCGTCGAACTCGGCCGACCCGAAGCCGACGCGCACCGCGTCCGGTTCACGGCGCGTGTAGAGGGAGACGCCCGCCCGGCCCTTCGCGGTGGCCGGGGCGTGGACGGCGTACCAGCCGTCGGGGGTGCGTACCGCCTCGGGCAGCTGGGACTCCTCCGCCCGCACCTCCTGGAGGCAGAGCACGTCGGCGGCGGTTCCCGCGAGCCATTCGACGAAGCCCTTCTTGGCGGCGGCGCGCAGGCCATTGACATTGGCGGAGGTCACAGTGAGCATTCGGGCACGATACCGACACATCCTGTCCGCATACCTGTACCATCCCTCGTATGTTTATCCGGCCCACCCCCTTCGACCACCCCGACGCGGTCAAACTCAACGACCAGGTGCAGCTCGAATACGCCGAGCGGTACGACGACGAGGGCGATCTCACACCGCTCGACCCCTCGATGTTCCGGCCGCCGCGCGGCCTGTACCTTCTCGCCTACGACGACCGGGACCGCCCCGTGGCCACCGGCGGCTGGCGCACCCAGGACGAGAACGACGAGGGGTACTCCGACGGGGACGCCGAGATCAAGCGCATGTACGTGATCCCCGAGGCCCGCGGACTGGGTCTCGCCCGTCGCGTCCTCGCCCTCCTGGAGGAGGACGCGCGCGCCGCCGGACGGACCCGGATGGTGCTGGAGACCGGCACGATGCAGCCGGAGGCCATCGGGCTCTACACGTCGAGCGGGTACGAGCCGTGCGCCAAGTTCGGCTACTACCGCGGCTACGACAGCAGCCGCTGCTTCGCCAAGCCGCTGACGCACCCCTGACGCGGACCCTGACGCGCGCGACCGACGCGCCGCGACCGGCGTGCTCCCGACGCGCCCCCACCCCACTACTGACGCGCCCCTGACAAACATCCCGCCCCCGTGGCACGCTGCCTCACGCACCGCTATACGCACCGCTCTTCGATCCCCCACCCTGCCCGGGCCGTGAAACCCGCGCCCGGGCACGGCAGAAGGAGACATGCGTGAGACGCCATCGCATCACCACGGGCATCCTGCTGACCGTCGGAGCCCTGCTCACCGGCGCCCTGTCCACCACGGCCGCCACCGCGGCCGGGCCGGCTCCCGACCCCACCGTCCGCACGGCCCCCGCCGCCGAACAGCAGCGGGCGACCGCCTTCTGGACCGCCGAGCGGATGCGCTCCGCCGCCCCGCTCGACCTGCGGCTGACCCCGCGGGCCGCGAAGCAGCTCAGGACGCCCCGGCCGGGCGGGGACACGACCACCGTCGCGCCCACCGCCTTCCCGCAGGCGGGCGGCCCCTGGACCGGCGGCGGGGCGGTCGTGAAGACCTCCGGCCGGGTGTTCTTCACCTTCCAGGGCCGTACCGCTTCCTGCTCCGGCAACGCCGTCACCAGCCAGAACGCCAGCACCGTCATCACCGCCGGGCACTGCGTGAAGTACCAGGGCAGCTGGCACACCAACTGGGTCTTCGTCCCCGGCTACGACAACGGCCAGGCGCCCTACGGCCAGTGGGCCGCCACCAAAACGCTGACCACCCCGCAGTGGGAGGCGAGCGAGGACATCAACCACGACATCGGCGCGGCCGTCGTCGCCCCGCTGAACGGGCAGAAGCTCACCGCCGTCACCGGCGCGCAGGGCATCCAGTTCAACGGCGGCTACAACAAGCCGATGTACGCCTTCGGCTTCCCGGCCGCGTCCCCGTACGACGGCTCCAAGCTGATCCACTGCAGCGGGAACTCCTCCAAGGACTTCCTCTTCTCGCAGGACCACAGCCTGGCCTGCAACATGACCGGCGGCTCCAGCGGAGGCCCCTGGTTCACCGGCTTCAGTGAGGCGACCGGCACCGGTCTGCAGGTCTCGGTGAACAGCTTCGGCTACACCTTCCTCCCGAACCGCATGTTCGGCCCGTACTTCGGCAACGAAGCGAAGGCGCTGTACGACAAGGCCCAGGTTTCCTGAGCCGGCACCGGCCGCCCGGCGGGGGGTTCACGGCCCCGCCGGGCGGCCACCCACGCCCACGCCCCTGCTTACGGTCCTAATCCGCGACCGGCGGCCGGGCCGGAGTTGGCCAACTCGTAGGGGTGCGGGGCCGGATACGTTCACCCTGCCCATGGACACCATCACGGCCGTCCGCAGACTGAACGACGAACGACACCTCCGTGAACCAGGAGTACGCCCATGGCCCCTCACCGCACCGCGGACCTCGTTTTCACCGGCGGCCCCGTCCACACCGTGGATCCCCTGCGCCGCAGGGCGACCGCGGTGGCCGTACGCGGCTCCCGCATCGTCGCCGTCGGCGACTCCGAGGTCCACGGGCTGATCGGTCCGCGCACCGAAGTGGTCGATCTGCGCGGCCGGTTGCTGATACCGGGCTTCCAGGACGCGCACGTCCACCCGGTGGGCGGCGGAGTGGAGCTGGGCCGGTGCGACCTGAGCGGGGCGGGGACGACCGACGCGTACCGCCGCCGCATCCGGGCGTACGCCGAGGCGCACCCCGACGCGGAGTGGATCACCGGCGGTGGCTGGTCGATGGAGGCGTTCCCCGGCGGCACCCCGGACCGGCGGCTCCTCGACGAGCTGGTCCCCGACCGCCCCGCGTACCTGGTCAACCGCGACCACCACGGCGGCTGGGCCAACTCCCGGGCGCTGGAGCTGGCGGGCATCACCGCCGCCACTCCCGACCCGGCCGACGGGCGCATCGAGCGCGACGCCGACGGGCACCCCACCGGCATGCTCCAGGAGGGCGCGATGACCCTCATCGCCGCCCTCGTACCGGCGCCGACCCTCGACGAGCTGACCACCGGCCTCCTGCGCGCACAGGAGCTGCTGCACTCCCTCGGCGTCACCGCCTGGCAGGACGCCCTGCTCGGCGACCACGCCGGAATGGCCGACCCGGCCCCGGCGTACGCGGCGGCCGCGCGCGGCGGGAAGCTGACGGCCCGGGTCGTCGGATCGCTGTGGTGGGACCGGGCGCGCGGCCTGGAGCAGCTCCCGGAGCTCCTGGCGCGGCGCGAGGAGTTGACGTACGGCAGGCTGCGCGCCACCACCGTGAAGATCATGCAGGACGGCATCGCCGAGAACGGCACGGCGGCCCTGCTCGGCCCGTACCTCACCCGGTGCGGCTGCGCGTCCGGCAACACGGGCCTCTCGTTCATCGAGCCGAAGGCGCTCGACGAGTACGTCACCGCTCTGGACGCCCACGGGTTCCAGGTGCACTTCCACGCGCTGGGCGACCGGGCGGTGCGTGAGGCGCTGGACGCGGTGGAGGCCGCGCGGGCGGCGGGCGGCGGCGCCGTCGACACCCGGCCGCACCTGGCGCATCTGCAGGTGGTGCACCCGGACGACGTGCCACGGTTCGCGCGGCTGGGCGTGACGGCGAACATCCAGGCGCTGTGGGCGGCGCACGAGCCGCAGATGGACGAGCTGACGATCCCGTTCCTCGGTCCCGAACGGGCCGCCCGCCAGTACCCGTTCGGTGACCTGCTGCGCGCCGGGGCGCGGCTCGCGGCGGGCAGCGACTGGCCCGTCAGCAGCCCGGACCCGCTGGCAGCGCTGCACGTCGCGGTCAACCGCGTCTCGCCGGACGCCCCGGCGGACACCCCGGTCTTCCTGCCGGAGCAGCGCATCGGCCTGGACGCCGCCCTGACCGCGTACACCGCCGGCAGCGCGTACGTGAACCACCTCGACGACACCGGCGTCATCCGGGCGGGGAACCTCGCCGACCTGGTCGTGCTGGACCGCGATCCGTTCGCCGCGCCGCCGCGGGAGATCGCGGACACCCGCGTCCTTCAGACCTTCGTCGGCGGTACCCGCGTCCACGCCGCGAGCGCCTGATCCAGGAAGCCGCCGAGCCGGGCCCTCGCCCGCTCGATCTGCTCCTCCACCGTCAGGGTTTCCTCCAGGCGCCCGCCGGGCTCCGGGCGCTTCACCCCCCGTACGTACAGGGAGCAGGCGAGGTCGGAGCACGGGTACACGCCGACCGAGTTGCCCTCACACCCGGCCGGGGAAGCCTTCGAGCAATTGACGAACGACGCGCGGATGGCGCGCTCAGAGACTGCCTTCATGCCGGGGACCGTCACTCCACCTGGGAGTACCAGGCAAAAGGTTGATCAACCCAGGAGCGGGTCGGTCGCCGTCATGGACGCGGCGGTGGACCGGGGCCTCGCCGGCACGGTCGTCTCCGGCGCGGTCGTCTCCGGCGGCCGAGGCGCGGTGGGGGCGGGGGTGCGGGCCCGGACCGCCGGGCGGCGCCGGAAGGGAAGCCGCGCCGGGCGCCCCACCGGCTGCCGGACCATGGCGCGGATCGGCCGGGCGCACGCCTGGGCCAGGGCCCGGAGGGGCGCCGGAGCCCGGACCGGGGCCGGTGTCCGACGCGGTACCCGGACCCGCGCCGGGTCGCGTGCCGCCGAGTTCGTGCGACGCGGCGCGCTTGGGCACGGGCTGCGGGGCGGGCGCCGCCTTCGGGGTCGCCGGGCGGCCGGCCGGGGCGTCGGCCATCCAGCGCTGCGCCGTCGACCCGTCCCGCAGGCGGACGACCACGCTCGTCCCGGGCTCGGCCGTCAGGGGCGTGAGCGCCACCTGCTCGCTCCACCGTGGGACGACCACCCCCTGAACCGTCAGGTCGTAGCGCACGTCCGCCGCGTCAGGGGCGGCGGCCGCCGGGCATCCGCTCAGCACCGGCGTGCCCGCGGGCCGGTGGGAGTTGGCGCAGAGGGCGGGGTCGGCGGCGCTGCGCAGCAGCCCGTCCTGCTCGTACGTCCAGAGCTGGGTCACCGAGCCCGGGTCGCACGCGGCGAGCGCCAGTTCCGCGTTGGCGACCGCCCTGCCGTCCCGGACGTCGAGGCACAGCCCGGTCGCGGTGTTGCGCAGCCGGAAGCTCAGCGGCCCGGTGGGGTGCCCGGCCGGGGTGGGCGCGGGCGGGGTGACGACGGGCGGAGCCGCGGCGCTGGTCACCGCGCCACCGGGCCGCCCGGTCCCCGCCTCATGGCCGTCGTCCCCGTCCCCTCGGAGGGCCGCCACGGCGCCCGCGACCAGGACCCCGGCCACCACGGCGGCGACGGCGCCGTTCCGGAGCGCGGCCCCGCCGAGGAGCGCCCCGTCACCCGGCGCCGAGCCGTGGCGCCGCCCGCCCCGGGAGTGGCGCGCCCGCCGGGGCGCCTGCTCGTGGGCCCGGGCGCGCCCCGGCCGCGTTTCGAGGTACCGCGCCGCCCCCGCGCCGAGTACGCCCTCGGCGAGCAGCAGCGCCAGGTGGCCGTCGGAGTGCCGCAACTGCTCGGCGGCGTACCGGCAGTGGCGGCACCGCGCCAGGTGGAGCCGGATGTCCGGGATCAGCGGGCCGCGGCGCCGCAGGGATATGTCGAGCAGCCGGCCGAAGTGCCGGCACTCCTGGTCCGGAGCGAGCTCATGGTGGGCGTTCACGCATCCGGCGCGCAGCAGCTCGCGGGCCTCGGCGAGGCGCGCGGTGGCGCCGCGGGGGTCGATGGCCAGGAGGGCGGACGGTATGGAGATGCCCTCGGCCTCCACTTCCCGGTGCCACAGCAGCACCTGGGCGGGCCCGGGCAGGGCGCGGAATGCGCGGGCGATCAGCCGCCGATTCTCCGCCGGTTCCTCCGGGCATTGAATTCCGGGCAGCAGCGCCGTGATGCGCGCGTCATCGCCCCAATCGCGCAATACCCGGCGTGCGGTCACGAGGCAATGCACGCGTACGGCGGCCGTGCCCCACTCCGGGCCGTCTGCGCGCAGCTTTTCCAGCGCCTGACCGAAAGCGGCGGCTGCGACCATCGCCGCGGCATTCCCCGGGGGGACGAAGAGCGCCACGTAGTCGGACACGGCCTGCCAGTGCCGCTCCATCAGCGCGGCCACCGGGTACGCGTCGCGCCACCCGCCATCGGCCCGCAGGGCGTCCACCAGGAACGCGTCGGAGCCGCCGGAGGTGGGACCGTACGGGGGACGAGGGGGCGGGGAAGGAGGTGGGGGGTTGCGCATAGACGTATGCCCATCCAGGGAATTGCAGCGAGCGGGAACCACCGGATTGGTGCGTACCTTTGCGTGCCGTTCGTTTTGTGAAGGGCGACCCGAAAGGAATTCGAACGGTTGAGCAGAATCGGCCTGTTGGGCCGCGCGAAGGCAAACGATCGCACAACTGGCAGGTACGGAACAAGGGTTGGGATCAGTCGCCGGAATTCACCGACCCGCCACCGGACTCCGGGGCCGAAAGGCACCGGGCCCGCGCGGGGCGGGGTCGCGTCCGTGCGTCGTGACGCCGGCGCGGCCACTGTCCCGGCCACCCTGCCCGCGCGGCGCCCACCCTGCCGCGCGACCGGGGCGACCCTGTCCCGCGACCGGGCCATGACAGGCACCCGCCGGCTCGCGTGCGCCCCGCCGGCACCCACCCGCTCCCACCGGCGTCCGGACACAGCTCAAAGCCCCTGCCGGATTTCCCCGGCAGGGGCTTTGACGTTGCGTGGACCTGAGGGGATTTGAACCCCTGACCCCCTCGATGCGAACGAGGTGCGCTACCAGTCTGCGCCACAGGCCCTTGCGACGTGTGAAACATTAGCATCCCGATCGGGCTGCTTGGAAATCCGTTCCCGCCCGGCCACCGGAGAGGCGCGTCACTCGTTGGCCGCGCGGGGACGGTCCTCGTCCGCGTACTGGTCGAAGAGCGGGGTGCGGCCGTGGTCGCGGGTGCGGCGCGGGGGGTGCGGGCTCGGGTTGGGGTTCTGGCGGGTGGGCGGCGGCGGGGTCGGCTCCGCCGGGGAGGAGCGGGCAGCGCTCCAGGTCTCGGGGTCCGTGACGTCCACGCCGCCCGTCGCGCGCGGGGCGACCGGCGCGGTGACGTACGTGGGCAGCGGGACCGGGACCGGGTCCCAGCTGTCGCCGCGGGCGGGGCCGCGGTCGCGCTGCTGGTCCACCCACTCGGCGTGGTCCGTCTGCTCGACGAGCGCGCGGCGCCCCGCCTCCTGCGGGGAGACCACGGGCTCGGGCTCGGGCTGCGGGTGCTGCGCCTCCGGCTCGGCGTCCCGTTCCGGGGCCGGGCGGGTGCGAGGGCGGCTCTCACGCAGCCGCTGCGCGGCGGCCTCGGCGCGGCGCCGGTCCATGACGTACACGAAACGGCGCCGCTCCTGGGCCCGCAGGTGCACGATGTACGCGCTGAGCAGCACCGCCGGGATGCCGGGCACCCACAGGAAGGCGAGACCGCCGACGGCCGCGACGATCGCGCCGACCGTGAAGGCGAGGAAGAGGACCACCGTGGTGCGCCGGCGCCGGGCGAGCACCCGGGAGCGGCGGGCGCGCGCGGCGGCCTCACCGGTGAGTACGGGGCGCCGCGCGGCCGGCCGGGCGGGCCGGGCGGGTGCCGGGATGTCGAGGCGGGCCTCCGTCAGGGCCGGGGGCGCGGCGAAGGCCCGGACGTCGACCGAGCTCAGATGCTCGGTCTCGGCGTCCGGGTCGACCTCGGGCCCTTCCTGACCTGCGGCGCGCCGATCCAGCTCCTTGGCGTACCGGCGCTCCATCCCCGCCCGTCCGGACAGCAGCCGGATGGCGGTGCTGAAGCGTTCCGTCGGACGGGCTTCGTTCAGCTCGTCCTGCCTTCGGAGCCACATCGGCACCAAGTAGGCGGCCCAGGCCCCGACGATGACTGCGTAGATGAGGCCGCTGCTGCTCACGTGTCACACCGTAGAGGGGTTCGCAGCAGGCGATCGGCCAATTGAGCCGGTGTGTCGCACGATCTGGCTGATATCACTGAATTTTTTTGTGATTGATCAGACCGGTTGTGGTCGTTCGGCGATTGAATTCGAACATTTATTTTATTTATCGGGGTGTCCCGCGGCGCGCCCGGTGCCACCGGCGCAGCAGCCCCTCGGGCACCTCCTCGGCCGTGAGCGCGAACACGAGGTGGTCGCGCCACGCGCCGTCGATGTGGAGGTAGCGCGGGCGCAGTCCCTCTTCGCGGAATCCCAATTTCTCCACCACCCGGCGGCTGGGCGTGTTCTCGGGGCGAATGCAGACCTCGATCCGGTGCAGCCCCACCACGCGGAAACAGTGGTCGACGGCGAGGGCGACGGCGGTCGGCATGACCCCGCGCCCGGCGACCTCGCGGTCCACCCAGTACCCGACGTGGCCCGAGCACATCGACCCCCAGGTGATGCCCGCGACGGTCAGCTGGCCGACCAGGCGCCCCTCGTACTCGATCACGAACGGCAGCATCCGCCCCGCGTTCGCCTCCGCCCGCAGATGGCGGACCATCTGGCGGTACGTGGGGCGCTGCACGAACAAGCCGCCGGGGGCGGGCGGCGGGATCGTGGCCTCCCAGGGGCGCAGCCAGTCGCGGTTGCGCCGGTTGACCTCGCGCCAGGCCCGCTGGTCGCGCAGCTTTATCGGGCGCAGGACGACGGCGCCGTCCACCAGGTGCACCGGCCACGCCGGGTTCATGACGGTCTGGGGTGGTCGCCGCCGCGCAGCTGGTCCACCGCGTGGACCAGGATCCGGCCGAGGACGGCGAGACCGTCGCGCACGCCACCGGTGGAGCCGGGCAGGTTGACGATCAGGGTGCGGCCGGCGACCCCGGCGAGACCGCGGGAGAGGACGGCCGTCGGCACCTTCTCGCGGCCGTACGCGCGGATGGCCTCCGGGATGCCGGGCACCTCGTGGTCGAGGACGCGCCGGGTGACGTCGGGGGTGCGGTCGGTGGGCGAGATGCCGGTGCCGCCGGTGGTGAGGATGACGTCGTACGCCGCGGCCACCCCCTCGCGCAGCGCGGCTTCGACCGGGTCGCCGTCGGGGACGACCACCGGGCCGTCGACGGCGAACCCGAGCGCGGTGAGCCCTTCGGCGATGATCGGGCCGCCCTTGTCCTCGTAGACGCCGGCGGAGGCCCGGTTGGAGGCGGTGACGACCAGGGCGCGGTACGGCCGGCCCGAGGGCCGGTCCGCGTCCGGGCCGGGCTGCGGGTGGTGGGCGCCGGCGACGTTGCCCGCCCGGGGGGTCACTGTGCCGCTCCCTCGTGCTCCGCGCGCCGGTAGTCGCCGGACTTCCCCCCCGTCTTCTCCTCCACCCGTACGTCGGTGATGACGGCCGCCTTGTCGACGGCCTTCACCATGTCGACGACCGTGAGCGCCGCGACGGAGACAGCCGTGAGCGCCTCCATCTCCACGCCGGTACGGTCGGTGGTCTTCACGGTGGCCGCGATCTCGACCGCGTCGTCCGCGACCGACAGGTCCAGCTTCACGCCCGACACGGCCAGCGGGTGGCACAGCGGGATCAGGTCGGGCGTCCGTTTGGCGCCCATGATGCCGGCGATACGGGCGGTGGCCAGTGCGTCCCCCTTCGGGACACCCTCACCACGCAGCAGCTCGACCACGCGGGGGGAGACCAGGACCCGGCCGGTGGCGCGGGCGGTGCGGGCGGTGACGTCCTTGTCCGAGACGTCGACCATGCGGGCCGCCCCCGCCTCGTCGATGTGCGTCAGGCTGCTGCCTTGCGTACTCACTGCTGAACTCCGCCTCGCGTCATGGCGCCGATTGCCCCGCACGCCCATTGTCGCGCCGGGGGTCCGGGGAACGTCCCCCGGAAGGCACAGCGGCAGACACCGTACCCCCACGGCCGGGGCATCAGCCGATGAGGACCACATCCAGCTGGTCGCCCGGCTCGACCGTGGTGGTGTCCTCGGGGACGACGAGCAGCGCGTCCGCGTGCGCGAGGGCGCCGATCAGATGCGAGCCCGCGCCGCCCACAGGGGTGACGGTGCCCGCTTCGGCGTCGTACGCGGCACGCAGGAACTGGCGCTTGCCGGACGGCGAGGACAGCGGCTTGTCGGCGGCGAGCACGGCGCGCACACGCGGGCGCTGGACGTCCCGCACGTCCTTCAGGCCCATCAGCGCGCGGATCGCGGGGCGGACGAACAGCTCGAAGGAGACGTACGCGGAGACCGGGTTGCCCGGCAGCGCGAGCAGCGGGGTGTGCTCGGGGCCGATCGAGCCGAAGCCCTGCGGCTTGCCGGGCTGCATGGCCAGCCTGCGGAAGTCGATGCCGCCGCCCGGCTCGTCCTGGTCGCCGACGGACGACAGGGCCTCCTTGACGACGTCGTACGCGCCGACGCTGACGCCACCCGTGGTGACCAGGAGGTCGGCGCGGATCAGCTGGTCCTCGATGGTGAGGCGCAGGGTCTCGGCGTCGTCGGTGACCGCGCCCACCCGGTAGGCGATGGCGCCGGCGTCCCGCGCGGCGGCGGCGAGCGCGAAGCTGTTGGAGTCGTGGATCTGGCCGGGGCCGAGGGTCTCGCCCGGCTGGACCAGCTCGCTGCCGGTGGAGAGCACGACCACGCGCGGGCGGGGACGCACCCGTACGGTGCCGCGCCCGATGGCGGCGAGCAGGCCGATCTGCGGCGGGCCGAGGATGGTGCCGGCCTCCAGGGCAAGGTCGCCGGCCTGGACGTCGCTGCCACGCGCGCGTACGTGGGCGCGGGCCTCGACCGGGCGGTGGACGCGGACCTCTCCGCTCGCGCCCTCGGGGGCGGCGCTCGCGGCCCGCATCCCGGTGGCGGGCGCGCCGCCGGTGCCGCCGTCGGTCCACTCGACCGGGACCACCGCTTCGGCGCCGGGCGGCAGCGGGGCGCCGGTCATGATGCGCGCGGCCTGGCCGGGGCCGACGGTGGGCAGCCCTCCGCTGCCCGCCGCGACGTCACCGATGACGGTGAGGACCGCGGGGAACTCCTCGGTGGCGCCGGTGACGTCCGCGACCCGCACCGCGTATCCGTCCATGGAGCTGTTGTCGAAGGGCGGCAGGGCTGCGGGCACCATGACGTCCTCGACCAGGACACAGCCCTGGGCGTCGGGCAGGGGCAGCTCGATGGGGTCGAGCGGGCGGACCGCGCCGAGGATGTCCTCCAGGTGCTCGTCCACCGACCAGGTCGTACTCAAATCCCTACATCTCCTCGGTGACGTAACGGCGAAGCCAGTTGCGGAAGTCCGGTCCCAGATCTTCACGTTCGCACGCGAGTCTGACAATGGCCCGCAGATAGTCGCCCCGGTCACCGGTGTCATAGCGGCGGCCCTTGAAGACGACGCCGTGCACCGGGCCGCCGATCGTCTCGTCGGCGACCAGCTTCTGGAGGGCGTCGGTGAGCTGGATCTCGCCCCCGCGGCCGGGCTCGGTCTCGCGCAGTATCCCGAAGATGGCGGGGCCCAGGACGTACCGGCCGATGATGGCGTAGTTGCTGGGGGCGTCGGCGCGGTCGGGCTTCTCGACCAGGTTGGTCACCTTGACGACGTCGGCCTCGCGGGTGGGCTCGACGGCGGCGCAGCCGTAGAGGTGGATCTGCGACGGGTCGACCTCCATGAGGGCGATGACGCTGCCGCCCTCGCGGTCCTGGACGTCGACCATGTGGGAGAGCAGCGGGTCGCGCGGATCGATCAGGTCGTCGCCGAGGAGCACGGCGAAGGGCTGGTCGCCGACGTGCGGGGCGGCGCACAGCACGGCGTGGCCGAGCCCGCGCGGGTCGCCCTGGCGCACGTAGTGCATGGTGGCGAGGTCGCTGGACTCCTGGACCTTGGAGAGCCGCTCCTGGTCGCCCTTGCGGACGAGGGCTTCCTCGAGCTCGTAGTTGCGGTCGAAGTGGTCTTCGAGCGGGCGCTTGTTGCGTCCGGTGATCATCAGTACGTCGGAGAGGCCGGCGCTCACGGCCTCCTCGACGACGTACTGGATGGCGGGCTTGTCGACCACAGGGAGCATCTCTTTGGGAGTGGCTTTCGTGGCCGGCAGGAACCGGGTGCCGAGGCCTGCGGCGGGGATGACAGCCTTGCTGATCCTGGGGCGCGACTGAGTCATGCGGAGCACCCTATCCGGTCGGTATGGGCGAGAGATTAGGTTCCGGTTAACTTCCTTCTCATATGGACCTATACGAGAGGTTTGTGAGGTCACCATGGGCGGCGACATGCCCGAAAAGGCCGCTCTGCGGCGCCAACTGCTCACCGCACGCGCCCTGCTGAGCAGTGAGGACGTCCGGAAGCAGGCAGCGGTCCTCGCCGATATGGCGATGAAGCTGCCCGAGCTGCGGCGGGCACGGACAGTCGCCGCGTATGTGTCGGTCGGGAGCGAACCGGGCACCCGCGCGCTGCTCGACGCGCTCCGGGCGCGAGGCGTACGCGTCCTGTTGCCGCTCCTGCTGCCCGACAACGATCTGGACTGGGCGGCGTACGAGGGCGCGGAGCGGCTCGTACGGGCCCGGCGCGGGCTGCTGGAGCCGTCGGGTCCGGCGCTCGGCGTGGACGCCGTCCTGGAGGCCGACACGGTCCTCCTGCCGGGGCTCGCGGTGGACGCGCGGGGCATGCGGCTGGGCCGCGGCGGCGGTTCGTACGACCGGGCCCTCGCCCGCCTCGTACGGGCCGGGGAGGACCCGTACCTGGTGGTGCTGCTGTACGCGCACGAGGTGGTCGAGCGGGTTCCCGAGGAACCGCACGACCACCCCGTGCACGCGGTGGTGACGCCGGACGTCACGCTCCGCTTCCGGCCCTTCCGCGGCCTGATGGCGTGACGGCCCCGATGGCGGCGTGACCTGATGGCGGCCCGATGGCTGCCTGACCGCGCCGGGCCCGTCCTCCGGGCCCGGGGCCGGGCACGGGGGCCGGGCCGTAGCCCCTGCCGCTACCGCTTGGCCGGCTGGAGCACCAGCGTGTCCACGGCCTTCGCGGCGACCGCCTTCTCGCTGTAGGGCCAGTCCAGCAGGTCGCCCTTGACCCACTTCTCCGTCTGGTCGGTGTAGTGCGAGCTGTAGGCGTGCCCGGAGGCGCCGGCCAGGTTGATCCAGCGGGACTTGTCCCAGTCGCCGACGTTCACCACCATCCGCATGGACGGCACCCAGACGACCTCGTAACCACCCGCCGCGTTCCAGCCGGTGGCGTTGACCGCCGCCTCGCCGCCGGACAGCTCCCAGGGGCCGCGGTTGAGCATGGACTGCAGGAAGCCCGGGCCCGCGGTGCCGAGGGTCTGGTTGTTCAGGGTCAGCTGGTGCAGCCGGCCCCAGCTCCAGCTGGTGACGTCCTTGCCCAGCTTGGACGTCAGCTCCCAGCGGGCGTCCACCATGGCGCGCTTGAGCAGCTCGTCACGGGTGGTGGTGGCCGTGTCGACGCGGCCGGCCGGGCTCTGCCACCACGCGTTCTTCTCGTCCTTCAGGAGCGGGCGGACCACCTCGTACCAGCGGTCTCCGCCGTCCGGCTGGGCGGTGTCGGTGTCGCGCTGACCGCACTCCCGGACGAGCTTGTTCTGCTCGTCGACGGGGCCGGTGGAGTCGGCCGGGCGGACGTTGAGGCACTCGCCCTTCACCCGCAGCTCCTTGGGGAGCTTGTCGCCGAAGGCCAGCTTGAGGACGTTGCGCCAGACCGCGTTGAAGTACGCGGCGGCCCCGGAATCCGCCTCCTGGGTGTAGTCCCAGCCTTCGAGGAGCTTCTGGGCCTCACGGACGTACGGGTCGGAGATGTCGATCTTCAACAGGTACGGCGTGAGCAGCTTGGCGATCTCGCTGATGTTGTCCATCTGCATGGTGCGCATGTCATCCGTCGAGATCTTGCCGCCGTCCTTGATCTTCGACTCGATGAGGTCGTTGATCCGCTGGCTGCGCGAGCCGTGCCCCCAGTCCTCGGTGAGGAGGTACGGGTACTTCTCCGCGTCGACGACGGCCTGGTTGGCGGTCACGATGTAGCCGCGCTCGGGGTTCTCCTCGTACGGCAGCTCGTCGAAGGGCACGGGCTCCTTCTTCCAGCGGTACTTCGGGTCCCAGCCGGGCGCCGGCATGGTGCCGTCGTGGCCCTCCGCGCGGACCGGGATCCGGCCGGGCGCCTGGTAGCCGATGTGACCCTCGGGGCCCTTGGCGTCGGCGTAGATCAGGTTCTGCGACGGCACCTCGAAGTCACGGGCGGCCTGGCGGAACTCCTTGAAGTCCTTGGCCCTGTTCAGCTTGAACACGGCGTCCATGGACCTGCCCGCCTCCAGCGCGGTCCACCGCAGGGAGACCGCGTAACCGTCGCCGCGGTCCGGGGCGGAGGCCGTCACGGGCGCCTTCTCACCGACCTTCTCCAGCTCGTTGCTGCGGTCGGAGATGAGAGGGCCGTTGTTGGTCTCGCGGACGGTGATGGTCCGGCTTCCGCCGCCCGCGACCTTGATCGTCTCCTCGCGGGTGGTGAAGGGGACTTCCTTGCGGCCGTACTGGTAGCCCCGGTCGGAGACCTTCTGCAGGTACAGGTCGCTGACGTCCGCGCCGAGGTTGGTGAAGCCCCAGGCGATGTCCTGGTTGTGGCCGATTATCACGCCGGGCATGCCAGCGAAGGTGTACCCGGCCACGTCGTAACGGCAGTTCTCGGACACGGAACGGCAGTGCAGACCCATCTGGTACCAGAGCGACGGAAGCTGCGGCGCCAGGTGCGGGTCGTTGGCCAGGAGCGGCTTGCCGGTGGTCGTGTACTTGCCGGAGACGACCCAGGAGTTCGAGCCGATGCCGTTGCCGTTGGTGCCGAGCATCGCCGGGATCCGGTCCAGGTCGGCCGAGAGCGCGGACAGCTGCGACTGGAGGCCCTGGGCGGCGCCCTGGGCCGTGCCGGCGGTCCCGGGGGCGTCTTCGGTGTCCTGGGAGCCCTGGGAGCCCTGCTGGGCGTTCCGCGCGCCTCCGGGGCCCTGGGAGTCCTGGGAGCCCTGGTTGTCCGACGCCTCGGCGGAGGGGTCGAACTTCCCGGTGGCGCCGTTCACGGCACCCTTGTCGACGATCGGCTGGTGCAGCGCGTACGGGTAGGCCGGGTACAGGTCCTCGATCTGCTCGTCGCTGAGCCGGCTGGTCATGAGCGAACGGTCGATCTCCTCCTGCATGTTGCCGCGCAGGTCCCAGGCCATGGCCTTGAGCCAGGCCACCGAGTCCACCGGCGTCCAGGGTTCGATCGTGTAGTCGTTGCTGAAGGACAGGGCGGCGTACTCGACGGAGATGTCACGGCCCTCCTTGCCCTTCAGGTAGGCGTTGACGCCGTCCGCGTACGCCTGGAGGTACTTCTTGGTGTCGGCCGACAGCTTGGTGTCGTACTCCTTCTGCGCCACCCGGTGCCAGCCGAGCGTGCGCAGGAAGGCGTCCGTGTCGACCTGGTCCTTGCCGAACATCTCGGAGAGCCGGCCCGCCGTCATGTGGCGCCGGACGTCCATTTCCCAGAACCGGTCCTGCGCCTGGACGTAGCCCTGGGCGCGGAACAGGTCCTCGTCGGTGGACGCGTAGATCTGCGGGACGCCGTAGTCGTCCCGTTTGACCTCGACGCGCTCGCTCAGCCCTTCGAGGTCGAGCGTGCCGGTGGTCTGGGGGAACGGGGCGCGCACCGTGCCGACGGCCCAGTAGGCCCCGTAGCCGACGCCCGCGACCAGCGCCAGCACCAGAGCGAACACGAGCAGGCGGGCACGTCGCCCCTTCTTCTTGGTGGAAGCGGCGGTGGTGTTGGCGGGCATCGCTGTCCTTCGAGGCGCAGGCTGGTCCAGGAGTGCTGGGAGCAACCATAGGCGCAGCGCTCATCCACCCCGGACGCGGAGTCAGTACAGAGGCCCTTCGCGGGCCCTTTGCACGGGCTCGTCCGCATGTCGCGCCCGCGTCACGCGAGCGCGGCGCGGACGAAGGCGGCGTCAAGGAAACGTTAAAGATTAGGTAAGGTAACGAAGTAACCGGTGGTCCCGCGAGGGGACGCGCCGTGTACACGCGAGGGGAAGGAACGGCCACTGACTGTCCACCAGCTCAACGAACTCCTGCTCATCTGCTCGCTCGTGCTGCTCATCGCCGTCGCGGCGGTGCGCGTCTCGTCCCGCAGTGGGCTGCCCAGCCTGCTCCTGTACCTCGGGATCGGGATCGCCATCGGGCAGGACGGCATCGGCGGTGTCCACTTCGACAACGCCGAACTGACCCAGGTGATCGGCTATGCCGCGCTTGTGGTGATCCTGGCCGAGGGCGGCCTGGGCACCAAGTGGAAGGAGGTCAAACCCGCGTTGCCCGCGGCGGCCGTGCTGTCGACCGTCGGCGTCGCGGTGAGCGTGGGCGTCACCGCCACGGCGGCGCACTACCTGGTCGGCCTCGACTGGCGGCAGGCGCTGATCATCGGCGCGGTGGTGTCCTCCACGGACGCCGCGGCCGTCTTCTCCGTCCTGCGCAAAGTGCCCCTCCCTTCGCGTGTGACCGGTGTCCTGGAGGCGGAGTCCGGCTTCAACGACGCCCCCGTCGTGATCCTGGTGGTGGCCTTCTCCACCACCGGTCCGGTCGACAGCTGGTACGTACTGGTCGGGACCATCGCCCTGGAGCTGCTCATCGGCGCGGCCATCGGCCTCCTGGTCGGCTTCCTCGGATCGTTCGGGCTGCGGCACGTGGCCCTGCCCGCCTCCGGCCTGTACCCGATCGCCGTGATGGCCATCTCGGTGGCGGCGTACGCGGCCGGCGCCATGGCGCACGGCAGCGGTTTCCTCGCCGTCTACCTGGCCTCGGTGGTGCTGGGCAACGCGAAGCTGCCGCACGCGCCCGCGAACCGCGGCTTCGCCGAGGGGCTGGGCTGGATCGCCCAGATCGGCATGTTCGTGCTGCTGGGGCTGCTGGTGACCCCGCACGAGCTGCTCGACGACTTCTGGCCGGCGGTGATGGTGGGGCTCGTCCTGACGGTGGTGGCACGGCCGCTGTCGATCGCCCTGAGCCTGCTGCCGTTCCGGCTGCCCTGGCAGGAGCGGGCCCTGCTGTCCTGGGCGGGGCTGCGCGGCGCCGTGCCCATCATCCTGGCGACCATCCCGATGGTGTCCGGGATCGAGGGCAGCGAGAAGATCTTCAACATCGTCTTCGTCCTCGTCGTGGTCTACACGCTGGTGCAGGGCCCGACGCTGCCCTGGCTGGCGAGAGCGCTACGGCTGGGCGACACGGGGGAGGCGGCCGACCTGGGCGTCGAATCGGCACCCCTGGAGCGACTGCGCGGGCACCTGCTGTCGGTGTCCATCCCGGAGGCGTCGAGGATGCACGGCGTGGAGGTCGCGGAGCTGCGGCTGCCGGCCGGAGCGGCGGTCACCCTCGTCGTACGGGAGGGGAAGAGCTTCGTACCGGCGCCGACGACCGCGTTGCGGCGCGGCGACGAGCTGCTGGTGGTGGCGACCGATCCGGTGCGCGACGCGGCGGAGCGGCGGCTGCGCGCCGTCGGCCAGGGCGGAAAGCTGGCCGACTGGCTGGGCACCGGAGGGCCGGCGTCCCGCTGATCGGAGGCGGACGGAGCACACGTCGGCCATTTCACAGGCACCCCAACGCTCCGACCTGTATCATGAAGGCACACTGATCGACCAAAACTGATCGACGCACTCTGCCTGACGCAGAGCTGGCGCGACCGCACGGCGGCCGTGGAGCCCCTCACAGTGGGCCCGGTATCTACCGCAGTTCCGCGCAAGAGGACAGCTCTCGGCGGCTCCCGTCACCCAGGGGAGCGCGCTACCAGGCGGCAGAAAGGCACGGGCCGTGGCATCCACGGTCAGTACTGACACCTCTCGCGCGAAGCGCCCCGGCTACGGGCAGCTCCTGCGCACCCCGGGGGCCTGGACGTTCCTGCTGCCCGGCTTCGCGGCGCGGCAGCCCTTCGCGATGCTGACCATCGGCATCGTCCTGCTCGTGCAGCACACCACCGGTTCGTACGGCAGCGCCGGAGCCGTCGCCGCCGTCACCGGTGTCTCCATGGCGCTGTTCGCCCCCCAGAGCGGCAAGCTGGCGGACCGTTTCGGACAGCGCGCCGTCCTCGTCCCCGGTGTCCTCGTGCACACCGCGTCGGTGTCCGCGCTGACGGCGCTGGCGCTGGCGGGCGCGCCCCTGTGGGTGCTGTTCGCCGCGGCCGTGCCGACGGGCGCCTCCGTGCCGCAGGTCGGGCCCATGGTCCGGGCCCGCTGGGCGGCGAAGCTGGAAGGGTCCCCGCTCATGTCGACGGCGGCGGCCTTCGAGTCCGTCACGGACGAGTTCACCTTCGTGGTGGGACCCGTGCTGGCCACCGCCCTGTGCACCGGCGTCCACCCCGCGGCCGGTCTGATCGCCGAGGCGTCGCTGACGCTGCTCGGCGGCCTGTTCTTCGCCGCCCAGCGCGGTACACAGCCGACACACGGCCTCGGCGGGGCCCACGCGCGCGCGGAGCACGGCTCCGCGCTGTCCATACCCGGCGTACGGGTCCTGGCGGTGGCCTTCCTCGGCATCGGCTCCGTCTTCGGCGGCATGCAGGTCTCGCTGACCGCGTTCAGTGAGGAGATCGGCAACCCGGGCGCCAACGGCCTGCTGTACGGGCTCTTCGCCGCGGGCAACATGCTGGCCGGCATCGCGGTCGGCGCGATGCCCTGGAAGATCGGGCCGCGCCGCCGGCTGATCCTCGGCTACACGGGCCTGACCGTGGCCGCCTCGCTGCTGTGGTCGGTGCACTCGGTGCTGCTGCTGGGCGGGCTGGGCCTGATCGTGGGCCTGTGCATCGCGCCGGCGCTCATCACCGGATACACGCTGGTCGAGACGCTGGTGCCGGCCGCCACCCGCACCGAGGCGTTCACCTGGCTGACCGGCGCGGTGGCGCTGGGCCAGGCCGCCGCCGTGACGGTGGCCGGGCGGCTCGCGGACGGATACGGCGCGAGCGCCGGTTTCCTGGTCCCGCTGGCCGGTACGGCACTGGCGCTGATCACCCTGGTCGCGCTCCGCTCGCGGCTCGCGCCGCGCGCCGCCACCCGCACCGTGGTACGTGGCGTCGGTCACCGAGTGCCGGTGACGGTGGACTGATCCGGCGGAATACGTCAGTATGGACTGTCGTTAGCACTCAATGAGTGAGAGTGCCAGGAGGAAGTCACAGTGCCGACCTACCAGTACCAGTGCACCGAGTGCGGCGAGGGCCTCGAGGCGGTGCAGAAGTTCACCGATGACGCGCTGACCGAGTGCCCCAGCTGCAAGGGACGCCTGAAGAAGGTGTTCTCGGCTGTCGGCATCGTCTTCAAGGGCTCCGGTTTCTACCGCAACGACAGCCGTGGCGCCTCGTCGAGCAGCGCGCCCGCGGCCTCCTCGTCGCCCGCGTCGTCCTCGTCCGCTTCGTCGTCCTCGGCGAAGGGCTCGTCGGACGCGAAGCCGGCCGCGTCGAGCACGTCCGGCACATCGAGCAGCAGCACCAGCTCCGCCGCCTGACCTTCCTCCTTCGCGCTCCGCGGCGCTGCTTCAGCGCCCCCTTCGCGTGTTCGCCCGGACCCCGCCGTTCCCCACGGCGGGGTCCTCGGCGTTCACCCGTCCGATTAGGGTGACCGCATGGCGAACGCAGAGATCGGTGTGATTGGCGGATCGGGCTTCTACTCCTTCCTGGAGGACGTGACGGAGGTCCCGGTCACCACCCCCTACGGCAGCCCGAGCGACTCGCTGTTCTTCGGCGAGCTGGCCGGGCGGCGGGTCGTCTTCCTGCCCCGGCACGGGCGCGGCCACCACCTGCCGCCGCACCGCATCAACTACCGGGCCAACCTGTGGGCGCTGCGGTCCGTCGGCGTCCGGCAGGTGCTGGGGCCGTGCGCGGTCGGCGGTCTGCGGCCCGAGTACGGGCCCGGGACGCTGCTCGTACCGGACCAGTTGGTGGACCGGACCAAGACACGGATCCAGACGTACTTCGACGGGGAGCCGCTCCCCGGGGGCAGCGTGCCGAACGTCGTGCACACGTCGTTCGCCGACCCGTACTGCCCCGACGGGCGCAAGGTGGCACTGGCGGCGGCGCACGGGCGCGGCTGGGAGGCGGTGGACGGCGGCACCATGGTCGTCATAGAAGGGCCCCGCTTCTCGACCCGGGCCGAGTCGCGATGGCACGCGGCGATGGGCTGGTCGGTGGTGGGCATGACCGGGCACCCCGAGGCGCTGCTCGCGAGGGAGCTGGGGCTCTGCTACACCTCGATGGCGCTGGTGACGGACCTGGACGCCGGCGCGGAGACGGGTGACGGCGTCTCGCACACCGAGGTGCTGCGCGTGTTCGGGGAGAACGTCGGGCGACTGCGCGAGGTGCTCTTCGACGCGGTCGCGGCGCTGCCGGAGACGGAGAGCCGCTCCTGCCTGTGCACGCGGGCCCACGACGGCTGGGATCTGGGCATCGAGCTGCCGTAGTGGTCAGCCCCTCGGGTGAGGGGCTTTTCCACACACCTCTGGTTGTCCACAGCCCCGAGCGGGATCGGCGGACACGCGGGATCGTGAGGGGCGTCGGCGCAAGGCCGGCCGGACCGCTCCACGGTCGCTCTTCGATCTCCCAGGTGGTGTGCCATGCCGTCCTCTTTTCCCCTGTCCTCCCCCGGCTGTCCCGGGTCTCCCCCGTCTCCGGTGCCGGAGATCCGCGGGGTTCCTCGGTTCGCTCCGCTGCGTGTGCGCGGCGGGCGGCACCGGCTGCGGCGGGCGGTGCGCCGCGTGGAAGTCGTCCCCGGACAAGCTGACGTGGACGTACACCATCCGCTCCGACTCGAGGTGGTCGG
>NZ_JBEXQK010000063.1:0-24617 GCF_040612535.1 Streptomyces sp. NPDC006368
CTGGCCGGGCATCGCGGCGGACGAGCTGCCGCATGTCTTCGAGCGGTTCTGGCGTTCGCCGTCGGCGCGCGGCCTGCCCGTTCCGTTTACCGTGGAGGACGACGGGCGAGTACGTCCGGCACCGATTTCGAGGGGACTCCATGACAGCCGTGATCCTGATTCTGGCGCTGCTCTTCGTCACCTTCGTCGCGCTGGGCGTGTACGTGACCGTGAAGGCCGTCAAGGCCACCAAGCGCGGCGTCGACCGCACGATCACCCAGGCGCGGCGCACCGTCGAGGACACGACGCTCAGGGCGAAGAGTTACGGCCAGGGCGGTGTCGCGGGCGAGTTGGCACAGCTGCGGCTGTCGCTGCGTACCTCGATGCGGGCCACCCAGGACGCGCTGGAGGCCGGGGCCGTGGAAGACGCCTCGCTCAAGGAGTCGCTGGAGCTGTTCCGGCGGCTCAGCGCACACGGACACGAGCTCGACGAGGACCTCAAGCGGATGGAGCGCGACCCGGACCGCGCCAGGGTCGCCGCGCAGCTCGGGGAGATGCGGGAGCGCACCGAGCGCATCACACACTCGGCGGATGCGCTGCGCTGGGCGGCCCGGGACCGGGCGCGGAGGTTCGCGGACGACGATCTGTCGACGCTGAGCGCGCAGATCGATGTCGAGGCGGGCGCGCTGCGTCACTGGTCGGAGCCGGAGGGGCGGCGCGAGGACACCGCATGGCCGGAGGCGTCCACGGGGCAGGCCTCCGAGCAGGTCTGGCCGGCCGGGGCGGCGGACACCTCGGAGCGGATGCCCGGTGCGGGCTCGGGTGCGGCGGCTGCGGGTGCGGGCGAGGCGGCGGGTGAGCGGCCCGCGATCACGGGGCGGGACGCCCGGCAGGGAACCGTCTATTCCTGGCAGAAGTCGCCGCGGCCCGAGACCACGAACTGACCCGAACCGATCACCGGGCGGGGGCGGGCTGCCGTGCGGCGCCGCTGACGGGTAACCTCCCGCTCATGTCCCGCCATGTCGCGATCGTCACCGATTCAACGGCCTACCTGCCGCCGCAGACGATGGAGCGGCACGGCATCAGCGCGGTGCCGCTGACCGTCGTCCTCGGCGACCGGGCCCTCGAGGAGGGCACCGAGATCTCGGCCCGCTCGCTCGCCCTCGCGCTGCAGAAGCGGCGCTCCGTCACGACGTCCCGGCCCAGCCCCGGGACGTTCGTGGCGGCGTACCGGGCTGCCGCCGAGCGCGGGGCCGACGGGATCGTCTCGCTGCATCTGTCGGCCGAGTTCTCCGGGACGTACGACGCGGCGGTGCTGGCCGCCAAGGAGGCACCCGTGCCCGTGCGGGTGGTCGACACCGGCATGGTGGCCATGGCGCTCGGCTTCTGCGCACTCGCGGCTGCCGAAGCGGCCGAGTCCGGCGGCACGCTGGACGACGCGGTCGCGGCGGCGCAGAAGCGGGCCGCCGGGACGTCCGCCTACTTCTACGTGGACACGCTGGACTATCTGCGCAGGGGCGGCCGCATCGGTGCGGCCCAGGCGCTGCTGGGCTCGGCGCTCGCCGTCAAACCGCTGCTGGAACTGGAGGGCGGCCGGATCGAGCTGCGCGAGAAGGTGCGCACGGCATCGAAGGCGATCGCCCGGCTGGAGGAGATCGCCGCCGAGCGGGCGGGGGCGAGTCCGGTGGACATCGCCGTGCACCATCTGTCGGCGCCCGAGCGGGCCGCCGCGCTCGCGGACCGGCTGCGCCGGCGTGTCCCGGGCCTGGCCGACCTGCACGTCAGCGAGGTGGGCGCGGTGATCGGCGCGCACACCGGGCCGGGGCTGCTCGGAGTGGTCGTCTCGTCCAGGTGACGTTCCGTGATGGACGTCGTCACCCGTAAGGGTGGCTGTCTTTTCCACAACTGGTCGGTTTTCCACGGATTTTGAGGCGGGTCGGCGCGTTCGGTCGTGTGTGCGTACCGTGCTGTGCATGGCGAACCGAACACACTCCGTGACGACATCCACCTCGACGTCCACCCCGACCTCGGCCTCGGCTTTGACGTCGGCGTCCACGTCCTCGTCGGCGTCCCCTACCTCGTCGGCGTCAGCTCCTGGGTCGACGCCGTTGTTGGCGACCAGCGGGCCCGGGCGGGCCCGGGGATCCGACGGCCGCACTCGCGGCGGGGCGCGTGCCCGAAGCCATGTCCGCGCACGCGGTCGGCTCGGGCGACGCGTACGCGGCGGTCTTGCGGCCACGGTGCCCGCGGCTGCGCCGCGTCGGCGTGCCGACGCGCTCTTCCAAAGGGCCGGCGCGCATGCGCCGCATCCGCCGCCGACACCCACGCCCGCCCCGTCGGCGCCTGCTCCCTCATCGCCGACGCCCGCTTCCGCCACTGCTGCGGTGGGAGAGGAACCGTCCGGGCGGCAGGAGCGATGGCGGCCGGCGCTGCGGGAGCGGCTGCCCCTCTGGCTGCATCTGCGATGCGGGATGGAGCCGCGAGCACTCGCCGCGCTCTCGGTGGTGCTCGTCGTGGCCGCGGTGCTGGCCGGGCGGTATTTCTGGGCGGGCCGGCCGGAGTCCGTGCGCGCACCCGAGGTGGTCGGGGCGGCGGCGCCGGCTGCCGACATGATGTCCGGGGCGCCGGGCCCCGGGCCCTCGGCCGCGCCGTTGCCCGTGGTCGTCGATGTGAGCGGCAAGGTGCGCAGGCCCGGCGTGCTGCGGCTGCCGGCCGGTTCGCGGGTGGCCGACGCACTGCGCGCGGCGGGTGGGGTCCGGCCGGGCACCGACGTCACCGGGCTGAACCGCGCCCGTGTCCTGATGGACGGTGAGCAGGTGGTCGTGGGCGTCACCCCGGCTCCGGCCGGACCGGTGCCCGGACCGTCCGGACCCGCCGGTGGGCCCGTCAGCCTCAACACCGCCACGGCGGACCAGCTCGACGCGCTGCCCGGCGTCGGTCCCGTGCTGGCCCAGCACATCGTCGACTACCGCACCCGGCATGGGGGATTCCGGTCGGTCGATGAGCTCCGCGAGGTCAACGGCATCGGCGACCGGCGGTTCGCGGACCTGCAGCCTCTCGTACGGCCATGACACGCGAAACATCGCTGCCCAGCCGAACAACGACGGCACGCGCGGCGGTTCACGCCGCCTCGGGCCACCGGCTGGGCGCCGCCGACCCGCGCCAGGAGGGCCCGGCGGATCTGCGACTGGTGCCTCCGGCCCTCGCCGCGTGGGCGGCGGCGGCCCTGGCCCTGGGCGCGCCGGGAAGATGGACCACGGCCGGCGTGGCGCTGTGCACCGGGGCCGCCGCTCTGGTGCTCCTGTCTCCGTTGGTGGCGGGCCGACTCGGCTCGGTGCGCCCCACGGCGTACGGGCGGTGGCGGGGCAACGCCACCGCCGGTGCGACCCTGCTGCTGTGCGCCGCCGCCGGAGCGGCATCGGCCGGCTTCCACGGCGCCGATCTGCGGCGGGGGCCACTACCGGAGCTGGCACGGGAGTACGCGCGGGTGAGCGTGGAGGTGACGGTCACCTCGGATCCCCGTCCCGTCCGGGGCGGCGGCCGACCGGGGGGCGGCTCGGTCGTCCTGGACGGGAAGGCGACACGGCTCGTGGCGACCGGCGGAGCCGTCACCGACATCCGTACGCCGGTGCTGCTGATCGTGTCGCCGGGGGACGGGTGGCGGCGGCTGTTGCCGTCCACTCGCGTACGGGTGGACGCGCGGCTGGCGCCGCCGCAGCGCACGGGCGAGCGGTTCGCTGCCGTCATACGCGTCGGGGCCGGCCCGCCGCGCGTCATCGGACCACCGAACGCTCTCCAGCGAACGGCGGGGGAACTGCGGGCAGGGCTGCGTACCGCCACGGACGGCCTCACCCCGGACGCCCGCGCCCTTGTGCCCGGGCTGGTCGTCGGTGACACCTCACGCATCCCGCCCGAGCTGCACGACGCCTTCCGCGCCACCGACCTCACCCACGTCCTCGCCGTGTCAGGAAGCAACCTCACCGTCGTGTTGTTGCTGCTCATCGGCCCGCCCGGCACCGCGCTGAGAGCGGAACGGGGCGGGCTCGCCCCCCGGTTGGGGATCGGGCTGAGGGGAACCGCGCTGCTCGGCGGGGCGCTCACGCTCGCCTTCGTGGTGGTCTGCCGCCCCGACCCGAGTGTGCTGCGCGCGGCGGCGTGCGGATCGATCACCCTGCTGGCGATCGGCACCGGCCGCCGCAGATCGCTCATCCCCGCGCTGGCCGCCGCCGTGTTGCTGCTGGTGCTGTACGACCCGTGGCTGGCCCGCAGTTACGGCTTCGTGCTCTCCGTGCTCGCAACAGGAGCCCTCCTCACCGTCGCCCCGGGGTGGAGCGCCGCGCTGCGGCGGCGCCGGGTGCCACCGCGCGGCGCGGAGGCGTTGGCCGCGACCGCGGCGGCCCAGGTCGTGTGCGCCCCCGTGGTGGCGATCTTCGCCGCCCGGATCAGCCTGGTCGCCGTCCCCTGCAATCTGCTGGTGGAGCTCGCGGTCGCCCCGGCCACCGTCCTCGGGTTCACCGCTCTGGCCGCGGCACCGGTGGCGATGCCCGTGGCCCGGGCGGTGGCCGCCTGCGCGGGATGGCCGGCCGAATGGATCGCCTCCGTCGCCCGCACCGGGGCGGCGCTGCCCGGAGCGCAGGCCGACTGGCCCGGCGGCTGGCGGGGCGGGCTGCTGCTCGCCGGAGTCACCGGCGTGGGCGTACTGCTGGCCCGGTGGCTGCCGCGCCGATCCTGGGTGGCCGCCGCGTGCGCCGTGCTGTTACTGCTCGCGGTGGTGCGGCCACCACCGCTGACCCGGCTGGTCACCGGATGGCCACCACCCGACTGGGTCTTCGCCATGTGCGACGTGGGCCAGGGCGACGCGACGGTGCTCGCGGCGGGCGGCGGCGCGGCCGTGGTGGTGGACGCCGGTCCGGAACCGGAGCCCGTCGACCGGTGCCTGAGCGACCTGGGCGTCAGACGGGTGCCCCTCGTCCTGCTCACACACTTCCACGCCGACCATGTCGCCGGGCTGCCCGGGGTGCTGCGCGGCCGGGAGGTCGGCGCCATCCAGACGACGGGCCTCCAGGAGCCGGCCGGCCAGGCCGCGTTCGTGCACAGAACGGCGGGCGCGGCAGGGGTGGACGTCATCCGGGCGGCCCCGGGAGAGCGGCGCCGGACCGGGACGCTGGAGTGGCGGGTCCTGTGGCCGGGCCATGCCCTGCCGGGGGCGGACGCCGAGGGACCGAACGACGCCAGCGTCACGCTGCTGGTCCGAACGCGGGCCGGGCTGACCCTGCTGCTCCTGGGCGATCTCGAACCACCCGCCCAGCGCGGCCTGTTGCGCGCCCACCCGAACCTGCCGCCGGTGGACGTCCTGAAGGTCGCCCACCACGGCTCGCCCCATCAGGACCCGCATCTGCTGAGCCGGGTCCGGCCCCGGGTGGCGCTGGTGTCCGCGGGCCGGGACAACGGGTACGGCCATCCGTCACCCCGCACGCTCGGGGCCCTGAGAGGCGGGGGAGCGATGGTGCTGCGCACGGACCGGGACGGCTCCATCGCGGTCACCGGCGCCGGGCGGGAGCTGCGGGCCACCGCCAGGAACGTTCGCGCCGACCCTGGTCCCGACGCCGATCCGGGGGGTTGAACAATGGTTCCGTGAACGATGTGAGACATGTGCTGGTGCTGCCCGACCGGGATGCTGCGGAGGAGGCGGCCGCGGAGCTCGGCGCCCGTTTCGGTGTCGACGAGGAGCCCCAGCTGGTGCGGGACGCGCTGGCCGGTGAGGACGACGCCGAGGACGCGCAGTGGCTCGTGGTCGTCGAGGACCCGCAGGGGCGCCTGCCGGCGGCCGAGCTGGACGAGTTCGCGGCGGAGTGGGACGGCTGGCGGGAAGAGCCGTAAGCGGGAAGGCGGGATAGGCGGGAGGCGGGACAGGCCGACCGTCGGGACGGCGCGGACCGGCTGCCGGCGGACCGGCCGGGGCCGGGTGTCAGTGGTGCGTGGGATGCTGGTTCGCGATGGCCACCAGAAAGAACGCGACCGACGACCCGCTCGCCCCCGTCACCCTCGCCGTCGGCCAGGAGGACCTGCTCCTGGACCGAGCGGTGCAACAGGTGGTGGCGGCGGCCCGGGCCGCCGACGCCGACACGGACGTCCGCGACCTGACCGCCGACCAGCTCCAGCCGGGCACGCTCGCCGAGCTGACGAGCCCCTCGCTCTTCGCCGAGCGCAAGGTCCTGATCCTGCGGAACGCGCACGACCTCTCCGCCGACACGGTCAAGGACATCAAGGCGTACTTCGGTGCGCCGGTCGAGGAGATCTCCCTCGTCCTGCTCCACGCGGGCGGCGCGAAGGGCAAGGGCCTGCTGGACGCGGCTCGCAAGGCCGGTGCGCGGGAGATCGCGTGCCCTAGGACGACCAAGCCCGCGGAGCGGCTGACGTTCGTACGGGGCGAGTTCCGCACGCTGGGACGGTCGGCGACGCCCGAGGCGTGCCAGGCGCTCGTCGACGCGATCGGCAGTGACCTGCGGGAGCTCGCGTCCGCGGTGTCACAGCTGACCGCGGACGTCGAGGGCACGATCGACGAGGCGGTCGTCGGGCGGTACTACACGGGTCGCGCGGAGGCCTCCAGTTTCAACGTCGCCGACCGGGCGGTGGAGGGGCGGGCGGCCGAGGCGCTGGAGGCGCTGCGCTGGTCGCTGTCGACGGGCGTCGCGCCCGTGCTGATCACCAGCGCCCTGGCACAGGGCGTGCGGGCCATCGGCAAGCTGTCGTCGGCGCGGGGCGGGCGGCCCGCCGACCTCGCCCGCGAGCTCGGCATGCCGCCGTGGAAGATCGACCGCGTGCGCCAGCAGATGCGCGGCTGGACGCCGGACGGTGTGGCGATGGCCCTGCGCGCCATCGCCGAAGCGGACGCGGGCGTCAAGGGCGGCGGCGACGACCCGGAGTACGCCCTGGAGAAGGCGGTCGTCACGATCGCCCGCGCGGCCCGCTCCCGCCGCTGACGCGACGCCGCCGCTGCCCCGCCCGGCGCCCAGTGGCGCGGGAGCGGACGACTCCTCCGGGTTGCACCCGGCGGACCCTCGCCCGCGCCGTCCGGCACCCAGTGGCGCCGCGGTCTCTCCGGGCGCCCTGGACGCGGCCTCGCCGACCCCCGGCTGGCCGCCTCGCCGACCCCTCGGCTCGCCGCTTGCCGGTCACCGGCCTCCGGCCCGCTGCCTCGCCCGCTGCCTCGCCTGGGCGCACTCGACGGCCCGTCAGGTCTGCCCAGGCCCGTCAGGTCCGCACGGCGCCTGCGTACGGCGCCTGCGTACGGCGCCCGCGTCCGGCGCCCGCGTCCGGCGTCCACGCGGCACCACGCACCGCATCACGGTCACGCCCCCGCGCATCACCGCTCACACCCTCGCGCGCCCCCCACATGTCGCACCACATGTCGCACCACCTGCCGCACCACACCCCCGGCCCCTGCCCCGCCGCGGCATGCCGAAGGCCCTGGCATGCCGAAGGCCCCGGCTGCGTGCTGGGGAAGCACGGGGCCGGGGCCTTCGGGTCACGATCGTGAGCTCGTACCCGCGTGGCGAACGCAGGCCGCGTACGGGCTCGGGGTGCCGGTCAGGAGCGGATGAGAGGGCCCGCTGGGTCCGTTCCGGCGATCAAATCAAGAGCAACTCAGGCCTGGAGGGAGGCAACCTTGGCGGCCAGCGCCGACTTCTTGTTGGCGGCGGCGTTCTTGTGGATGACACCCTTCGAGACGGCCTTGTCCAGCTTGCGGGAGGCCTCGCGAGCGGCCAGGGTGGCCTTCTCGACGTCACCCGCGGCGGCAGCCTCACGGGCCTTGCGGATCGCGGTCTTGAGCGACGACTTGACGGCCTTGTTGCGCAGGCGCGCCTTCTCGTTGGTCTTGTTCCGCTTGATCTGGGACTTGATGTTCGCCACGAAAGAGCCTTTTCAGGTTCGTAAGGATTTCTCTGATGTGTGTCCCGGTGCTGAGAGGGCCACGAGACACAGCTGCCCAGGCTACCAGTCACCGTCCGAGCGGCCCAAACCGAGCGTCGGTCCCCGTCCGTGGGACCATGGAACCTACGTATCGATCCGACGTCGACCCGAGCAGAGACGCCCGGCGTCTCAAGAATCAGGACCCTGCGTGCCCGCGACCCCTACCCACGTGCCCGAGCCGAGCCGTACCGACCCGGCGCTGATCCGCAACTTCTGCATCATCGCGCACATCGACCACGGCAAGTCGACCCTCGCCGACCGGATGCTTCAGCTGACCGGTGTGGTCGAGCAGCGGCAGATGCGCGCTCAGTACCTCGACCGCATGGACATCGAGCGCGAGCGCGGCATCACGATCAAGTCCCAGGCCGTCCGCCTGCCCTGGGCGCCCACCACGGGCGACGGCCAGGGCAGGACGCACATCCTCAACATGATCGACACCCCTGGTCACGTCGACTTCACCTATGAGGTGTCGCGGTCCCTCGCCGCCTGCGAGGGCACCGTCCTGCTCGTCGACGCCGCCCAGGGCATCGAGGCGCAGACCCTCGCGAACCTCTACCTCGCGATGGAGAACGACCTCACCATCGTCCCGGTGCTCAACAAGATCGACCTGCCGGCCGCCCAGCCGGAGAAGTTCGCCGAGGAGCTGGCGAACCTCGTCGGCTGCGACCCGGACGACGTGCTCAGGGTGTCGGCCAAGACCGGCATCGGGGTGGAGGCGCTGCTCGACCGGGTCGTCAAGGACGTGCCCGCCCCCGTCGGCGTCGCCGACGCCCCCGCCCGCGCGATGATCTTCGACTCGGTCTACGACTCGTACCGCGGCGTCGTCACCTACGTCCGCGTCATCGACGGCCAGCTCAACAAGCGTGAGCGCATCAGGATGATGTCGACCGGCGCCACGCACGAGCTGCTGGAGATCGGCACCAACTCGCCCGAGATGCTCCCGGCCGACGGCCTCGGCGTCGGCGAGGTGGGCTACCTCATCACCGGTGTGAAGGACGTCCGGCAGTCCAAGGTCGGTGACACCATCACCACCCTGCACAAGGGCGCCACCGAGGCCCTCGGCGGCTACAAGGACCCGAAGCCGATGGTGTTCTCGGGCCTCTATCCACTGGACGGCTCCGACTACCCCGAGCTGCGCGACGCGCTGGACAAGCTCCAGCTCAACGACGCCGCGCTCGTCTACGAGCCGGAGACCTCCGCCGCGCTCGGCTTCGGCTTCCGCGTCGGCTTCCTCGGCCTCCTCCACCTGGACGTGATCCGCGAGCGCCTGGAGCGCGAGTTCGGTCTCGACCTGATCGCGACCGCCCCCAACGTGGTCTACCGCGTACTGATGGAGGACGGCACCGAGCACACCGTCACCAACCCGAGCGAGTTCCCCGAGGGGAAGATCAGCGAGGTGTACGAGCCGGTCGTGCGCGCCACGGTCCTCGCGCCCAGCGAGTTCATCGGCGCGATCATGGAGCTGTGCCAGACCCGCCGCGGCACGCTCCTCGGCATGGACTACCTCTCCGAGGACCGGGTCGAGATCCGCTACACCCTCCCCCTCGCCGAGATCGTCTTCGACTTCTTCGACCAGCTGAAGTCCAAGACGCGCGGGTACGCCTCCCTCGACTACGAGCCCACCGGCGAGCAGGCCTCCAGCCTGGTCAAGGTCGACATCCTGCTGCACGGCGACAAGGTCGACGCCTTCTCCGCCATCACCCACAAGGACGCGGCGTACGCGTACGGGGTGCGGCTCGTCGCCAAGCTGCGCGAGCTCATCCCGCGCCAGGCGTTCGAGGTGCCGATCCAGGCGGCCATCGGCTCGCGCGTCATCGCCCGCGAGACCATCCGCGCCATCCGCAAGGACGTCCTCGCCAAGTGCTACGGCGGTGACATCTCCCGTAAGCGGAAGCTGCTGGAGAAGCAGAAGGAAGGCAAGAAGCGGATGAAGATGGTCGGCTCCGTGGAGGTGCCGCAGGAGGCCTTCATCGCGGTGCTCTCCAGCGACGACTCCGCCGGCGGCAAGTCCAAGAAGTAGAGAAGCGGAAGCAGGACCGGAAGCGGTACGGCACGCCGGGAAGCGGTCCACGAGTCAGTACGGCACGGCCGCGAGGCAGTACGGCACACGAAAGCGCCCGTTCGGTTCCCGGACGGGCGCTTTCGCCTTCCGGGCCCCTGCACGGATGCTGCACAGTCGTTATGAACCGGGTATGAACCGCCGGGCCATAGCCCCTTACATGGCGGACCACAGCGCTCTAACCTGATCCCGCCCGAGGGTTACTCGCCAGTTAAACAACATCCCGTCGTGCAGCCCTGCCGCAAGCCGCCCGGAGGACGCCGTGAGCGACACCCAGAATCCGATCGAGAACCGGCCGCCCTCCGTGGCGTCCCTCTTCCTTGAGCGCGTCGCGAAGACCCCGGACGCCGAGGCCTACCGCTACCCCGTTCCCCCGGCCTCCGGACAGGGCCCCGACGACTGGAAATCGCTCAGCTGGGAGCAGGCCGCCGACCGGGTCTACGCCATCGCCGCCGGCCTGATCGACCTCGGTGTCCGGTCGGAGGAGCGCGTCGCGCTCGCCTCCGCCACCCGCGTGGAGTGGATCCTCGCCGACCTCGGCGTGATGTGCGCCGGGGCGGCCACGACGACCGTCTACCCCCAGACGAACGCCGACGAGTCCGCGTACATCCTCGCCGACTCCGACAGCCGCGTCCTGATCGCCGAGGACGCCACCCAGCTCGCCAAGGCCCGCGCACACCGCACCGACCTCCCGCACCTCGCCCACGTCGTCGTCATCGACGCCACCGACGTCGAAGCGGCCGAGGACGACCCGGCGGGCTGGGTCCTCTCCCTCGCAGACCTCGAAAAGCGCGGTCGCGCGTACCTGGAGAAGCACCCGGACGCGGTCAGGGACCGGGTCGCCGCGATCAGCGCCGCCCAGCTCGCCACCCTCATCTACACCTCGGGCACCACCGGCCGCCCCAAGGGCGTGCGGCTCCCGCACGACAACTGGTCGTACATGGCCAAGGCCATCGCCGCGACCGGACTGGTCACCAAGGACGACGTGCAGTACCTGTGGCTGCCGCTCGCCCACGTCTTCGGCAAGGTGCTGACGTCCGGGCAGATCGAGGTCGGGCACGTCACCGCCGTCGACGGCCGCGTCGACAAGATCATCGAGAACCTTCCGGTCGTCCAGCCGACGTACATGGCCGCCGTGCCCCGCATCTTCGAGAAGGTCTACAACGGGGTCGCGGCCAAGGCGCGGGCCGGCGGCGGAGCCAAGTACAAGATCTTCAAGTGGGCGGCCGAAGTCGCCCGCGAGTACGCCAAGGCCAGCCAGGACAACTTCCGCCGCACCGGCACCGCGAGCGCCCCCTTCGGCCTCACCGCCAAGCACAAGGTCGCCGACGCGCTCGTCTACTCCAAGCTCCGCGAAGCCTTCGGCGGCCGGCTGCGCGCCGCCGTCTCCGGCTCGGCCGCGCTCGCCCCCGACATCGGTTACTTCTTCTCCGGCGCCGGCATCCACATCCTCGAGGGCTACGGCCTGACGGAGTCCAGCGCCGCCAGCTTCGTCAACCCGGGCGAGGCGTACCGCACCGGCACGGTCGGCAAGCCGCTGCCCGGCACCGAGGTGCGGATCGCCGACGACGGCGAGATCCTCCTGCGCGGCCCCGGCATCATGGAGGGCTACCACGGGCTGCCCGAGAAGACCGCCGAGGTCCTGGAGCCGGACGGCTGGCTCCACACCGGCGACATCGGTGAGCTGTCCGTCGACGGCTACCTGCGCATCACCGACCGCAAGAAGGACCTCATCAAGACGTCCGGCGGCAAGTACATCGCGCCCGCCGAGGTCGAGGGACAGTTCAAGGCGGTCTGCCCCTTCGTCTCCAACATCCTCGTGCACGGCGCCGACCGGAACTACTGCACGGCCCTCATCGCCCTCGACGAGCCCGCCATCCTCGGCTGGGCCGAGGAGAACGGCCTCGGCGGCAGGACGTACGCCGAAGTGGTGGCCACCCCGCAGGTCGAAAAGCTCGTCCAGGGCTACGTCGACCGGCTCAACGAGGGCCTGCAGCGCTGGCAGACCATCAAGAAGTTCCGGCTGCTCCCGCGCGACCTCGACATCGAGCACGGCGAACTGACGCCCAGCCTCAAGCTGAAGCGGCCCGTGGTGGAGCGCGAGTACAAGCACCTCATCGACGAGATGTACGCGGGCACCAAGGAGGCCTGACACCCCCGGACCCGGGGACCCGACACCTTCGGACCCCGGGATCCATCACCCTTCGGACCGGGAACCCGACACCTTCGGACAACCCCGGGATCCGTCACCCTTCGGACCCGGAGCCCGACCCCTGTGGGCCACACGGATCCGAGACCTTCGCACCCCGAGGACGGGCGCGGCCGGCACCGGTCGCGCCCGTCCTTCGTGGCCCTGCCCCGCGACTTTCGTGCCTTTGCCCGCGACTTCGATGACTCGGCGCTTATGAGCGGGCTCAATCTGTCACTCTGTCGGTGTCCAGACCCGGGAGCCGACGAGGAGCACACGTGGGGTCCTTTCCGACGCAGCGGCTGCAGCGGGCCCAGCGGGAGATCGTCGACGTGCCGCCCCACCGGCACCACCTTCCGCCCATGCCGCCGCCGCCCGACCACTCCGTCGCGCGCACCAGCCTGCCCGGCAACCCGCTCGCCCCCGCCGCCGCGCGCCGCTTCGTGCGGGCCGCGCTCGCCGACTGGACCGGCCTGGCGCTGCCCGCCGCCGCCGCGATCAACGACCGGGTCGCCGACGACGCCGTCCTCGTCGTCGCCGAGCTCGTCACCAACGCCGTCGTCCACGCGGGCACCACCGTCGAGCTGCTCGTGCGGTTGGAGGAGCCCGACGGCGACCAGCCCGCCGCCCTCGTCCTCGAAGTCTCCGACCACCACCCCGCGCGCACCGTCCGCAACGAGCAGCACCCCGCGGAAGGGGAGGTGAGCGGCCCGGAGGAGTACGGCCGGGGGCTCCAGCTCGTCGCCGCGCTCGCCGAGTGCTGGGGCATCACCTACCGGCCCGGCTTGAAGACCGTCTGGGCCCGCCTCCCCCTCGACGGCTGGGACACCTGCCCGGTGCCGGGCACCGAGCCCGCCATCCAGCGCGGCCTGCGCGCCGCCGAGATCCTCGCCCCCGCGCCGCGCCGGCCCGTCCGCGACGACCACGAGTGGGCGGGCAGCTCGGCGCTGACCTTCCTCGCCGAGGCGTCCGACCTGCTCGCCGGGCAGCTGGACGAGGATCTGGTCGCCGCGCTCGCCGGACAGCTGCTGGTGCCGCGCCTGGCGGACTGGTGCGCCTTCTGGCTGGAGGGCGACGGCGGCGAGGCGCCGGCGGCGCCCCGGCTCGCCCGCGTCTGGCACGCCGACGAGTCGGCCATCGAGCCGCTGCGCGCCGTGCTCCACAAGGAGCCGCCGCCCATGCCGGAGGCCGCGCGCACCGGGCCGGTGCCCGTGGCGTGGCCCGACCCGGGCGGGGACGGCACCGCGCTCGCCTACCGGCTCGTCACGGGCGGCCGTGGGCTCGGCACGCTGATGCTCGGGCGGCGCGGCACGGCCCGTATCCCCGACGCGGTCACGGCGCTCATCGAGGACTTCGCGCGTCGTGTGGCCCTGGCGATCGGCGCGGCCCGCCGGTACACGCGCCAGGCCACCATCAGCCGGGTGCTGCAGCGCGGGCTGCTGCCCAGCCAGGTGGCGCAGATCCCGGGGGTCACCAGCTGCGTCGTCTACGAGCCGAGCGACGACGGGCTGGCGGGCGGTGACTTCTACGACGTCTTCCAGGCGGCGCCGCCCGGCGCGGGAGCCGCCGGCCGGCCCGGGCGCTGGTGCTTCATGCTCGGCGACGTCCAGGGCAGCGGACCGGAGGCCGCCGTCGTCACCGGCCTCGCCCGCCCCTGGCTGCGGCTGCTCGCCCGTGAGGGCCACCGGGTCGGCGAGGTCCTCGACCGGCTCAACCGGCTTCTCCTCGACGACGCCACCGAGGCCGCGGAGGCCGCCGCGCTGGTCGTCGCCGCCGCGGGCGGCCCCGAGCCGCTGCCCGTCATGCCGACGCAGTCACGCTTCCTGTCCCTCCTGTACGGCGAGCTCACCCCCGGCGACGACGGCGGAGCGCGCTGCACCCTCGCCTGCGCCGGGCACCCCCTCCCGCTCCTCCTGCGCCCCGACGGCACGGTGACCCCGGCCGCCGTGCCGCAGGTGCTCCTTGGGGTCGTCGACGACGTCGCGTACGAGAGCCACACCTTCCACCTCGCGCCCGGTGACACCCTCCTGTGCGTCACCGACGGCGTCACGGAGCGGCGCTCCCGCGGCGGCCGGATGCTCGATGACGAGGACGGCCTCGCCCGGGTCCTCGCCGGCTGCGCCGGGCTCACCGCCCAGGGCGTCGCCGACCGGATCAGGCAGGCCGTGCACGCCTTCGGGGAGGGCCCCGTGGGTGACGACCTCGCCCTGCTCGTCCTCCAGGCCCGGTAGGCCCCGGCGTGACGGACAATGGGCGGTATGCCTTCCGTACTGCCCGATGGTGAGCCCATGCCCGAGGACGGCGCGCTGCCCGCGTCCGCCCTGCTCGGGGCCGGTGAGCGGCCGCTCGGGTTCTATCTGCACGTGCCCTACTGCGCGACCCGCTGCGGCTACTGCGACTTCAACACCTACACCGCCACCGAGCTGCGCGGCTCCGGCGGCGTGCTGGCCTCCCGTGACAACTACGCCGCCACCCTGACCGACGAGGTACGCCTCGCCCGCAAGGTCCTGGGCGACGACCCCCGGCCGGTCCGGACGGTGTTCGTCGGCGGCGGTACGCCCACGCTGCTCGCCGCCGGCGACCTCGTACGCATGCTGGGCGCCGTCCGCGAGGAGTTCGGGTTCGCGGACGACGCCGAGATCACGACCGAGGCGAACCCGGAGTCCGTCGACTCCGCCTATCTGGCGGAGCTGCGGGAGGGCGGCTTCAACCGGATCTCCTTCGGCATGCAGAGCGCCCGGCAGCACGTCCTGAAGGTGCTGGACCGTACGCACACCCCCGGGCGGCCGGAGGCCTGCGTGGCGGAGGCGCGTGCGGCGGGCTTCGAACACGTCAACCTCGACCTGATCTACGGCACGCCGGGGGAGAGCGACGACGACTGGCGGGCCTCCCTCGACGCGGCGATCGGCGCCGGACCGGACCACGTCTCGGCGTACGCCCTGATCGTCGAGGAGGGCACGCAGCTCGCCCGGCGCATCCGGCGCGGCGAGGTGCCGATGACGGACGACGACGTCCACGCCGACCGCTACCTGATCGCGGAGGACGTGCTGTCGGCGGCCGGGTTCGAGTGGTACGAGGTGTCCAACTGGGCCACCTCGGAGGCGGGCCGGTGCCTGCACAACGAGCTGTACTGGCGCGGCGCCGACTGGTGGGGCGCCGGGCCGGGCGCGCACAGCCACGTGGGCGGCGTGCGGTGGTGGAACGTCAAGCACCCCGGCGCGTACGCCGCCGCGCTGGCGGAGGGGCGGTCACCGGGCGCGGGGCGCGAGGTGCTCTCCGGGGAGGACCGGCGGGTGGAGCGGGTTCTGCTGGAGCTGCGGCTGCGCGAGGGGTGCGAGCTGTCGCTGCTGCGCCCGGCCGGCCTGGCCGCCGCCGAGCGCGCGGTAAGGGACGGGCTCCTGGACCCCGGTCCTTACGCCGAGGGGCGCGCCGTCCTGACGCTGCGGGGACGGCTGCTGGCCGACGCGGTGGTGCGGGACCTGGTGGACTGACGCCCGCTTCCAGGCCCCGCCAAGGAGGCCGACTCCAGACCCCGGCGGGGACGACGACTGCTGGGCGGCGTGGACGAGCTGATCGACGGAACACCCCCGCCATGGCGGGGAAACGGGCCGGCCTCCGGTGGGGAGACGAGTGCGCGGTCACGCACCCTCGGCGTCGCCCACCGTCACGAAGTCGATCAATTGCTCCACCCGCCCCAGCAGCTCGGGCTCCAGGTCCTTCCAGCCGTGCACGCTCGACAGGACGCGCTGCCACGCCGCGCCCGTGTTCGGCGGCCAGCCGAGCGCCCGGCACACGCCCGTCTTCCAGTCCTCGCCGCGCGGCACCGTGGGCCACGCCGGGATGCCGACCGCCGAGGGCTTCACGGCCTCCCAGATGTCGATGTACGGGTGGCCCACGATCAGCGTGTGGGCGTCCGAGACCTCGGCCGCGATGCGGGACTCCTTGGAGCCAGGCACCAGGTGGTCCACCAGGACCCCGAGGCGGGCGTCCGGGCCCGGCCCGAAGTCCCGCACGATCGCCGGCAGGTCGTCGACGCCCTCCAGGTACTCGACCACCACGCCCTCGATCCGCAGGTCGTCGCCCCACACCCGCTCGACCAGCTCCGCGTCGTGGCGGCCCTCCACGTAGATGCGCCCCGCCCGGGCCACACGCGCGCGTGCTCCCGGAACGGCGATCGAGCCCGAGGCGGTACGGGTGGGCCGCACCGGAGCCGCGGAGGGACGGACGAGGGTGACCGTACGGCCCTCCAGCAGGAAGCCCCTGGGCGCGAGCGGGAACACGCGGCGTTTGCCGAACCGGTCCTCCAGGGTGACCGTCCCCGCCTCGCAGCCGATCACCGCTCCGCAGAAGCCGGTCCCCACCTCCTCGACCACCACGTCCGGCTCGGCGGGCACCTCGGGGACGGGTGCGGAGCGCTTCCAGGGCGGGGTCAGATCAGGGTTGTAACTGCGCATTCGGCAGACGCTACGACACCCCGAACCGGCGGGCCAGTTCATCGCGTTGGGCGCGTACGAAACCGGCGTCGACCACCGCCCCGTGGCCGGGCACGTACAGCGCGTCCTCGCCGCCCAGTTCCAGCAGCCGGTCCAGCGCGGCCGGCCAGCGGGACGGGATCGCGTCCACGCCCGCCTGCGGGTCGCCGGACTCCTCCACCAGGTCCCCGCAGAACACGACCTCCGGCTCGCCCGGCACCAGCAGCGCCAGGTCGTGCCCGCTGTGCCCCGGCCCCACGTTGGCCAGCAGCACCTGCCGCCCGCCCAGGTCCACCGTCCACTCGCCGCACACCAGGTGGTGCGGGACGACCAGCACGTCCGTCGCCTCGACCGCCTCGGCCGCGGCGACCCCGTGCCGGATCGCGGAGGTCCGCAGCGCGTCACGCTCCCGCTTCATCAGCGCCTCGACGCCCACCGCGCCGAACACCTCCGCCCCCGCGAACGCCGCCGTGCCCAGCACATGATCGAAGTGCGGATGGCTCAATGCGATATGCGTCACCCTGCGCCCGCCCAGCAGTCGCTGCGCCTGCGCCCGGATCTCGGCGCCCTCGCGGAGCGTGGCGCCCGTGTCGTAGAGCAGCGCCGCGTGCTCGCCGACCACGAGTGCCGTGGTCGCGTCCCAGACGGGCAGCCTCCTGCGGCCCACACCGTCGCCGAGCCGCTCCCAGCCGAACTCTTCCCAACTGACGTCCATACCGCGACGCTATCGGCAACGACCAGCACCGTCGCGCGGTAGCGTGGACGGCCGCCCCGGGCCGCGGCCCTTGCTAGGGGCGTACCCCGGCGCCGTACACTGGCCGGGTGAACCTGGCACTCCGACACCGCGAGTGCCAACGCAGGAGAACCGGAGCCAGCTGGAGGTGCGCGCGATGCTCAGCGAACGCAGACTCGAGGTGCTGCGCGCCATCGTCCAGGACTACGTCGGCACGGAGGAGCCCGTCGGGTCCAAGGCGCTCACGGAGCGGCACAACCTCGGCGTCTCGCCGGCCACCGTGCGCAACGACATGGCGGTGCTGGAGGAGGAGGGCTTCATCGCCCAGCCCCACACCAGCGCGGGCCGCATCCCCACCGACAAGGGCTATCGGCTCTTCGTCGACAAGCTGGCGGGCGTCAAGCCGCTGTCGACGCCGGAGCGGCGGGCCATCCAGAACTTCCTGGACGGCGCGGTCGACCTCGATGACGTCGTCGGCCGCACGGTGCGGCTGCTCGCGCAGCTGACCCGGCAGGTCGCGGTCGTCCAGTACCCCTCCCTGACGCGCTCGACCGTGCGCCACGTGGAGCTGCTGTCGCTGGCTCCCGCACGGCTGATGCTCGTCCTGATCACGGACACCGGGCGCGTGGAGCAGCGCATGGTCGACTGCCCGGCGCCGTTCGGCGAGCAGTCCGTGGCCGATCTGCGGGCCCGGCTGAACAGCCGCGTCGTGGGGCGGCGCTTCACCGACGTGCCCCAGCTGGTGCAGGACCTCCCGGAGTCCTTCGAGGCGGAGGACCGCGGGACCGTCTCCACGGTGCTGGCCACGCTGCTGGAGACGCTGGTGGAGGAGACCGAGGAGCGGCTGATGATCGGCGGCACCGCCAATCTGACCCGCTTCGGGCACGACTTCCCGCTGACGATCCGGCCGGTGCTGGAGGCGCTGGAGGAGCAGGTGGTGCTCCTGAAGCTGCTCGGCGAGGCCAAGGACTCGGCGATGACCGTACGCATCGGGCACGAGAACGCCCATGAGGGGCTGAACTCCACGTCCGTCGTCGCGGTCGGCTACGGTTCGGGCGACGAGGCAGTCGCCAAACTCGGCGTGGTCGGACCGACCCGCATGGACTACCCCGGAACGATGGGAGCGGTACGCGCAGTGGCACGTTACGTCGGACAGATCCTGGCGGAGTCGTAAGTGGCCACGGACTACTACGCCGTACTCGGCGTACGCCGCGACGCCTCCCAGGACGAGATCAAGAAGGCGTTCCGGAGGCTCGCGCGCGAGCTGCACCCGGACGTCAATCCCGATCCGAAGACGCAGGAGCGGTTCAAGGAGATCAACGCCGCGTACGAGGTCCTGTCGGACCCGCAGAAGAAGCAGGTCTACGACCTCGGCGGCGACCCGCTGTCCGCGTCGGGAGGCGGTGGCGCGGGCGGCTTCGGGGCCGGCGGCTTCGGCAACTTCTCCGACATCATGGACGCCTTCTTCGGCACGGCGTCCCAGCGCGGCCCGCGCTCCCGGACCCGGCGCGGCCAGGACGCGATGATCCGGCTGGAGATCGAGCTCAACGAGGCCGCCTTCGGCACGACCAAGGACATCCAGGTCGACACGGCCGTCGTCTGCGGCACGTGCTCGGGCGAGGGAGCCGCTCCCGGCACGTCCGCGCAGACCTGCGACATGTGCCGTGGCCGCGGTGAGGTCTCGCAGGTGACCCGGTCGTTCCTGGGCCAGGTCATGACGTCCCGCCCCTGCCCCCAGTGCCAGGGCTTCGGCACCGTCGTGCCGACGCCGTGCCCGGAGTGCGCCGGCGACGGGCGGGTCCGCTCCCGCCGTACGCTCACGGTCAAGATCCCGGCCGGTGTCGACAACGGCACCCGCATCCAGCTCGCGGGCGAGGGCGAGGTCGGCCCGGGCGGCGGCCCGGCCGGTGACCTGTACGTCGAGATCCACGAGCTGCCGCACGCGGTCTTCCAGCGGCGCGGTGACGACCTGCACTGCACGGTGACGATCCCGATGACGGCGGCCTCGCTGGGCACGAAGTGCCCGCTGGAGACGCTCGACGGGGTCGAGGAGATCGACATCCGCCCCGGCACCCAGTCGGGCCAGTCCGTCCCGCTGCACGGGCGCGGTGTCACGCACCTGCGGGGCGGCGGGCGCGGTGACCTCATCGTCCACGTGGAGGTCCAGACGCCGACGAAGCTGGACCCGGAGCAGGAGCGGCTGCTGCGCGAGCTGGCGAAGCTGCGCGGCGAGGAGCGGCCCACGGGGCAGTTCCAGCCGGGGCAGCAAGGCCTGTTCTCGCGGCTGAAGGACGCGTTCAACGGCCGCTAGGCACCGCTGACACGGTGGGGCCGGTGGGACCGGGCGCTTGTGGGCGCTCGCGCTTCTCGACGCCGACGGGCGGGGCGGGTGCCGGGGTCAGGACCCCGGCACCCGCCCCGCGCCGTACCCGGCCCCGCGCCGTACCCGCTCGGTGCCGTGCGGGCTCGGCGGGCAGGGCGCGGGGCCGGGATTCGATGGCGGGGCCGGGGCGTGACACCATGCGTGCATGTCCTCCGCGCTGACCGATCTCTGCCGTTACCCGATCGTGCAGGCCCCCATGGCGGGTGGCGCCTCCTGCCCTCGTCTCGTAGCCGCCGTGTCCGACGCCGGCGGTCTCGGATTCCTCGCCGCCGGGTACAAGACGGCCGACGGCGTGTACGAGGAGGTCAAGCAGGTTCGGGGGCTGACCGCCCGGCCCTTCGGCGTCAACCTGTTCATGCCGCAGCCGGGTCAGGCCGACGCCGCCGCCGTCGACGTCTACCGCCACCAGCTCGCCGGTGAGGCCGGCTGGTACGACACGCCGCTCGGCGACCCCGACGCGGGGCGGGACGACGGGTACGAGGCCAAGCTGGCCATCCTGCTCGAGGACCCGGTGCCGGTCGTGTCGTTCACCTTCGGGTGCCCGGCCCCCGAGACGCTCGACGCGTTCTCGCGCGCCGGGACGTTCACCGTCGTCACGGTCACCTCGCCCGAGGAGGCGCAGGCCGCGCAGCGGGCCGGGGCCGACGCCGTGTGCGTCCAGGGCATCGAGGCCGGCGGGCACCAGGGCACGCACCGCGACGACCCCGAGGCCGACGGGTCCGGCTCCGGGCTGCTCGCGCTGATCACCCAGGTGCGCGAGGCCGTGCACATACCGCTGATCGCCGCCGGCGGCCTGATGCGCGGCAGCCAGATCGCCGCCGTCCTCGCCGCGGGCGCCTCGGCCGCACAGCTCGGCACGGCGTTCCTGGTGTGCCCCGAGTCCGGCGCGCACGCCCTGCACAAGCAGGCCATGACGAACCCGCTGTTCACCCGCACCGAACTCACCCGCGCCTTCTCCGGCCGCCCCGCCCGTGGCCTGGTCAACCGGTTCATGCGGGAGCACGGGCCCTACGCCCCCGCCGCGTACCCCGAGGTGCACCACCTCACCAGCGGCCTGCGCAAGGCCGCCGCCGCGGCCGGCGACCCGCAGGGCATGGCGCTGTGGGCCGGCCAGGGCCACCGGCTGGCCCGCGAACTGCCCGCCGGACAGCTCGTCGAGGTCCTCCACGCCGAAACGCGGTCCGCTGCCGCCGCCCTCGCGCTGGGCGGTTCCTCATGACGGCGCCCGTCTTCGTGGTCGACCACGTCACGGACGGCACCGTCACGCTGGACGGGCCCGAGGGACGGCACGCCGTGTCCGTACGGCGGTTGCGCGTCGGCGAGGAGATCGTCCTCACCGACGGCGCCGGGAACGGCGCGTACGGCACCGTCGCCGCCGTCGAGGGCAAGGACCGCCTCGACGTGGCGGTGACCGAGGTACGCGCGGAGCCCGCGCCCGCGCCCCGCATCACCGTCGTCCAGGCCCTGCCCAAGGGTGACCGCGGCGAACTGGCCGTCGAGACGATGACCGAGACCGGCGTCGACGCGATCGTGCCCTGGGCCGCGTCCCGGTGCATCACGCAGTGGAAGGGCGACCGGGGCCTGAAGGCGCTCGCCAAGTGGCGTGCCACCGCCCGCGAGGCGGGCAAGCAGTCGCGCCGTCTGCGCTTCCCGGACGTGGCGGACGCCGCGTCCACCAAGCAGGTCGCGCGGCTCCTCGCCGCCGCCGACTTCGCGGCCGTCCTCCACGAGGAGGGCGCCGAGCCGCTGGCCACCGCCGAACTGCCCGCGGCCGGCGAGATCGTGCTCGTCGTCGGCCCCGAGGGCGGCGTGTCGCCCGACGAGCTGGCCGCCTTCGCGGAGGCGGGCGCGAAGCCGTACCGGCTGGGGCGGAGCGTGCTGCGCACCTCGACCGCCGGCACGGCCGCCGCGGCGCTGCTGCTGGGGCGGACGGGCCGCTGGTCCTGATCGCCGAGGATCACCACGGATAAGCTGCGTGGGTACTGATCAAAAGGAGAGTGAGCATGGCCGGAGAGCCGCAGAGCGACTGCCTGTTCTGCAAGATCGTGTCGGGGGAGGTGCCGGCCACGATCGTCCGTGAGTCGGAGACGACCGTCGCCTTCCGCGACATCAACCCGCAGGCGCCCACGCACGTCCTCGTGATCCCCAAGGCGCACCACCGCGACGCCGCCGCACTCGCCGCCGCCGAGCCCGGGATCGCCGCCGACGTGCTGCGCGAGGCCGGTGAGGTCGCCGCCCAGGAGAAGATCGACGGCAGCGGCTACCGCGTCGTCTTCAACACCGGCACCGGCGCCGGACAGACCATCTGGCACGCGCACGCCCACGTCCTCGGCGGCCGCGGCCTCAACTGGCCCCCCGGGTAGCACGCGGGATGTCCGTACGGGAGTTCGTCGTGCTGGGCACCGCCAGCCAGGTGCCCACACGCCACCGCAACCACAACGGCTACCTGCTGCGCTGGGACGGCGAGGGCATCCTCTTCGACCCGGGCGAGGGCACGCAGCGCCAGATGCTGCGCGCCGGGGTCGCCGCCCACGACATCAACCGGATCTGCGTCACCCACTTCCACGGTGACCACTCCCTCGGTCTGGCCGGGGTCATCCAGCGCATCAACCTCGACCGGGTGCCGCACCCGGTCACCGCCCACTACCCGGCGAGCGGGCAGCGCTTCTTCGACCGGCTGCGGTACGCCACCGCCTACCGCGAGACGGTCCGGCTCACCGAGGCGCCGGTCGCCGAGGACGGCGCGTTCGCCACGACCCCCGCGTACACCCTGGAGGCGCGCCGCCTCTCGCACCCCGTCGAGTCCTTCGGGTACCGGCTGACCGAACCCGACGGGCGCCGCATGCTGCCCGAGAAGCTCGCCGCGTACGGCATCGGGGGCCCGGACGTGGGCCGTCTGCAGCGCGACGGGCAGCTCGGCGGCGTACGCGTCGAGCAGGTGAGCGAGGTCCGGCACGGGCAGCGGTTCGCGTTCGTCATGGACACCCGGCTCTGCGACGGCGTGTACGCGCTCGCCGAGGGCTGCGACCTGCTCGTCATCGAGTCGACGTTCCTCGACGAGGACGAGACGCTGGCCATCGAGCACGGCCACCTGACGGCCGGCCAGGCGGCGGCGGTGGCGCGCGAGGCGGGCGTACGGCATCTCGTCCTCACCCACTTCTCGCAGCGCTACAGCGACCCCGGCGTCTTCGAGCAGCAGGCCCGCGCGGCCGGTTTCGACGGCGAACTGACCGTCGCCCACGACCTGATCCGGGTCCCTCTCCCCAAGCGTTAGCAGGCGGACGAGGAGCGCCTGCGTCAGCCTCGCCCACGCGCCCGTGGAGGACGCGGATGGCCACTTCGTCCGACCTGGTTCCGGGCACGGCCGCGGTGTCCCCGCCCGCCCCGCCCGCCCGGGGGGCACCGCCCGCTCATCCGGCGCGCCGTCGGCGGCGGTATCCGCGCCATGATCGCGCTCCAGGCCGCCCTCGCCGCCCGCGGCGCAGCCCCCGCCACCGGGCTCGCCGTCATGGGGCTCGCCCGGCCCGCCGAGGTGGAGCGCCCAATCCGGCCGCGTTACGCTGCGATTACTCCCGAGAAAGCACCGAGGCACCCCCCATGGCACCGCTTCCCAAAGCCGAACTGCACCTCCACATCGAGGGCACCCTCGAACCCGAGCTCGCCTTCGCGCTCGCCGCCCGCAACGGCGTCGAACTGCCCTACGCGGACACCGAGGAGCTGCGGAAGGCGTACCTCTTCAGCGACCTGCAGTCCTTCCTTGACCTGTACTACGGGCTGATGACCGTGTTGCGCACGGCGGACGACTTCACCGAGCTCGCCGACGCGTACCTGGCGCGCGCCGCCGCGCAGGGCGTACGGCACGCCGAGATCTTCTTCGACCCGCAGGCGCACACCGACCGCGGCATCGCGTTCGGCACGGTCGTGGAGGGGCTGGCCCGGGCGCTGGACCACAGCGAGGAGCGGCACGGCGTCTCCACCCGGCTGATCATGTGCTTCCTGCGGGACAAGTCGGCCGAGTCGGCGATGGCGACCCTGGAGGCGGCCAGGCCCTACGTGCGGCGGATCGCGGGCGTCGGCCTGGACTCGGCCGAGGTGGGCCACCCGCCGTCGAAGTTCGCCGAGGTGTACGAGGCGGCCGGGGCGCTCGGGCTGCGCAAGGTCGCCCACGCGGGCGAGGAGGGCCCGCCCGCGTACATCCGCGAGGCGCTGGACGTCCTCGGCGTGGAGCGGATCGACCACGGGCTGCGGGCGGTCGAGGACCCGGAGCTGGTGGCCCGGCTCGTACGGGAACGGGTGCCGCTGACGCTGTGTCCGCTGTCGAACGTGCGGCTGCGCGCGATCGACGTCCTGGAGGACCACCCGCTGAAGTCGATGCTGGAGGCCGGGCTGCTGGTCACCGTCAACTCCGATGACCCGGCGTACTTCGGCGGCTACGTCGGTGACACCTTCCACGCGGTCCACGAGGCCCTGGGCCTGGGCCCGGAGCAGTTGCGGGAGCTGGCCCGCAACTCCTTCCTGGCGTCGTTCCTGGAGGACGACGAGGAGCGCCGGGCGCGCTATCTCGCCGAGGTGGAGGCGTACGACTTCGGCTCCTCCGACTCGGTCGACGCGGTCGACTCGGCGAGGCCGTAGTCCCACTGCGTCGCGGTCGCGGGGACGGGCGCGACCGGGATCTCGGTGACCGGCTGCTCCGGGGCGCCGATCTGCGGCGCCAGGGCGGCCGCCGGGGCGCCCGTGGCCGCGACCACGGCCAGATCGGAACAGCGGCGGGTAGGGAAAGAGTGGCTGTTTATGGGTGTAGATAACGGGGGGCGCCGGATCAATAAAAA
>NZ_JBEXQK010000064.1:0-22830 GCF_040612535.1 Streptomyces sp. NPDC006368
ACCACTCTCTTCCTATCTTTTCCCCCCACTGTTTTTCCCATACGGCAATCCCCCACCCCGAGTCTTCCTTTCCCACTTGTATACGCGGGGGGGCGGCCGGGAGCACCCGGCCGCCCCGCAACGGAAGCGTTCCTCAATGCCGGGGCTGTCACACCCCGGCGGAGGTCACACGGTGACGTGTGTCTTGTCGCCCTCGCCCGCGGCGGCCAGCGCCTTGTTGCGGCGGACGGAGGAGAGGAAGGACGCGGCGATCAGGAACACACCGACGAGGCCGGTGATGAACTCGCTGATCTGGTGCTGGATGGTGATGAGCAGGATGACCGCGAGCGCGCCGATCGCGTAGTGCGCGCCGTGCTCCAGGTAGACGTAGTCGTCCAGCGTGCCCTGGCGGACCAGGTAGACGGTGAGCGACCGGACGTACATCGCGCCGATGCCGAGGCCCAGCGCCATCCAGAAGATGTGGTTGGTGATGGCGAAGGCACCGATGACGCCGTCGAAGGAGAAGGACGCGTCGAGGACCTCGAGGTACAGGAAGAGGAAGAACGCGGCCTTGCCGGCGAGGCCGACGGCGGAGACGGGCTTGCCCTCCTTCTTCGCCTTCTCCTCCTCCTCGTGCTCGCGTTCCTCTTCCTCCTCCAGCTTGTTCTCGAAGTACCCGGACAGGCCGCCGACGACGAGGTACGTGATCAGGCCCGCCACGCCGGACAGCAGCACGGTGGCCGACTTGTCGGCGTGCCCGGCGCTGGTGTGCGCCTGGGTGGCGAAGGTGATCGCGGTGAGCAGCAGGACGATGAGGGCGATGCAGACCGACAGCATGTCGACCTTGCCCAGCTTGGCCAGCGGGCGCTCCAGCCACGCCAGCCACTTGTGCTCGCGCTCCTCGAACATGAAGTCCAGGAAGATCATCAACAGGAACATGCCACCGAACGAGGCGATGGCCGCGTGTGCGTCGGTGACGAGGTCCTCGTACCGGCCGGGGTTGTCCATGGCGAGCTGGACGGCCTCGATCGGTCCGACTTTGGCGCTGATGGCGACGATCACGACGGGGAAGACCAGCCGCATGCCGAAGACCGCGATCAGAATGCCGATCGTCAGGAAGATCTTCTGCCAGAAGGCGTTCATCTTCTTGAGGATTCCGGCGTTGACGACCGCGTTGTCGAACGACAGTGAGATCTCGAGGATCGACAGGATCAGTACGATCCCGAACGCCTCCCAGCCCCACTGCCAGGCGGCGAAAGCAAGGCCGAGCGCCGTGACGGCGAACGACCAGCCGAAGGTTTTCAGAACCACTGGCTACCCAATCGTGTTATCTGGGGGTGCCCCCAGGCGAAGCTCTGGGGGAGGGTCTCCCCCGCGCCGTGCGCGCCGGGTTTTGAACGAACCCGGAGACGTGCTTTAGGAAACATTGACCCCGAAGTCTAGAGCGATGCCCCTGAGCCCGGACGCATACCCCTGTCCCACGGCGCGGAACTTCCATTCCCCGTTGTACCGGTACAGCTCGCCGAAGATCATCGCGGTTTCGGTGGAGGCGTCCTCGCTGAGGTCGTAGCGCGCCAGTTCGTTGCCGTCGGCCTGGTTGACCACGCGGATGAAGGCGTTGGCGACCTGGCCGAAGGTCTGGCTCCTGTTGTCGGCCTCGTGGATCGAGACCGGGAAGATGATCTTGTCGCAGTGGGCCGGCACCTGGGAGAGGTCCACGATCAGCGACTCGTCGTCGCCGTCCCCCTCGCCCGTCAGGTTGTCGCCGGTGTGCTCGACGGAACCGTCGGGGCTGGTGAGGTTGTTGTAGAAGACGAACCACTCGTCACCGAGGACCCTGCCGTTCTGGCAGAGCAGCGCGCTGGCATCGAGATCGAAGGGCGCTCCGGTGGTGGAGCGCGCGTCCCAGCCGAGTCCGACGAGCACCCGGGTGAGGTCGGGTGCGGCCTTGGAGAGGGAGACGTTGCCTCCCTTGGCGAGCGTGACGCCCATGACGGTGGTCCTCCCCTGAGGTGTCCTGCTGAAAGAGGCACGTCCGGCGCCGCACGCACGGAGGCGTGCGGCGCCGGACGAAGCCGCGCGGCGACGCGGGGACGCCGCGACGGACGCGAGAGCGGTGCCGTGGCTCAGACGTTGACGCCGAAGTCCTGCGCGATGCCGCGCAGGCCCGAGGCGTACCCCTGGCCGACGGCGCGGAACTTCCACTCCGTGCCGTGGCGGTACAGCTCGCCGAAGACCATGGCGGTCTCGGTCGAGGCGTCCTCGCTCAGGTCGTAGCGCGCGATCTCGGCGCCACCGGCCTGGTTCACGACGCGGATGAACGCGTTGCGGACCTGACCGAAGGACTGCTGGCGGTTCTCGGCGTCGTAGATCGACACCGGGAAGAGGATCTTCGCGACATCGGCCGGGACGTTGGCGAGGTCGACCTTGACCTGCTCGTCGTCGCCCTCGCCCTCACCGGTGAGGTTGTCACCGGTGTGCTCGACCGAGCCGTCGGCGCTCTTCAGGTTGTTGAAGAACACGAAGTCCTGGTCGTTGCGGACCTTGCCCTCGGCGCTGACCAGAATGGCGCTGGCGTCGAGGTCGAAGTCCGTACCGGTGGTGGTGCGGACGTCCCAGCCCAGACCGACGGTGACGGCCGTCAGGCCCGGGGCCTCCTTGGTCAGCGAGACGTTGCCGCCCTTGCTGAGGCTGACTCCCACGAGTCCCTCCATTGGTTTCCAGGGGCAGCGCCCCCGTCGTGCGTTGGCATCGGATCAACGACTGGATCCTAGTGAGCGGTTCCCGTCGTGAGCAGGCTCTTGGCCCGAAGAATCAGAGGGTGTCGAGGGCGGCGGCGTACTCGTTCAGGTCACGGGCGTCCGGCAGACCGTTCACGACGGTCCAGCGGATGACGCCGTCCTTGTCGATGATGAAGGTGCCGCGCACCGCGCAGCCCTTCTCCTCGTCGAAGACGCCGTACGCGCGCGAGGTCTCGCCGTGCGGCCAGAAGTCGGACAGCAGCGGGTACTCCAGGCCCTCCTGCTCGGCGAAGACGCGCAGGGTGTGGATGGAGTCGTTGGAGACGGCGAGCAGCTGCGTGTCGTCGTTGACGAACGTCGGCAGCTCGTCACGGAGCGCGCAGAGCTCGCCCGTGCACACACCGGTGAAGGCGAAGGGGTAGAAGAGGAGCACCACGTTCTTCTCGCCGCGGAAGTCCGAGAGCCGCACGGTGCGGCCGTGGTTGTCCTTCAGCTCGAAGTCGGGGGCCTTGGTGCCGACCGTGAGGGCCTCGGCGGCCTCGGTCGCCTCGATCGTCATGAAAAAGCGTCCCTTCCATGGGCCGGGGGCTGTGCCGGGGGCTCCGGCGGAGCCCACCCTACGCACGGGACCCCCGGCCGACGGTGTCGGCCGGGGGTCCCGCACGCTGTCGGGAGCGTCGGTACGGTCAGCGCTTGCCGGCCTTGGCCGCCTTGGGGGTGGCCAGCCGGCTGCCGGTCCAGTCCTTGCCCGCGTTGATGCTCCGGGTCTGGGTGAGGCCCGCCGTCTGGACGGCCTCATTGATGTCGCTGGGCTCGATGTAACCGTCACGGCCGGTCTTGGGCGTCATGAGCCAGATCTGCCCGCCCTCGTCGATCAGGCCGATGGCGTCGACCAGCGCGTCCGTGAGGTCGCCGTCCTCGTCGCGGAACCACAGCAGGACGACGTCGGCGACGTCGTCGTACTCCTCATCGACGAGGTCCTGGCCGATGACGGCCTCGATACCTTCACGGAGCTCCTGCTCGACGTCGTCGTCGTAGCCGATCTCCTGGACCACCTGTCCGGGCTCGAACCCCAGCTTCGCTGCCGGGTTGGTCCGCTCCTCCGCGTGGTCCGCGGTCGCGCTCACGGCTTGCCTCCTGATCGTATTTTGGAAAATGCTTCGGCCGCGCGCGTACGCGAGGCGTTGGCCGTAGTCCACACGTGCTGGGCGGATCGCGCAAGTACCCGGCGGTCGAGACCGCCGAAACGGTGACTTTTGGGGCCGTCTCGCCCCAACTACAGGCACCGCTCCGCCCACGCTCGTGATGCAACCGCGGCTCTTGACCCACTTTAGGGTCCTCTGCTCTGTCCCTGCGCCCGGAGGAGCCGAACGAGCGGGCGGAACGCCTGCCCGAGCTGGGCGTAAGGTTGCGATTTGGCCCCCTTCTCGGCCGGGATACGGGACCCCTCAGGGGTTACCTCTCGGTAGAGATGACGTTTCCGTCCGCGGGGTAGACGATGGTGGCGGCGCGACCGCACTGCCGCCCGTCCACTCCCCGTAGACACCTACGAACAGAAGGAACAGCGTGGCTTCCGGATCCGATCGCAACCCGATCATCATTGGCGGCCTTCCCAGCCAGGTCCCGGATTTCGATCCCGAAGAGACCCAGGAATGGCTCGACTCCCTCGACGCCGCCGTCGACGAGCGGGGCCGTGAACGGGCCCGCTATCTGATGCTGCGCCTGATCGAGCGGGCCCGCGAGAAGCGCGTGGCCGTGCCCGAGATGCGCAGCACGGACTATGTCAACACCATCGCCACCAGGGACGAGCCGTTCTTCCCCGGCAACGAGGAGATCGAGCGCAAGATCCTCAACGCCACCCGCTGGAACGCCGCGGTGATGGTCTCGCGCGCCCAGCGCCCCGGCATCGGCGTCGGTGGCCACATCGCCACCTTCGCCTCCTCCGCCTCCCTGTACGACGTGGGCTTCAACCACTTCTTCCGCGGCAAGGACGAGGGCGACGGCGGCGACCAGATCTTCTTCCAGGGGCACGCGTCCCCCGGTGTCTACGCCCGCGCCTTCCTCCTGGACCGGCTGACCGAGGCGCAGCTCGACGGCTTCCGCCAGGAGAAGTCGAAGTTCCCCAACGGCCTGTCGTCCTATCCGCACCCGCGGCTGATGCCGGACTTCTGGGAGTTCCCGACGGTCTCCATGGGCCTCGGCCCGATCGGCGCCATCTACCAGGCGCGCATGAACCGCTACATGGAGGCGCGCGGCATCGCCGACACCTCCAAGTCGCACGTGTGGGCGTTCCTCGGCGACGGCGAGATGGACGAGCCGGAGTCGCTCGGCCAGCTGTCGATCGCCGCCCGTGAGGGCCTGGACAACCTGACCTTCGTCGTCAACTGCAACCTCCAGCGGCTCGACGGTCCGGTGCGCGGCAACGGGAAGATCATCCAGGAGCTGGAGTCGCAGTTCCGCGGTGCCGGCTGGAACGTGATCAAGCTGGTGTGGGACCGCTCCTGGGACCCGCTGCTGGCCCAGGACCGGGACGGCGTGCTGGTCAACAAGCTGAACACGACGCCGGACGGCCAGTTCCAGACGTACGCCACCGAGACCGGTGCCTACATCCGCGAGCACTTCTTCGGTGACGACCACCGGCTGCGTCAGATGGTCGAGAACATGACCGACCACCAGATCCTGATGCTCGGCCGCGGCGGTCACGACCACAAGAAGATCTACGCGGCGTACAAGGCGGCCCTGGAGCACCAGGGCCAGCCGACCGTGATCCTGGCGCAGACGGTCAAGGGCTGGACGCTCGGTCCGAACTTCGAGGGCCGCAACGCCACCCACCAGATGAAGAAGCTGACGGTCGACGACCTGAAGCGCTTCCGTGACCGGCTGCACCTGCCGATCTCCGACAAGGACCTCGAGGACGGCCTGCCGCCGTACTACCACCCGGGCCCCGCCTCGGAGGAGATCCAGTACATGCACGACCGCCGCAAGGCGCTGGGCGGGTACGTCCCGACCCGGGTCGTGCGGGCGAAGCCCCTGGCGCTGCCCGACGACAAGACGTACGCGGCGGTGAAGAAGGGGTCGGGCCAGCAGTCGATCGCGACGACGATGGCGTTCGTCCGGCTGCTGAAGGACCTGATGCGGGACAAGGAGATCGGCAAGCGGTTCGTGCTGATCGCGCCCGACGAGTACCGCACCTTCGGTATGGACTCGTTCTTCCCGAGCGCCAAGATCTACAACCCGCTGGGCCAGCAGTACGAGGCGGTCGACCGCGAGCTGCTGCTCGCGTACAAGGAGTCGCCCACCGGTCAGATGCTGCACGACGGCATCTCGGAGGCGGGGTGCACCGCGTCGCTGATCGCGGCGGGCTCGGCCTATGCGACGCACGGCGAGCCGCTGATCCCGGTGTACGTCTTCTACTCGATGTTCGGTTTCCAGCGGACCGGCGACCAGTTCTGGCAGATGGCCGACCAGCTGGCGCGCGGCTTCGTGCTGGGCGCGACGGCGGGCCGGACGACGCTGACCGGTGAGGGTCTGCAGCACGCGGACGGCCACTCGCAGCTGCTCGCCTCGACCAACCCGGGGTGCGTCTCCTACGACCCGGCGTTCGGCTTCGAGATCGCGCACATCGTCAAGGACGGGCTGCGCCGGATGTACGGTCCGGACAGTGAGGACGTCTTCTATTACCTCACCGTCTACAACGAGCCGATCCAGCACCCGGCCGAGCCGGCGGACGTCGACGCGGACGGCATCATCAAGGGCCTGTACCGCTTCAAGAGTGGCGAGGCCGGCGCGATCCCGGCGCAGATCATGGCGTCCGGCGTCGCGGTGCCGTGGGCGGTCGAGGCGCAGCGGATCCTCGCCGAGGAGTGGAACGTACGCGCCGACGTGTGGTCGGCGACCTCCTGGAACGAGCTGCGGCGCGACGCCGTCGCGGTTGACGAGCACAACCTGCTCCACCCGGAGGAGGAGCAGCGCGTGCCCTACGTCACGCGGAAGCTGTCCGGCGCGGAGGGTCCGTTCGTGGCCGTCTCCGACTGGATGCGGTCGGTTCCGGACCAGATCTCGCGCTGGGTGCCGGGCTCGTACACCTCGCTGGGCGCGGACGGCTTCGGCTTCGCCGACACCCGGGGTGCGGCGCGGCGCTACTTCCACATCGACGCGCAGTCGATCGTGCTGGCGGTGCTGACCGAGCTGGCCCGCGAGGGCAAGGTGGACCGGTCGGCGCTGAAGCAGGCCATCGACCGCTACCAGCTGCTGGACGTGGCGGCGGCGGACCCGGGCGCCGCGGGCGGCGACGCGTAACCCCTTCCGGGCGGGTGATGCCGCCCGGAGGCGGGAGCCTGCCGTCCGGGCGCCGCAAGCCGTCCGGGGGCGGGGCCCCCTCGGGGTGGGGTAGCCCGTTCCGGGGCGGGGGTCTGTCGGGGTGCGGGGGGCTTCGTCCCTCCGCACCCCTTTAACATGCCCGGCATGGAAGAACGCTGGGAGGCGCGCACCCAGGCGCCGCTGCTGGGGCTCGCCGTCGCGTTCGGTGTCGCCTACGCCGTACCGATCGTCGTACCCGACGCCGCGGCGTGGGTGCACGACACCTGCCTCACCGTGGAGTGGGTGGTCTGGGGCGCCTTCGCCGTGGACTACATCGTCCGACTGGTGCTGTCGCGGGATCGGTGGCGCTTCGTACGCCACCACCCGCTGGACCTGGCGGCCGTACTGCTGCCGCTGGTCCAGCCGCTGCGGCTGCTGCGGGTGGTCTCCACCCTGCTGCTGGTCGGGCGACGGGCCCGGATGGCGCCGCAGATCACGCTGACCACCTACGTGGCCGGGGCGGTGGTGGGCCTGATGATGTTCGGCTCTCTGGCCGTGCTGCACGTGGAACGGGACGCGCCGAACGGGAACATCAAAACGCTGGGTGACGCGGTGTGGTGGTCCTTCACGACCATGACCACCGTGGGCTACGGCGACCACGCGCCGACGACCGGCCTGGGGCGGGTGCTGGCGGTGGGGCTGATGCTGTCCGGCATCGCCCTGCTGGGTGTCGTCACCGCCAACATCGCCGCGTGGTTCATCTCCCGCTTCGAGCGGGACGACGCGGAGGAGCGCCGTCAGACGGCGCTCCTCGAAGCCCTGACACAGGAGGTCAAGGACCTGCGGACGGAGGTCGCCCGCCTGTCGGGCGGCGTCCCGCTCCAGCATCCCACCGGGACGCCCTCCGACCGGCCCTAGTGTCCCGCGCCGCGCGATCCTGCCCGGTCCACGACCACGTCCGGCCGCATGACCGAGGGTTCCCCGCGCTGGGCTCCGGGTACCCGCGTTCACGATTCCCAGACCTTGAAGGCCCGTACCTGGTACGGGGATTCGGGTACCCAGGTCCCCCCGCCGGGATACGTCTCGAACTCGCCTGTTTCCGCGCACTCCGCGGACTGGTAGGTGGTGACGGGTCGTCCGGTCCGGTTGGCGAGCGCGGTGGCGGTCATGCCCTCCGGGAGAGGAACGCAGCTCTCGACATCGACGCCGGTCAACTCGTACGCCTTCCGGGCGCCCCGGAAGTCCTGCTTGGGCCAGAGGCACAACTGGCCCGCGCCGCACGGCCCCAGCCCCTGCGGCGCGGCGGCGGCCGGCGCAGCGGAGGCCGACGCAGCGGATGCGGGCACGGCAGCGGGCCCGAATGTGCCAAGGGCGCCGACGGTGAGAGCGGCGGTGAGCAGCGTGGTGCAGGTACGCATGGGTGAACCCCCCGTGACATGAAGTGACGATCACTTCCCCATAGCGTGACGCAGAGTGACCGTCCTGGGGAAGGGGGCGCGGGCCGATCCACCCGCACGGGTGACGCCCCGTGCCGCGAGGGGACGCCGGTCCCCGGGGCGGGCCCGAGTCCGCGGGCTGTCGTATCCCGGGCGGGGCGCCGCTGCTCGGTGCCGCCGGCGGGCGTCGGGCCCGCCGGGCCACGCCCACGACTCGGGCCCCGGCCGCCTCTGGCGACCGGGGCCCGAGGGGGCGAGCCGGGGCGTCAGATGTGCGCGCCGCCCGTGCTCGCGTCCGCGTTGGCACCGCGCTTGGTCAGGGTGGCGACCAGCGCCGCGACCACCGCCACCACGCCGGCGACCGTGAAGGCGAGGTGCATGCCCGACAGGAATGTGTCGTGGATGACGTCGGTGATCTTGGCGAAGATGTCGGGTGTCATCCCCGGCGCCTTGGCCAGTTCGGCGGGGGCCACGCCGGACTCCGCGGCGGCCTCGAGCCTGGGGTCGGGCGGGGTGGGGATGCCCGACTCGCGCCAGTTGTCGGCGAAGCTCGAACTGACCTTGCTCGACATCACGGCGCCGAGCACGGCCGTGCCGAGCGCGCCGCCGACCTGCATGGCGGCCTGCTGCAGACCGCCGGCGACTCCGGAGAGTTCGAGCGGCGCGTTACCGACGATGACCTCCGTCGCACCCACCATCACCGGAGCCAGACCGAGGCCCAGCAGCGCGAACCAGACGGACATGGCGAGGGTGCTCGTGTCCTTGACCAGAGTGGTCATGCCGAACATGGCGATCGCCGTGAACACCATGCCGCCCACGAGCGGGATTCTCGGGCCGAACTTGGTGATCAGCACGCCGGCCAGCGGCGAGGACACGATCATCATGGCCGTGAGCGGCAGCAGGTGCAGGCCACTGTCGACCGGGCTCATGCCGTGCACGCCCTGCAGGAAGAACGACACGGGGAAGAGGCCACCGAGGAAGGCGAAGGCCATGAGGACCATGAGGACCGTGCCGGCGGACAGGGGCACGGAGCGGAACAGCCCCAGGGGGATGAGGGGTTCCTTGACCTTGGTCTCCCAGACGGCGAAGACCACGAACAGCACCACCGCGCCGATCAGCCAGGCCCACGTCTGGGCGCTTCCCCAGCCCCAGGACTCGCCGGCCTTGATGATGGCCCAGATGAGGGCGAACATCGCTCCCGACAGGAGCACGATGCCGAGAATGTCGAAGGACTTCGGCGCGTTCTCGGCGCGGTGATCCTTCAGGATGATCAGGCCGAGGGCCAGCGCGACGACACCCACCGGCACGTTGATGAAGAACACCGACTGCCAGCTGACGTGCTCGACGAGCAGGCCGCCGACGATCGGGCCACCCGCTGTCGAGGCGCCGATGACCATGCCCCAGATGCCGATCGCCATGTTCAGCTTCTCGGCGGGGAAGGTGGCGCGCAGCAGGCCGAGGGCGGCCGGCATCAGAAGGGCGCCGAAGACTCCCTGGAGCACACGGAAGGCCACGACCAGGGCCACGCCGTCCGAGAAGCCGATCGCGGCCGAGGCGGCGGCGAAACCGGCGATGCCTATGAGGAAGGTCTGGCGGTGGCCGAAGCGGTCACCCAGCTTGCCGGCGGTGATCAGCGAGACCGCGAGGGCGAGCAGGTAGCCGTTGGTGATCCACTGGACCTGCGCCCAGGAAGCACCCAGGTCGTCCTTGATCGCGGGGTTGGCAATGGCGACGATCGTGCCGTCGAGCGCGACCATCATCACGCCCACGGCCACGGAGAAGAGCGTCAACCAGGGGTGGCCGCGCAGTCCCTTGGCCGGGGCCGTCCCTGGTTCCCGGCCCTGCGGCGTCTTGTCGATGGTGGTCTGACTAGTCATACCGCGAGGCTAATGTCAGCCGCTGACAATTGACAAAGCAATTCACACGCCGGTAACTGTCACGTGGCTCACAGGTACGCTGAGCTGGTGAAAGAGTCGAGAAGAGGGCCATGAAGTGACGGTTGAGCAGCCGCCCCTCGCGGGCTTGCGGGAGCGCAAGAAGCAGCGCACCCGCGACGCCCTGCTGCGCGCCGCGCTGGAGCTCTTCACCACGCAGGGGTACGAGGGGACCACCGTCGACGAGATCGCCGACACGGTCGATGTCTCGCAGCGCACCTTCTTCCGCTACTTCGCCAGCAAGGAGGACGTCGCCTTCGCCGTCCAGCACATGGTCGAGCAGCACTTCATGGTGGCCCTGCGCGACCGGCCCGCCCACGAGGCCCCCATCGACGCGATGCGCAACGCCGTGCTGGCCGCCTGGGACACCATCGGCGAGGCGATCATGGAAGTGATCCCGGTCGAGCTGTACCTGCGCACCTTCCAGGTGATCGAGTCGACGCCGGCGCTCCTCGCCGTCCATCTGCGGCGCTCCATCGAGATGGAGGAGAACATCGCCCGGCTCATCGCCGAGCGCGAGGGCCTCGACGTGGACGCCGACCCCCGGCCGCGCGTGGCCGTCGCCGCGTTCAGCGGTGTCATGCGGATCACCGGCCAGTTGTGGGGCCGGGGCGGGGACCCGTCCCTGGAGGCGATCCGGGAGCTCACCGAGACGTACATGGACCACCTCGGCCCCGCCCTCGCCACCGACTGGCGCACCGCGGCCGATCACGCGCCGCCGCCGCCCGGGAGCAGGGCACCGCAGCGCACGCCCTGAGCCGGCAGCAGCTCCCCCAAGCCCCCACCCCGCACGCCCCCGGCCTCGAACCCGACTCCGCGCAGCCCGCGCCCGGAGCCGCACAGGCGCAAGCCACCGAAGCCCCCGCACCGCAATGCCACCTCGGCGCCCCGCACCTGCACGCCCCCGGGCCTCGGGGCGCACGCCCTCGTACGCCGCAGCGCACGCCCCGCGCGCACGAAGAGTGACCGCGTTTCCCCGAATCTCCTCCCTGAAGCGTGATCTGCGTCACCCCCTTCCCGGCACCTCGCGCGCTTCTCCTAGGGTGTCCCGCAGTGATTTCTTTCGACTCCTCTCCCACTCTCACCGTCTGGCGCATGTTGCTCGCTCTCGCGGTGGTCTTCGTCCTCCTCATGACGTCCGGCTGGACGGCCATCAGCCGTCAACGGGCCCCCGGAGAAAGCCGCGAGGCCGCGCTCTCCACGTGGCGACATGGCCGGATAGGTACGCATGAGCTCCCTGATCCCGGGGCTCCCGCGCCCGTTCTGGCGGCCTTTTTCCGCTCCCTGACGCCGGCTCAGCGGGAACGGCTGGCCGTCGAGCACCCGTTCGTCGTCGGCAACCTCGACGGCGCGCCCGTCACCCTGCGCTACCGCGCCAACAGGTACGCCCTCAGCCGCGCGCTGGGCGTCGAGCGCGCCCGGGTGGACGACAAGCGGCTTACGGCCGACGGCCGCCGGGAAGCCGCGCGCCGCGTGCACCGGTTCACGTCCCTCATGCGTGCCGGCCGCCAGATCCTCTCCTTCGACCCGGCCGGCAAGGGCCGCGTCGCCGAGGTCTTCGGCGACCTCGACCGCGCCCAGCGGGTCTCGGTGATCGTCCCCGGCGTGGACACCAACCTCCTGACCTTCCAGAGGACGGCCCGCAGATACACCGCCCCCGTGGGCATGGCGCAGTCGCTGTACGCCGCCGAACGTACGGCCGCCCCCGCCACCCGTACCGCTGTCATCGCCTGGGCCGACTACACCGCACCGGGCGGCGTCGGTATGGACGCCGCCATCGGACGGCTCGCCACGGACGGCGCGACCCGGCTGGTGTCGCTGGCCGGCGCGCTGCCCGGGCGCTCGCGGGTCACCCTCTTCTGCCATAGCTACGGATCCGTGGTGTGCGGTGTCGCCGCGCGCCGACTGCCCGCGCGGGTCACCGACGTCACCGTCGCCGGCAGCCCCGGCATGCGGGCGGAGACCGCCTCCGGGCTCGGCACCCGGGCCCGTGTCTGGGCCATGCGCGACACCGACGACTGGATCGCCGACGTGCCGTACCTGGAGGTCGGCGGGCTCGGGCACGGCGCCGATCCGATGGCCCCGGAGTTCGGGGCGCGGGTGCTGTCGGCGTCCGGCGCGGCCGGCCACGCGGGGTACTTCGAGCCGGGCACCGAGAGCCTGCGCAACTTCGCGGAGATAGGCGTCGGCGCGTACGACAGTGTGAGCTGCGCGAGCGGCGACGACGCCTGTCGCAGTGGAATCTCCGGCCGGATGGCGGTCTGACGCGCGTAGAAGGGCGCGAAGCGTGGTGGACATCGGAACTCTTCGAGGGGCGACGCGCGGACGCCCGCCGCATACGATGAGGCGCATGGGTGATGTGCTGGCCGGAATTCATGCCACCTGGGAGTTCGAACCCGACGCCGTGCTCATCCGCTTCGAACGGGGGATACGCGCACCGAGGCTTTTCCACACGCTGCGCGAACGACGCATCCCTCACGAGGCGTTGGCGTCCGTGACCCTCTCCCGGGGCAAGCGCGGCACGGTCGTGCTGCACGCGGTGCCGAGACCCGGCGCCGATCCGTTGATGGAGGCGGCTTCGGGCCAGCTGAAGGAGGGCAGCGACCCGTATCGGCTCGTCCTGCCCGCCGACCGGGAGACCCTCGCCGAGTACTACGGGGACGAGCTGCGGGCCCTGCTCGGCCCGGAGGCGAAGGAGCCGGCCGACCGCTTCCTGGTGGCCGCGCCCGAGGCGCCCCTGCAGTTCAAGGCGTACGACGGGAAGGCGTCCTTCGACGGCAGACAGGTGGCGTTCCGGTGGTTCTGGACCGGAGCCTCGTCCGCCAAGTGGAAGGCCGGCGACCAGACGTTCCCCGTACGGGAGCTGAGCGGCGTCGAATGGCGCTCACCCGATGTCCTCGACGGTTACCTGCGGCTGCTGCGGCGCGGTCACGAGGGCGATATCCAGCCTGCCCAGGCGGACCAGGATCCGGCGGCCGTCGTGTTCGGCCTCGGGTACGGCCCGGTGCACGAGTCGCTGCCGTTCGCGGCGGCGGTCCTGGCGGCGGTGCGGGAGTCGGGCGCCGCGTCACCGGTCCCGGTGGCGGTGGCGTCGGGCCGGCGCGATCCGGCGGACATCGCGGAGCGGATCCGGCACCTGGGGGAGCTGCACCAGGCGGGGCTGGTGACGGACGAGGAGTTCGCGGCGAAGAAGGCGGAGCTGCTCGCGCAGCTGTGACGCCGGCCCCGAGGCCGACCGCTTGGCGATTCGGGCCCCGTCCCGGGGCGTTCAGGGCAGTCAGGGGCGTCGCGGTCCGGGATTCGGGTCCGGGTCCGCGCCGTGGCCGGAGCCTGATACCGGGGTATGAGGCGGGGCGTGGGCCGCGGCCCCGCTGCTCGGGTCGGTCGCCGCCGTCGACGCGCTGCGCTACGGGCCGTACGCCGATGCCGTGCCGTCCTGGGTGAGCGCGCTGAACATCCTGCCCGGCTGGCTCTTCGCGTACCAGCTCGGCGTCGCCTGGGGCGAGCGGCGGCTCGGCCGCCGGCAGGCGTGGGCGCTGCTCACCGGCGGGGCCGCGCTCTTCGCCACCCTGCTCCTCGTCTTCGGCTACCCCGCGTCGATGGTCGGCGTCCCCGGTGCGGCGCGCACCAACTCCCATCCGCCGTCGCTGCTCGTCCTCGCCCTCGCCGCCGCGCAGAGCGGCGCGGCGATCCTGCTGCGCGAGCGGCTGGGCGCACCCCTGCGGCGGCCGGGTCCGTGGGCGCCGGTCGTCGTGGTGAACCTCTCCGCGATGACGATCCTGTGCTGGCACCAAACGGCGATGCTGGCCGCCGCCGTCCCGGCGTCCCTGACGGTGGGCGCGGTGCCGGGGCTGACGACGGCGCCCGACACCCTCGGGTGGATCGTGGCGCGTCTCGCCTGGCTGCCGGTGTTCGCGGGACTGCTCGTCCTCGTCGGGCGGTACGCGCGCGGCTTCGAGACGCCGTGGACGAGGACCGGCAAAGCCGGCCGGGCAGCGGCGGCGCTGCTCGCGGCGGGCTTCGCGGTCTTCGCACTCGCGGCCCAGCTGTATTGACCCGCCGGATGCCCTCACGGACTTGGCCGTCGGACGTGCTCACGGACTTGGCTGCTGAACGTGCTCAAGGGCCTCGCCGCTGAACGTCCTCACGGACTTGGCCGCCGTACGTCCCACGGGTCCGGCCCCCGGATGCCCGCATGGGCGGCCCGGTGGCTAGACGTCCTCGCGGGCCGCGGAGGTGGACGTCATGTCGGGGTAACGGTCGCCCGCCACCTGTGCGGCGATCGGCTCCAGCAGGGCCAGCTCCTCCGGGCTCAGCGTGATGCGGGTCGCCGCCGCGTTCTCCAGCAGGCGGGCGCGCTTGCGGGTGCCGGGGATCGGGACGACGGTCAGCCCGTGCACGGACGCGCGCTGCTGGACCCAGGCGAGGGCGATCTGCGCGGAGGTCGCCCCGTGGGCCTCCGCGACCTTGCGGACGGGCTCCAGCAGTTCGGCGTTCCGCTGGGCGTTCTCGCCGGAGAAGCGCGGCTGGAACTGGCGGAAGTCCTTACCCGACAGGTCCTTGGTCGCGTCGGTGAACGCCCCGGTGAGGAAGCCCCGGCCGAGCGGCGAGTACGGCACGAAGGTCACGCCCAGGTCGGCCGCCGCGCCGACCGCGCTGCGCTCGACGTCCCGCGAGAACAGCGACCACTCCGACTGCAGCGCGGTGATGGGGTGCACGGCGTGCGCCTCGCGCAGTTCGGCCCCGGTCACCTCGCTCAGCCCCAGGTACTTGACCTTGCCCTCCTTCACCAGCTCGGCCATGGCGCCGACGGACTCGGCGAACGGCACGGCGGGGTCGCGGCGGTGCATGTAGTAGAGGTCGATGACGTCGACGCCCAGGCGGCGCAGGCTGCCCTCGACGGCGGACCTGATGTAGGCGCGGTCGTTGCGGATGCCCCGGTGGTGCGGGTCGTCGGTGCGCTCGATGGCGAACTTCGTCGCCAGGGTGATCTCGTCGCGGTGGGCGGCGACGAACGGCGCGAGGAACTCCTCGTTGGCGCCCCGCCCGTAGATGTCGGCGGTGTCGATGAGCGTGACGCCCGCCTCCAGCGCGGCGTCCAGGGTGTCGCGGGCGGCGGCCTCGTCGGTGTCGCCGTAGAACTCGCTGATACCCATGGCGCCGAAGCCCTGGACGCCCACCTGGGGGCCGTCCGCTCCGAGGCGTACCGTGGCGATCTTCTCGATGCTCATGTGGTCCTCTCCGGGGCCCGCCGGGCGCCCGAGTAAAAGTCGATCTTGTAGTCGAGTACGGCGAGCGTGTCCTGGAGCTCCGCGATCCGCGACCGTACGTCGCGCCGCGTCCGCTCCAGCAGTTCCCGCCGCTCCTCGAAGGTGTGCTCGCCCTCGCGTACGAGCTCGGCGTACCGCACCATGTCGGCGACCGGCATGCCGGTCAGCCGGAGTTTGCCGACGAACGCCAGCCAGTCCAGGTCGCGGTTGGTGAACCGGCGCTGACCGGTGTGGGACCGGTCGACGTGCGGCATCAGCCCGATCCGCTCGTACCAGCGCAGGGTGTACGCGGTGAGCCCGGTCCAGGCCGAGACCTCGCTGATCGTGTAGCGGTCCTGCCCGTCCGGGCGCGGGTGCGCCGGGGGCGCGGTGGAGCAGATGTCGCTGCCCGGTGTGCGTACGGGGGTGCTCTCGATCACCGTCATGGCCTCCACGCTAGGAGGTTGGAGTGCACTCCAAGCAAGCGTAAATCCCATGGAATCCGAGGGACGATACGCTCATACGCATGCAGAGCCTGGCGATGATCGAGAACTGGCCCGTCCCCACCGCGGCCGCGGCCGTCGTACGCGCGGACGGCACCCTCGCCGGGGCGCACGGCCCCACGGACCGGCCCTTCCCGCTGGCTTCGGTCACCAAGCCGCTCGCCGCGTACGCCGTGCTCGTCGCGTACGAGGAGGGGGCCGTCGAGCTCGACGAGCCGGCCGGGCCCGACGGGTCCACGGTGCGGCATCTGCTGGCGCACACCTCGGGGCTCGCGTTCGACGAGCACCGGGTGATGGCGGCGCCGGGCGCGCGGCGGTTGTACTCGAACGCCGGGTTCGAGGTGCTGGGCGACCTTGTGGCGAAGGCGACGGACATCCCGTTCCCGGAGTATCTGCGCCAGGCGGTGCTGGAGCCGCTCGGCATGACCTCCACGACGCTGGACGGCTCCCCCGCGAAGGACGCCGTGTCGACGGTCGACGACCTGGCGCGGTTCGCCGCCGAGGTGCAGGCACCGCGGCTGCTGGACCCGCGCACGGTCCTGGAGGCGATGTCGGTCGTCCACCCGGGGCTGAGCGGCATCCTGCCGGGGTACGGGCACCAGAAGCCCAACGACTGGGGCCTCGGTTTCGAGATCAGGAACGGCAAGTCGCCGCACTGGACGGGGGCTTCGTCGTCGCCGCGTACGTTCGGGCACTTCGGGCAGTCGGGGACGTTCCTGTGGATCGACCCGGACGCACGGTGGGCGGGCGGGAACAGCACGGGTGCGGCGTGCGTCGCGCTGACCGACCGGGCCTTCGGGCCGTGGGCGATCGAGGCGTGGCCGCCGTTCACGGACGCGGTGCTGGCGGAGCTGCGGGCGTCAGCCTGACGTCTGCGGGCCGGACATCTCCCACAGCAGCACGTCCGCCGCGCCCGGCGCCACCAGTTCCAGCCCTTTCGCCCCGGTGATCCGGGCCGCGTCCCCGGTTCGCAGCTCCTCGCCGGCCAGCCGCACCCCGCCCCGTACGACATGGGCGTACACGAAGGGCGCGTCGGGCACCGGGGTCCGCTCCCCGGTGTCCAGGCGCCGTACGTGCAGCCGGGCGCCGGCCGCCGGCAGGGCGTACGGCGTCGGGTCCTGGACGCCGCGCACCACCTCGTACGCCGGGTCGCCGCCCGGCGACAGCGGCGCCAGCCACATCTGCACGAACGTCAGCGGTACGTCGCTATCGTTGCGTTCCTCGTGCCGCACCCCGCTCGCCGCGCTGAGGTGCTGTACGTCGCCGGGGCGGACCACCGACGCGTGGCCGGCCGAGTCGCGGTGGGTCAGCTCGCCCTCGACGACCCAGGTGACGATCTCGGTGTGGCTGTGCGGGTGTTCGGCGAATCCGGCGCCGGGTGCGAGCCGCTCCTCGTTGCAGGCGAGGAGGGCGCCGAAGCGCAGATTGTCCGGGTCGTAGAAGCGGCCGAAGGAGAAGGCGTGCAGGGTCTCGATCCCGGCGCCGGGATCGCCTCCGCGGTAGCGGCTCCCCGCTCTCCGTACGTCGATCACGGCCCCACCCTATGCCCTGCCGGATTCCTGCCCGCGCCCTTGCGGACGGCCGGAATCCGGCCCGCCTGGGCATCGCCCCGCCCCGATAAGGCAGTCTTGTCCCGTGCCTGAACCAGCAGCGAACGACGCCCACCCGCACCCCGCGACCCTCAAACGCCTGGAGCAGTCCTCCGGGCGCCTCGCCGCGAGCGCCATTGCCCGCATGGACGAGACGCTGCCCTGGTACCGGGCGATGCCCCCGGAGAACCGGTCCTGGATCGGGTTGGTCGCCCAGGCGGGTATCGCCGCGTTCACGGAGTGGTTCCGGCACCCCGAGACCCCGCAGGCCATCTCCACCGACGTCTTCGGTACGGCTCCGCGGGAGCTGACGCGGGCGATCACGCTGCGCCAGACCGTGGAGATGGTGCGGACGACGATCGAGGTCATGGAGTCGGCGATCGAGGAGGTCGCCGCGCCCGGTGACGAGTCGGTGCTGCGCGAGGCGCTGCTCGTGTACGCGCGGGAGATCGCCTTCGCGACGGCGCAGGTGTACGCGCAGGCCGCCGAGGCGCGCGGCGCGTGGGACGCCCGGCTGGAGTCCCTGGTGGTGAACGCCGTCCTGTCGGGCGAGGCCGACGAGGGCGCCGTCTCCCGGGCCGCCGCTCTGGGCTGGAACTCCCCCGAGCATGTGTGCGTGATCCTCGGCACCGCCCCGGACGGCGACAGCGAGCTGACCGTGGAGGCGATCCGGCGCGCCGCCCGGGCCGCCAAGTTGCAGGTCCTCACCGGTGTGCTGGGCTCCCGGCTCGTGGTGATCGCGGGCGGCAGCGACAACCCGCTCCAGGTGGCGAAGGCGCTGATCGGCCCGTACGCGGCGGGCCCGGTCGTCGCCGGTCCGATCGTGCCGGACCTGCTGGCGGCGACCCGGTCCGCGCAGGCGGCGGCGGCCGGGCTGAAGGCGTGCTCGGCGTGGCAGGACGCGCCGCGACCGGTGCTGGCCGATGATCTGCTGCCGGAGCGCGCGATGGCCGGGGACCCCTCGGCCCGCGAGCAGTTGGTGGAGGAGATCTACAGACCGCTGGAGGAAGCGGGCTCCGCGCTGCTGGAGACGCTGAGTGTCTATCTGGAGCAGGCGAGCAGCTTGGAGGGGGCCGCCAGGATGCTGTTCGTGCACCCCAATACCGTGCGCTACCGGCTCCGACGTGTGACGGACGTCACCGGCTGGTCGCCCTCCGACGTGCGCTCGGCGTTCACGCTGCGGATCGCCCTGATCCTCGGACGGCTGGCGGACGGTGACCCGCAGAGCTGAGCGCGCGTCCTAGACTTTTGTCGAACACCAACAATTCGCCCGACGGTTCTTCGTCCCAGTCCCCACGGGCGCCGGGGACCGTCCACAAGAGAGAGTGTGAGGGTGCTCGTACTCGTCGCTCCCGGCCAAGGCGCTCAGACGCCCGGCTTCCTGACTCCCTGGCTCGACCTCCCCGGTGCCGCCGACCGTGTCGGCGCCTGGTCGGAGACCATCGGGCTGGACCTCGTCCACTACGGCACGAAGGCCGACGCGGACGAGATCCGCGACACGGCCGTCGCCCAGCCGCTGCTGGTGGCCGCGGGCCTGCTGTCCGCCTCCGCGCTGGGTACCGGGACTTTCGCCGCCGACGCGGCGGGCGCCCCGGGCGCCGTGGCAGGTCACAGCGTCGGTGAGATCACGGCCGCCGCGTTCGCCGGCGTCCTCGACGACACCGCCGCGCTCCGCTTCGTGCGGACGCGCGGCCTGGCGATGGCCGAGGCCGCCGCCGTCACCGAGACCGGTATGTCGGCGCTGCTCGGCGGCGACCCCGAGGTGTCGATCCCGCATCTGGAGAGGCTGGGGCTGACCCCGGCGAACGTGAACGGCGCGGGCCAGATCGTCGCCGCCGGCACGATGGAGCAGCTCGCCGCGCTGGAGGCGGACCGGCCCGAGGGCGTCCGCCGCGTGGTGGCGCTCAAGGTGGCGGGCGCGTTCCACACGCACCACATGGCGCCCGCGGTGGCGACCCTGGAGGAGGCCGCGCGGGCCCTGACTCCGGCCGACCCGTCCGTGCCGTACGTGTCCAACAAGGATGGCCGGACCGTCGCCACGGGCGCCGATGTCGTCGCCCGCCTGGTCGGTCAGGTCGCGAACCCGGTCCGCTGGGACCTGTGCATGGAAACGTTCCAGCAGCTCGGCGTGACCGCGCTGGTCGAGGTGTGCCCCGGCGGTACGCTGACCGGTCTCGCCAAGCGCGCCCTGCCGGGCGTCGCGACGCTCGCCCTGAAGACGCCGGACGACCTCGACGCGGCACGCGCGCTCTTCGCCGAGCACGCCCGGCCCGCCGCCTGACGCCGCTGACAAGGAGTCGTACAGCATGGCGAAGATCAAGCCCAGCCAGGGCGCCCCGTACGCACGGATCATGGGTGTCGGCGGCTACCGTCCGACCCGGGTCGTGCCCAACGAGGTGATCCTGGAGACGATCGACTCGTCCGACGAGTGGATCCGGTCCCGTTCCGGCATCGCCACCCGCCACTGGGCCTCCCCGGAGGAGACCGTGACGGCGATGTCGGTCGAGGCCGCCGGAAAGGCCATCGCGGACGCCGGGCTCACCCCGGAGCAGATCGGTGGCGTGATCGTCTCCACCGTGTCGCACTTCAAGCAGACCCCCGCCGTCGCCACCGAGATCGCCGACAAGATCGGCGCCGGGAAGCCGGCGGCGTTCGACATCTCCGCGGGCTGCGCGGGCTTCGGTTACGGCCTCACCCTCGCCAAGGGCATGGTCGTCGAAGGCTCGGCGGAGTACGTGCTCGTCATCGGCGTCGAGCGGCTCAGCGACCTGACCGACCTGGAGGACCGGGCGACGGCCTTCCTGTTCGGTGACGGCGCGGGCGCGGTCGTGGTCGGCCCCGCGAAGGAGCCGGCGATCGGCCCGACCGTCTGGGGCTCCGAGGGCGACAAGTCGGAGACGATCAAGCAGACCGTCGCCTGGACCGACTACCGCGACGGCACGGTCGAGAAGTTCCCCGCCATCACGCAGGAGGGCCAGGCGGTGTTCCGCTGGGCCGTCTTCGAGATGGCGAAGGTGGCCCAGCAGGCCCTGGACGCCGCCGGCATCTCGGCGGCCGACCTGGACGTCTTCATCCCGCACCAGGCCAATATGCGGATCATCGACTCGATGGTGAAGACTCTGAAGCTGCCGGAGCACGTCACGGTCGCCCGGGACGTGGAGACCACCGGCAACACCTCGGCCGCCTCGATTCCGCTCGCGATGGAGCGGCTTCTGGCGACCGGTCAGGCGAAGAGCGGTGACACCGCGCTCGTCATCGGCTTCGGGGCGGGTCTCGTATACGCCGCGACGGTCGTTACCCTCCCCTAGGCACCGTTCGGATCGTTCCCCGGATCCTTCCGGACGACCAGCCTCACATCCTCTGAGAAACACCCTCTGAGAAACACACCGAAGGAGCGCCACATGGCCGCCACTCAGGACGAGATCGTCAAGGGCCTCGCCGAGATCGTGAACGAGATCGCCGGCATCCCGGAGGAGGACGTCCAGCTGGACAAGTCCTTCACCGACGACCTGGACGTCGACTCGCTCTCCATGGTCGAGGTCGTCGTCGCCGCCGAAGAGCGCTTCGACGTCAAGATCCCGGACGAGGACGTCAAGAGCCTCAAGACGGTCGGCGATGCTGCCGACTACATCCTGAAGCACCAGGGCTGATCCGGTTCGCCACCCGGCGGTGGCGCCGCATTCACGCATACCTCATACACGTGGAGAAAGAATTCCTGTGAGCCCGACCAATCGCACCGTGGTCGTCACCGGTATCGGCGCAACCACACCGCTGGGTGGCGACACCGCCTCGACCTGGGAAGGTCTGCTGGCGGGACGCTCCGGCGTCAAGCCCCTCGAGGGCGACCGCTTCGCCGACATGCCCGTCCGTATCGCGGCCCCCGCGGCCGTCGATCCGGGCGAGGTCCTGCCCCGCCCGCTCGCCCGCAAGCTGGACCGCTCGGCGCAGTTCGCCGTGATCGCGGCCCGCGAGGCGTGGGCGGACGCCGGTTACTCCGCGCCCGCCGGTGAGGACGAGAAGATCCAGCCCGAGCGGCTGGGCTCCGTCATCGCCTCCGGCATCGGCGGTGTGACCACCCTGCTCGACCAGTACGACGTGCTGAAGGAGAAGGGCGTACGCCGCGTCTCCCCGCACACCGTGCCGATGCTGATGCCCAACAGCCCCTCCGCCAACGTCGGCCTGGAGGTGAACGCCCAAGCGGGCGTCCACACCCCGGTCTCGGCCTGCGCGTCGGGTGCCGAGGCGATCGGCTACGCGGTCGAGATGATCCGTACCGGCCGCGCCGACGTGGTCGTCGCGGGCGGCACCGAGGCGGCGATCCACCCGCTGCCGGTCGCCGCGTTCGCCAACATGATGGCGATGTCCAAGAACAACGACGAGCCGCGGAAGGCGTCGCGCCCGTACGACAAGGGCCGTGACGGCTTCGTCCTCGGCGAGGGCGCGGGTGTCGTCGTCCTGGAGTCGGCCGAGCACGCCGCCGCGCGTGGTGCCCGGGTCTACTGCGAGGTGCTGGGCCAGGGCCTGTCGGCCGACAGCCACCACATCGCGCAGCCCGAGCCGACGGGCCGCGGTATCGCCGCCGCGCTGCAGAACCTGCTCGACTCGACGGACCTGAAGCCGTCCGAGGTCGTCCACCTGAACGCCCACGCCACGTCCACCCCGCAGGGTGACGTCGCCGAGGTGAAGGCGCTGCGCAAGGTCCTGGGCGACGACCTGGACCATGTCGCGGTCTCCGCCACCAAGTCGATGACCGGCCACCTGCTGGGCGGCGCGGGCGGCATCGAGACCGTCGCGACGGTCCTGGCGCTGTACCACCGCACGGCCCCGCCGACGATCAACATCGACGATCTGGACGAGGAGGTCGACGCGGACATCGTCCGTGACGAGCCGCGCGCGCTGCCGGAGGGCACGATCGCCGCGATCAACAACTCGTTCGGCTTCGGCGGCCACAACGTGGTGCTGGCCTTCCGCACGGTCTGAGTCCTGCCCGGCCCCCGGGGCCGGGCAGGCCATCGCGTCCGGCGCCGCCCTGGAGCATGACCGAGGGCCCGCCACCCGGCTGTACCCCAACCCCATGGCGGGCGAGGGGACGGACTGCCG
>NZ_JBEXQK010000065.1:0-22771 GCF_040612535.1 Streptomyces sp. NPDC006368
GCACCGGCCACGATCGTCCGGCCGCGAACCGGGGGCCCGCCAGGGCCGGCCGCTCGCTCCAAAATTTTGGAATGAGCGGGCGGGACGTTCTATGCGCTGGGGGTCGTGGGTGTGCCGGGGTCGGCCGGCCCCGGACCGAGCGGGCGGCGTCGGCCAGGGCCTGGCGGTGTGGGCCGCGGCGGGGGTTCGGGGATCCAGTCGCCATCAGCGGCCCGTTCCGCAGCGGTTCGGGCGCGTGGGTCACGCGGGGGCGGCTCGGGGACGTCGGGGCCGGGACCCAGTACCCGGCGGTGTGCAGCACTCACCCCCGCAGTCTGCCCTCACCCCGGCCGACGCCGAGAGGCGGCTGACTCTTGGTGGCCACGGCGGTGCTCGATGCCGTGCTGGGTGCGGAGCGGCCCGGTGGTACTGCCCCAGCGTGCTGGCACCGGGCCTGACCCGCACACTCCATACCGGCACGAGCTGACGACGACCCTACCGGGCGCAGGCAGCGGGGTTCGGTCGGCCGTCGACAGACTCGTTTTGCTACAGGTCGAATTCCACGTAATCGATGTCCGTGAATTCCACCTGCAAGTCCTGGGCGCGTCGGCCATTGTCTTTGAAATAGATCTCTTGGAGTCCTTCCGCCGCGATATTCCGCAACTGCTGTTCGGTCGCGCCTGCTTCCTGGGCGTCGAACAGCCGCCGCGCGAATTCCGGGGGAAGATTCTGGGTCAGCAGGCGTAGCCGAGCGTCATCAGTGGTGCCCGGTGCTGCGGTATAGCCGAACCGGGCGCGGGTCTCAATGACGATGCCGGTGGTGGTCGCCGCCTGCTTTTTGGCGCGCTCGCGTACGCGGGGCTGCCACCGCTGCCGCACGGCGTCGGCCAGGCGCTGGCCGAGCTCCGGGCGCGGGCGGACGATCTGGCCTTTCACGTACCGCTCAACGGTGCGTTGGCTGATGCCGAGAAGTTGGGCGACGGCGCGTGTGCCCTTCTCGTGTCGGACCAGGTAACGCATCTGTGCTGGTGCGCTCTTGGGAATGGGGCGGGTGAAAGTCTTCTCCACGGCCTTGCTGAGGCTGTCGCCGAGGATGCCCACGAGTCGTCTCCTATCGAGGGTGGGTGGGATGGGGGCGCCGGCGCCTCCGTTGTGGGGCACCGGGCCGCGCTCTGCCGTCACGGACCACCATCAACCGTCCGCCACCCGGCATTTGAGCGGGCTGGGATCCGCGGAACGGCTGTGCGGCGATCTGCGGGCCGATCAACACCTCCCACGACCGAGGAGACGCAAGATCGGCCCACAGGCGCTCACAACGGCCTACAGGCGCCTTCCTGGCGCCTTAGCGTTCACAACCCCGTCTCGTCAGACTCCGGGGCCATATCGCGCAGGCGGCTGTAGTGGAACTGGTGGGCCACGGTGACCGTGGCCGTAGGCCCGTTGCGGTTCTTGCCAACGATCAAGTCGCTTTCCCCGGCCCGGGGGGATTCCTTTTCGTAGGCGTCCTCGCGGTGCAGCAGGATCACCACACTGGCGTCCTGCTCCAGGGCACCGGAGTCACGCAGGTCGGACACCTGAGGCTTCTTCTCCGTGCGGTACTCCGAGCCGCGGTTGAGCTGCGCGCAGCAGATGATCACCGCGCCTGTCTCCTCCGCGAGGATCTTCAGCTCGCGGCTGATCTCGGTGACCCGCTCGTAAGGCGACTGCCGGGCGTTGCGCTGGTCGGTCTCCATCAGCTGTACGTAGTCGATGATCACCAGCGGGGCGCGGCCGGTCTCACGGGTCAGGGCCTTGATCCGGGAGCGGACGCGACCGGGGCTGATGCGCGGGGCGTAGTCCACCCACAGCGGGAGTGCGGACAGGTCCGGCAGGTAGCGGGCAATGCGGGTCCAGTCGTCATCGGTGACGGCCTTGCCGCCCTGGACGAGGTGGTGCAGGCCCACTCGGGCTTTGCTGGACAGGATGCGCTTGGTCACCTCCGAGCGGCCCATTTCCAGGCTGTGCACCAGCGTGGGGCGTCCGGTTGAGGCGTTGGCCAGTGCGATTCCGAGGGTGAGCGCGCTCTTGCCCATGGCCGGCCTGCCCGCGACGAGGACCAAGTTGCCGGGCGTCATGCGCACCAGCCTGTCTAGGTCGGTCAGGCCGGTGATAGCTGCCGCCTCGGCCTCGCGCTCGATGGCGTCGAGTTCGGCCTCAAGGTGGTCCCCGAACCGGCCGAACAGATCTTCCCCGTCGGTGTCGCCGGTCAATAGGTGCTCTAGCTCGGCCTGGTGGCTTGCGATCGCCTCCGGCACTCCCAGGGGGTCCGCCATGCGTGCGCCCTGCATGCCACGCACCAGCGTGGCTTGGTAGCGGCGCAGGCCTGCGTAGCCATGGACGATCGCGGCGTAGTGCGCGGCTTCCGTCGCCGTGCACGCTGCCGCTGCCAGCTGCGACAGTCGCAGGAGTCCGCCCGCCATGGCCAGGTCCCCGGCGCGGCGCAGCTCGGCCTCCACCGCCGGTACACCGGTCGGGCGGTCCGCGCCGTGCAGCCGGACGATCGCCTGCCACACCAGCTCATTCGCAGGCTCTGCCCAGTCGCCATCGGCGAGCACGCGCGCCGCGTCCGCGACCGGGTCGTATACCGGTGTGGCCATCAGGCAGGCGCCCAGAACGGCCGCTTCCGCCTCTGGCGACGCCGTGTCCATTCCCGGCGCCGTCCGGGGCGCGGGAACCTCAATCCCCAGCTCGAACTCAGTCACTGCGCCACCTCCGCCCCAGCGGTCACGCCCGGATGCGCACAGCGCCGCATCGGACCGTCATCGTCGTCGTCCAGCACCCACCCGAGCTCATCACACCGCCCGCACGCCGCCACCAGCGCCATACGGGCCGCAGCGGCGGTCACCTCGCCGGACGGCTGCGCCGCTGCGGGCCGCACGTGCGCGTACAGCCGCAGATCGCGCACCCACCCCGGCAGCAACCGGCTGAAGCTCTTCGCGCCGACCGTGTTCTTGAAGATCTCGCGCTCCAGCAGCTCCCGGCCCGCGGCGTCCATGTCCGTGATCACGGGCCATCCCTGCTGCCGCATCGTGCGCAGCAGCACCGGCGCGCATTTGACGGCCGTCGCTCGCCCCGCCTGCCAGGTGCTCATGGTTTGAAGGAACGCCACCGCGGCCGAGGTCTCCTCCGGGGAGAACTCCGCCACCTCCTCCCGCTGTGACGGCAGCGACCCCGAGGGACTGGAGGGGGTAGGGGGAGGAGGAGTTACCTCCTCCTCCGGGGGGTGTGGGGGGAGAGCCGTTCTACGTCCCGGAACCAGGGACGTGTTCTGACCTGCGGAAACGCCCCGGATTCCACGTCCCGGAACGCCGGAAGTGGCGTTACCACTTCCGGCGTTCCGGGAAGTGTTCTGACCTGCGGTTTTGTCTACTTCCCCGAACTCCACATCCGGCGTTCCGGGAAGTGTTCCCACCTGCGGTTTTACCTCTTCGTGATCTTTGGTCTCCGCTGTGGGTGACCAGTCGGGGTTCCATGCCGGGTTGTCGAAAGCCTCGTACACCACCGGCCCCATCCGTCCCGGCTTCTCCGGGTGCGGAAGCCGAGCGCGGCGCAGATAGCCAGCAGTCACCAACCGGGCGAACGACTCGTATACCGCGTTCTTCCCGACCAGCTCATTCGCGTTCTTCGCGGACCGGATACCCCGCTCCTGGAGCTGCCGCCATACCACCGTGGGCGTGCACTCGATCTTGGATGCAAGGTTGAACATCACCTGCAACATCACGACGTAGTCCAGCGAGTGGACCAAGTCGGAGCCCACCCCCAGATGCCGGGGAACCGACACCCCGGACGCTGGCGCCTGTCCCTGGACGACCCGGCCCGAGCCATCGATCCGGCCGGGCTTGTCGGCGCCGTGGCGTGCCGGGGGGAACGGATTCTGCGCTTCGCTCACCGGGCGCCCCCGGTGTTGATCGACGGCCGGTTGGTGGTGATCACAACGCCTCTTTCCGGCCCGCTTCGCGAGTCCAGGGTGCAAAGCCTGGGTAGACTCGGAAACGGACCTACGCCGGTCTGCCCACCGTTCGGAGCTGCTAACTCCGAGTCAACGCGGTGGGCTTTAACTTTTCTTGCTCTCTGTGCTCGTGAGACTACTCGCGGTATGGGATGCGACTCACGTGGTGGTCCAGGTGGTCTGCATGCCGCCGAGCGTGCTGCCCGGCGGCGCGCGGGCGATCAGTTCAGAGGGACGCCATACCGGAGCTTCCATCCCTCTCCCAGGACGTGCCGGGTGATCTCTACGACGCGGCCGTCCTCGGTCCGGCCTACGTGCGTGATCGTCAGCAGTGGGGCGCCTTCCTGGACGCCCAGGGCTTCCGCCTGGTCGGCGGTTGCCGGCGCCTGAGCGACGTCCTCCACTACTTCCGTCTGCGCGAGGCCAGCGTCTGCCATGCGCGAGATGATCCCGCCCTCGCCGGTGTCGAGCTGGGCGACGGCCGGGGCCGCCTCCGCCACGAATGCCGGGATGAATGTGTCGGCGAGCTGCACCAGACGCTCGCCGTCGTACATGCGTCGCTGCCGAATGACGACCTCTCCCGAGTCGTCCAGGAGAGCGGCGAGGTCGGCCGGGGCCGTGCCACGGGTCACCTCTACGTCGGAGCGGGGGGTGCCCCCAGCCCGCTTCGTCTCGGCTTCGAACGCACCGTGTGCGCCCCCTTCGGCCCGAAGGCGGTAACGGCTCCGGGCGTCGCGGATGATCGTTCCGTCGGTGGCAATGGTGTTGGTCGGCATGGTGCTCCTTGCTGATCTCGGTTGGTGTCGGTCGGTCGGTGCGGGGCCGGACGCGCGCCTATTCGGCGTCCAGCTCCCACTCATAAGAGAGGCGCCAGATGGCCGCAGGCATGACGTGTACCGCGACTTCCACAACGCGGGTTTCCGCGCTGAAAGCGTGATGCACCAGCTCGTACACCTGTTGGTCCTCGGGAATGCTCAGTGCCTCTGCTTCCACGGGGGTCGGGAAACGGGCCTCGATGGACTCCCGGATGCGGCGCTGAGCGTGGCCCAGCTCAGCAAGACGGCTCTTGCTGCCACCCGGGCCGGTGTCCACTTCCTCCAGCCTGGTACCGCCCGCGATGTCCAGGGGGAACCAGGACGTGGCGAGCTGCACGACGAAGCCCTCTTCGGGATCCTCGGGAACGCGGCCGGCCCACATGGTGCGGTGCCGACGTAGCGCGTTCGCGGAGTGGTGCAACCCCAACGCGGCTGCGACGTTGCGCGGCGGTCGCGCGCGGCTGATCTCGGGTTGTGAAGGCTCGCGCTTGAAGGCTAGGCCGAGCCGGTTCAGCTCTGCTTCGAAGGCGCCGCGGGCGCCACCTTCGGACCGGGCGGCCGGTTGGTACCGACCTGTCCCGTCCCGGGTGATCTTGCCGAGAAAGGGCGTCACGAATGAACCCTTGCCCATTCGCGTGATCGCCAGGCCGTCGCGCTCCAACGCGCGGAACACGTCCCGCGCCGTCTGAAAAGCAATGCCCTCGGCTGCCTGGAGCTCGGACACGCTCGGCAACCTGGCGCCGGGCGGATACGTGCCGTTCTCAATCTTCGCCCGCAGGTCAGCAGCAATGCGCTGGACCTTGCCGGGCTCCCTCCTGGCCACGGTGCCTCCCGTCCCTCCTGCTCGTGATCGTCAGTGTCTGGCGGACAGCATCGCATAGCTAGTTAGGTTGCGGTACCCGGGCCCATGTAGCGGCGTGTCTTCTTCGGCATACGTGCAGGTCAGGGGCCCATGGAAAACTTGCCTAGCTAGTTGGGTTGACAGTGCCCGCATGGGGTGGGTTAATCGATCCCGAAGGCAGCCCAACTAGTTGGGTTGGCGATCGAGTGGCGCCCGGATGGCAGCGCGTGACGGCGGTCCAAAAGGAAGCGCGGTGACCTTGAAAACTCAACAGTGGATACAGAACATCCAGGCAACTGCGACAAGCCGCCGGCCCTGCCTGTGCGAATCAGCTACGCACCTTCTCCCATGCCGTCCTCACGGGCGGACAAGCGACCCGCACGCACAGGTGAAACAAGGGCGAAGATCGCGGCCCCGAAGGAGTTGTACGACCGGTTCGAGTCCGGTCCGGGGCACTGCGGCCCAACGTGCCGCTTGGGCGCCGGGCATCCTGCCCGGCGCCCCAACGTGCGACAGCCCCAGGGATTACGGCCCTGGGGCTGTCTTTGCAGGTCACCTGACTGGAGGCAGACCCACATGCACAGCATGACACGCACTCGATCCCTGCCCGCCGTGCGGGCCGGGATCATCGACGACATCGAGCGCGACGACAACCGGCGCGGGTTCGAGCGAGACGAGACCGACGCGTTCCACCGACTCGTGAGGCACCTGGTGGCGGACGGCGACCGCCGCGCCCAGCACAACGGGCGCCGCGCACGCCGCACGCTGGCGGAGATGGCCCCCGGACACGCGCCGCTCCCCATGCTGCCGGCCGGATGGCCGGTGGCGGCAGCGGAGGACCCCTGCCCGATCTGCGAGTTCTGGCGCTGCCGTTGCGTGCGCCCCAGCGGTCTCCTGACCGCTGCCGGTGCGGGGCGGTGACGCGCATGGACTGGCGACACCGCGCGGCCTGCCGCGACGAAGACCCCGACCTGTTCTTCCCCATCGGTTCCACCGGCATGGCGCTGCTCCAGGTCGAGGAGGCCCGCTCGGTATGCCGCCGCTGCCCCGTCATGGAGCGGTGCGGCACGTGGGCGCTGGAGAACAACCAGGAACACGGCGTGTGGGGCGGGTTGTCCGAAGAGGAGCGGCGCCAGTTGAAGCGCCGCCGCGCCCGGCAGGCCCGCTCACAGCGGGAGGTACCGGCATGACCGACGCCGAGCGTGAGCACATGGAAGCCGAGCTACGCCGCGTCAACGAGCGGTCGCAGCAGCAGCGGAGGGCAGTCGGTGGCTGACGGCCTGTACGACCGGTACATGGCGGCTGCCAAGGACTACCGCGTGCATACCCGCACTTGCGCCGCATGCACGCCGAGGTCGCACTGTGCCGAGGGCGCCCGCCTGGGCAAGGTGCTGGGCGCGCTTCAGGACGCCTACATCAAGCGGCTGCGCCGCAGCTGAACCTCCCGCAGTGCCAACCGCCGGCCCGGCGCGCACCGCAACGCGCGCCGGGCCGCTGATCGTCGGAGTGATCAGATGTTCCGCTTCATCCGTACGACCACCCTGGCCGCTCTCAAGGCCGATCTGGACGTCGCCCGCAGGGAACGTGACCAGGCCCGGACCGAGGCCGAAATGGCGACCGACTCCGCCATTCGCGCCGAGAACGTTGCCGAACAGCAGCTCTGCCAGCTCTCCCAGGCGCATGCCGACCGCATCCAGGACGCGCGGGACGCGGCCCGCGCTGATCGTGTGTACGCCTTGTTCCACTGCGGGGTGCTGCACAGCGTCCACGCCACCATCGACGCGGCGGAGGCCGCCGCGGAGGCGCAGGGAGCTCCCCGCAGCGGGTGGACCACCCTCCGGCCGGGAGCCGCCATCCCCTCGGCCGCCGACGTGGCGTGGCGCGTACAGGCGCTTCCCCTCGGGGGCATCGAGTGAGCGGCTTTCTTCTCAACTCCCCCAACGGCCCGACCAATCTCCGAGGAGCCACCGTGCCTGACTTCAGCTTCCAGATCACCCCGGAGGAGAACGCCGCGTACGTCGCGGACCTGAAGGCGGTTGTCCAGGACGCGCCCGAGCTCTGGGCGGCCTTCCTGCGGGAGTCGGCGGTCCTGACGGCGGCCTACGGCTACCTGCGCACCCCGGAAGCCGCTCAGGAGTGGCCGTCTGCGGTCTCCCGCCTGATCGACGCTCAGGACCGCACCAGGGCCGCCGCTGCCGCGTTCGACGAGCGGGCGCGGGAGATCGCGCAGGTCCACGAGAGGCACCTCTATGCCGAACTGGGCTGCGCTGACGCGCTGAGGGCGGCCGGCTACCCGGAGGGCGAGGCCTGGCACGTGGTGGAGGCCTACCAGTACGGCGGTCGGGCCTACTCCAGCGGCTGGGACGTGCATCCGCTGGAGGCGCAGGTGCGCCGCCTCATCGAGGACCAGGACGCGCACGTGGCCAAGGTCGGTCGTCTGTCCGGCATGACCGGCTGACCCCGCCCACGATCCACACAAGGAAGGGATACACGCACGTGAGCAAGCTGTCCGAGTTGAGCCGTTCCCCGCGCGGGACCGTGCTCGCCGTTCTGGGGGTCGTCACGCTGGGCGTGGCGATCCTGTCCGTGGCCGTGAGTTACCAGATCCTCGAACCACGGTTCGGCCCCTGGGCGGTGCCGACCGTGGGCGCGCTGGACGCCCTCTGGGTCGTCGTCCAGGCGACGGAGATCCTGGCCGGCAACAACCGTGTCCGCGCCCGGCGCGTGCAGTACGCCGGGCTGGCGCTGACGTTCGTGAACGCGGCGATCCCCACGGCCGACCTGATCCTGAACCGGGCCGACGGGTTCGACCTGGCCGTGGTCCTCACCCCGATCGCCATCGTGGCGACCAAGTTGGCGTGGTGGATCGTCCTTCCGTCGCTCGGACGGAGGGTGTCCGACAGGACGCGGCAGGAGATCGCCCGCAAGCGTCAGCAGGTGGCGGACCGCCTGGAGACGATGGAGGCCGATGCCGCGCACCGCATTGAGCTGCTGGAGCTGGCCACCGAACTGAAGCGGCGGGTAACGGCAGCCGAGACGGCCTACCGCAAGAGCGTGCTCAAGGTGCAGCAGACCATGGTTGAGGAGCTGCACGGGCAGGCGGAGGCTACCGCGCTGGCGGTGGCGGACCAGCCCCTTCCCGCGTCGGTGGCGGCAATCCGCTTGCCCGAGCTCGATGAGTGGACCCCCACCGCGCCCGCCCTGCCCGGCACGGCGGACGGCACGGCTGTCAACGGCCGTCACACCACCGGCACGCAGGCCAGCGCACTGACCGGCACGCCCGACGGGACGGGATCGGGCGCACCGGTACACCCGGAGGTACCGGCCGTCACGCTCGCGGACCTCGCGGCCGTCGCGGGGGTGCCGGTCCCGCAGCCCGACCAGCCCCTGACGGACCGGCAGATGGACGTGGTACTGCGGCACCTGCGCTACAGCGACAACCCGCCGCTGTCCTACCGCCAGGCCCGCGACCGCTTCCGCCGCGCCGGATACGTCGGCAGCGAGGAACGGGTGCGCCACGCGTGGGGCGCGCTGCTGTCGAAGGAGGAGAACGCCGAGCCGGCCGAGGATGAAGAGAGCGAGGAGCAGCCCGAGGACGCGGGCGCCTGAGCTGTGGTCCGGCACCACCGGTGCAGCCCAGCCGACACGGTCGGCTGGGCTGTGCCGTGACTGCCGGAACGACCAGCAGTCGGGGCGGCGCAGGCCCGGTGAGTGACCCGGCGAGCGAACTACGGGTTCGCAGACCCGGGGAGCAGACCCGGTGAGCACCGCCCGAGTACACCAGCGGGTGCCGATTGTCAGAGGCGCTCACTACCGTGAAAATCCACAACTCGCATATTGCGTGCGGGATATGCTCGCCCGTTCACATCGAAAGAAGGAGGGGGTGTGGGAAAGCAGAAGAGACAGCAGCAGGAACAGGATGCCTATGCGCAGTCGGCGGGGGCGATCGGCGTTCTTGTGATCGTTACGGGGGCCCTCGCCGCTGTGAAAGACCGGCTCGGCTTGTCCTGGCCGGCAACCGTCATGCTCGTCGCCGGGGCGCTCGTTGTCCTCGGATACCTGGCCTGGCGGCTCAAGACAGGCCTCCGTCAGCTCTGGACGCGCACTCCGCAGTCCGCGGTGGCCGGGACGGGCCCCGTGGCGGCACCTGCGGTCATGCAGCACGAGGCAGCCGGGCAGGAGCCGGAGGCGGCAGCCGAGGGCGCCCTGGCACATCTGGAACTGACCTCGGTACTCAGCACGGCCGGCGCCATCGGCAAGGACGAGATGATCCGAGCCGATGAGGTTAAGACCGTGCCGGTACAGACGGGCACGGTCTACGACTTCCTTGTGCCCAAGGGCCGCACGTACAAGGACGTGGAGAAGCAGCTCGGGACCATCGCGGGGACATTCGGTGTGACCCGCCTGCACCTGAAGCTGGAGCGTAGCCGCGACAGTGAGCGCCGGGTGCGGCTGCTGAGGCTCAATGAGCCCCCGTTTACCCAGCCGTTTCCGCCTCCCACCCGGCAGGAGATCCAAAAGTTCGCCGGTATTCCGCTCGGCCACGACGTCACCGGAGAACTCGCCGGGGTGCCCACTTTTGACCGGGCATCGCTGCTGGTCGCCGGAATGACGCAGATGGGCAAGACCACGCTTATCAACGGGCTGATCACATGTCTGCTGATTGCGTACCGTGAATTCGAACTGTACTTGCTCGACGGAAAATTCTGCGGCCTGACCAGGTTCGAGAAAGTCGCCACCCGCTATGAATCGTCCGATGACCCGGCCGTTTTCGAGCAAATGGTTGACGAACTCAACGGCCGCTCGGACAGCCGTTACGAGCAGATCAAGGAAGCCATCCGCAGTCGGAAGACTGCACCGGAGTTCAAGCCGGTGATTTTCATCGTCGATGAAGCCGCCGACTTTTTCGCCAACGATGGATCAAAAGAAGGGGCGGAGCAGGCACGGCGGATCGCGGAAAAAACACGGTCGCTGGTCGCCAAATCGCTGGAGTCGGGTATTTCTACGGTGCTGATGACTCAGCGCCCCGCGCAGAATGCTATTCCGGTCATGGTCCGGGATCAGTTCCTGTACCGGATGTGTCTCTACGTGGCATCCTCGGGAACCGCGAAAGTCGCCCTCGGTGACACGTACTTCGATACGGTCGCCCCGATCAACCCGGCACTCCTCGACCCTGATATCAAGGGGCAGGCCGTCCTCTTCGCCAACGGGCGCTCCACCCTGATCCGAGGATTCAATTTCTCGGATAACTTCATCTGGGAAGTTGCCGACGAGGTGCACGCCCGACAGCAGAAGGAAATTGCATCAGCCCCGGAATCCCCGCTCAAGCAGGCTGTTGACCTGATGCGGAGTAAGGGCGTGGACTTCATGCCCACGGCCGAGCTCGCACCGGCTCTCGGAATCACGGAAACAGATGCGACGGAGCGCGGAAAGGAACTGCGGCAGCTTCTCGGTGTTCCGGCAGACAAGGGGCCTAGGGGCGTGCGGGGCTACCGGCTCACGGACCTGACATCAGCCCTGATGTCCGGTTCCTGACCGCCACCGCGCACCGCCCAGCCACCGCCACAGCACCGCCACACCGTTCACGCGGTGGCGGTCGAGCCGTCCCCTGTGGCGGTCTCGTGGCGGTGCTGTGGCGGTCCCGGATGGCGGTCCTGAGCAGCACAAAGACCCAACTAGCCAGGGAAGGGGGGAGGAGGTTGTTGCGTGCCTCTACCGCCGTCACGATCGGCGTAGGAGCCACCGCGGCTGTCATCGTGGCCGCTCTCGTGCAGGCCGCCGGCGACAACCCGGTGGGAGCGGCGCTCACCATGAGCGTGCCCGCCGAATATCAGGACCTCATCGAGGAGGCGGGGCGCACCTGTCCCGAGGTCAGCCCGAATCTGCTGGCCGCACTCCTCACGCAGGAATCCGGCTTCAATCCAAAAGCTCAGTCGCCGGTCGGCGCGCAGGGAATCGCGCAATTCATGCCCTCCACGTGGGAGAGGCACGGAATCGACGGCAACGGTGACGGAAAGCGGGACGTGTGGGATCCACAGGACGCGATCCCCTCGTCAGCGAAATACCTGTGCACCATCGCAGGTGACGTGAAAAACGTGCCCGGAAACAAGCAACACAACATGCTCGCTGCCTATAACGCGGGTAGCGGCGCCGTCCGGAAATACGGGGGAGTCCCGCCGTACAAGGAGACGCAGAACTACGTCAGAGCGATAAGCGCGCTCGCTGACACGTCCGGGGGCGGTAAAACTCCCTCCACGGGTCAGGCTGCCACCGTCGTCAATGCGGCCAGGTCGAGAATCGGCACTCCGTATTCGTGGGGTGGTGGCAGTGCGAGCGGACCCACCACGGGTATCTGCTGCTCTCCCAACGGCAAGTCCGGAACATCGATCACCGGATTCGATTGCTCCGGTCTCACCCTGTACGCCTACGCGAAAGCGGGAATTTCCCTGCCCCGCACGGCAGCGGCGCAATACGCTGTATCCGTGCCCGTGAAAGCGGGGCAGGTGCGCCCCGGGGATCTCGTGTTCTACGGGAGCAGCGCCGCGAGCATTCACCATGTCGGCATCTACGTCGGTAATGGCTGGATGATCGACGCCCCCCGGCCCGGCACGAAAGTCAGGTACTCCCACCTGACCACGATGTCGGACCTGTACGGCATCGCACGGCCCAAGTCCAACCACAGCAAGGAGATTTGAAAATGGCCAAGCTCAACGTTCTCGCCGCCGCTCAGGATCTGTCTGGCGGATTCAGCGACTTTTTCAAGACCATCGGAATGACCGGCGGCGGTCTGGTGACCAAGGGAATCGCTGCCGTCATCGCTGTGATCGCCGTCCGCATGCTGCTCCAGCTTTCCTCCGACCCCAAGGGAGCGCTGCGGAAGGGGTCGATGGCCGTGGGCACGCTCTTCGTCGCCGTCGTCCTCGCGCTCTACGGTGACACCCTGTTCTCCACCGTGACCACCCCGGCTGCCTCACCCAAGGGCTGACGCTCATGCCGGAAAAGGATCCCTGCCCGGAAGTCGTCGGTCCCCTTAAGGAGTACTGCATCGAGGACGACGGGAGCGGACCCCCTGATGGGGGCGGCTCGCCCGACGTCGGCGGCGGCGGACTCACCGACGGGGCATCCGACCACGTCAAAGACCTCGCCGAAAGCCTCATCAAGACGATCATTGATCTGCTCGTCCCGAAGAAGGCATGGGCGCCGGAGACGTCTGACCACGGTCTCTATGCGCCGTTCCTGTGGCTCGGTCAGCACATCGCGGTCGCCATCTTCGTGTGCGTGGTCGTCGTGTGCGCCCTGACCGCATGGCAGGGCGCACCCCGGCTCCGCCAGATGGGCGCCTCAACCGGGTGGACGCTCGTGGCAGTCGCCGGCATGGCCTCCATCCCGGGGGCCGTGATGCTGCTGAACCGGGCCACAAGCAACGCGTTCAGAGCCGCGTTTAACAGCAGTGAGTCCACGCTGTTCACCACGATCAGGACCGACCTGAAAACGGGGGCGGACTCTGGGAACCCGGTGGCTCTTCTGATCATCATTTCAGCGCTCGTGGTGGCTCTCGCCTTTGCAGCGCTGGTGTTCATGACGCGTCAGCCCGCGATCCTCGCGTTCGTCTGCATGGCACCTCTGGTGTTGGCGTCGCTCGCACGCGGGGGCGACATGACGGCCGTCAGGCGATGGGCAATGCGGTTGCTGGGCCTGATTTTCGCGCCGTTCGCGCTACTGCTGGTCAGCCCGTTCGTGACGCTCGCGAAAGGGTCGCTGGTCATGGACGCGGTGCTGCTGGTCGCTGCGGATGCCCTGATGCTCCGCATGATTTTCCATGGGGTGCCCTACATCGGCCCCCGGGTCGCCGGCGCCGTCCGGAACATGGTGGAGCGCAACATCCCGCACCCTGCGGCGCGGGCGGTCGTCCGGGCCGGAGCACCCGCGTTCTACGAGCAGGAGAACACCCCGCGCACCCCGCGCACGGTGGACACCCCAGGCCGCGCCGTGACGCGGGACCGTGGGGTGCTGCTGGCCGCCTATGGGGTCAAGCCGCCCGCGAGGCCGGGACGGCTGACGACCGCTTCCTACGTCGCCAAGGCACGGAGGGAGGAGGGCGACCGGCAGGCCCGCGCCGCACAGGTCAGCGCGGTACGACGCCAGGCACGGGCAGCAGCCGGCAACCCGTCAGCCACCCGGTCGGCGCCCCCGGCGCCCGCCACCCCACCCACGCGGCCGGGACCGACCCAGCCGCGCCCGTAAGAGCACCCACCGATCCGGCCCCGGCGCCCGTCCCGCTCTGCGGTGGCGGTCAGCGCCGGGGCCGGACCGGTCCCGGACCCCGTAGGAGGAACCCGTGTACTCCCTGACTCCCGGCTACCGTGTCCCCGCGTTGCAGCGCGGTCTGAGCCCCGTTGAGACGACCCTGACGAAGGTGAACGCGGGGGCCGGGGGCGCGGTCCTGATGTCCGCGCTGATCTCCCCGCCCCCGGTGTGGACGTTCGGCGCGGTCGGTGCGGCTGCGGCGCTGCTCAATCTCGCGCCGGGGCCGCGTTCGCTCGCCCGGTGGGCGGCGGTCGGCTACCGGCGCCTGCGGGAGCGCACCGTACCGGCCGCCATGGTCGATCGGCCGGGAGTGACCACCACGTGGACGCTCTACCCGGATCACGGCACCATGCAGGACTCGCTGCGCCGGGCGGCGTTCCACGACGCGTTCAGCCGCGCCCTGACGTTCGCCGGCAGTCAGGCCCGCACTGCCGGGATTCAGGTGCACGTCACCCACCACGCCACCGTGAGCGACTACACCACCCACACCCAGACAATCTCCGTCCACGTCCCCAAAGGACTGGTCGGGCAGCCTGCCCGGATCCTCGGCACCCTTGAAGGGGAGTTCGCCCGGCTCGGCGCGCTGACGCTCGTGGACCCCGAGCCCGTACCCGTCGTGGCTGAGCGCGGGCCGGGATGGGTTGGCCTGGAGGACGGCCGGTACGCGGCCACGGCACGCATCACCGGGTGGCCCGACGCCACGGACGGCGACCTGATGCAGCGTCTTCTGCTGGGCGAGGGACCCACGGACCAAGACCCGCACTTTGGCACCGATCGGTCGCTCGCGGTGCTGTACCGGCCGCTGCCACCGGCACAATCCCGCCGCTCTGCCAAGTGGCAGCGCGCCGCCGCGGAGGCGTGGACCACCGACCAAGTGAAGAAGGACGCGCTCCAGCTCGCCAGCGGCACCACGCACGGCGCGCTCGTCGAGGGGGCGACGCTCGTGGACATCGACGCATACCTGACGGTGTGGGGCGACAGCCCCGAGGCCGTCACGGACGCCCGATGGCACGCCTCCCTCGTGGCCGACCGGCACCGCATCCATTTGGACTGGCTCACCGGCCAGCAGCACCGCGCCCACGTGATGACGACCCCATACGGCGCCTCCACACGGAAAGGGGCCATCCTCTGATGATCCGCCTACCCTCCACCCACGCCGCGATCACGGCGCCCCTCGTCGCCTCCAGCACGGCGTTCCCCGGGATCCCCGTCGGGCGGTCGATGCTGGACGGCCGGCCGTTCCACCTCTCACCCGTGCAGGCCGATGACAGGATCCTGCCCTCCACCAACAGCCTTGCGCTGGGCGGTCTCGGCTCCGGTAAGAGCAGCACGGCCAAAGCGCGGATGCTCCGCGAGATCCGCGACCACCACCACCAAGCCGTCATCATCGACAGCTTCGGTGAGGACGGAGCGCACGGCGAATGGCGCCCCGTCGTGCACGCGCTCGGCGGCCGGGTCATCCAAGCAGGCGCGTTCACCCTCAACCCCGTCAGCGAACTGTTCCCGCGCCCTGTGCGCGAACAGCTCGTGCGGTCGCTGATCCTGGCCGTCGAGCCCGGCGCGCTCAGCACCCAGGCCACCCACGCCCTTCAGCACGCGCTGCGCCACCCGAAAGCTACGGCGCTGGGCGGCGTGGTGGATGCGCTGGTCAGTCCCGAGGACGGCCGGTGGCCGGCCGCGAAGCTGGCCCAGTGGGGCGAGGACGCCGCCATCGCACTGTCCCGCTACACCGAGGGGTCGCTGAGCGGGATTTTCGACGGCGCAGACGCGAGCCTGCCCGAGACGAACTTGCCTGCCCTGTCTTTCGACTTCACCGGCTTGGACCGCAACAGCCCCGCGATCCCGTCGCTGATGGCCGCGGTGACGTGCTGGGCCGAGCACGTATGGCTGCCCCAGTCCACCGCCGTGCACCGGCATCTTGTGCTCGAGGAGGCGTGGCAGATCCTGCTGTCCCCGGCGACGGCCGAACTGATCCAGCGGCAGCTCAAGAACTCGCGTAAGGCGGCGCTGTCGTTGGACGTGGTGATGCACACACTGTCCGACCTCGGCACCGGCAGGGCGCAGGACCTGGCGCGCCTGTGCGAGATCGCCCACGTCGGGCGACTGGGACCGGAGGAGGCCGCGTCCGTCGGCGCGCTGCTCGGCCTGCCCCAGTGGGCCGTCGATGCCATCCCGACACTTGGCCCCGGACAGGCCGTGTGGAAGGTCGGCCCCGACTACGTGGACATCATCCAAACCATCCTGAGCGAGGAAGAGGCCGAGCTGACCGACACATCCTCACGACGCCGCAAGGCGCAACAGGCCCTCGCCCTCGCCCACGACGACGTAGACGTCGAGGACGTCGAGGACGTCGAGGACGTCGAGGACGGCGCCGCGGCGGAGGCCGGTGAGGACGGCGTCCGGGAGGAGCCGAGCGAGGAACAGCCGGCGCCGGTTGAGCCCGACTACCCCCACGCCGATGAGGGTGAAGACGACTGGGACTGGGAAATGCCGCCGAACGTCATCGACGCCCAGACCCAGCCGTGGTTCGACGCCCGGCACGATGACGTCCTCCAGGCCGCGCGGGAGGGCCGACGCAGTGAGGCCGCCCAACTGGCCGCGATCGGGGAGCGCGAGGACATCACCGCCCACGGCCTCAACTCCGACGAAGCGGCGGCATGGCTCGTGACCCGCGCCCAGGTGGCCGACCTGTTCGGGGACCGGGGCCAGGCCGCGCACCTGCGCGCTACCGTCACCCGCATGGGCAAGGATCCCGCATGGTTCGAGAGGACCGACGACCGTACAGACCCGCCGTGGCACAGCGGGCCGATCGACGAGCCGACGCCGCTGATCGACGAGGCAGAGCCGCCCGAGCGGCGCCGACGCGCATGGCCGTACGTCGCAGCCATCGCGGCCCTGTCCATCACGACTGCGGGTGTGTGGCAGCACGCGGACGCCGAAAAACAGCGCGAGGACCGCAAAGCGACAGCCGCCGCCTACAAGGGCCGGTCGGGAGCCGAGCTGCACATCGACGGCGTCCAGACCGACCTGGTGGCGCACTGGAACGGCGACCGGGACAAAGTCATCATCGAGCTCCGTACCTACGCCGATCGGAACGCGAAGTACCTGCGACTCGATGCGGACGGCAAGAGCGCTCACGCCACGCGGGGCGGGGATCCCTGGATCGCGAGGACTCCTGAGGTTGTGGTGCCCGTGGCCGATCCGCTCGCGGATGTGACCGTGCGCGTAGCGGTGGGCGGGAAGAGCTGGAAGGGGACCGGCTCCCGGGCACCCTCCCGGACAATCCGCCTGTCCCCGACCGGTGTCGCATACGACGCCGAGACCGGAGAGCGTCTGCCCTCCGACCTCTGAACCCGACAAGGCCCGTCCCTCCGCTGCCTCAGCGGGGAGACGGGCCTTTCTGCTGTCCGGCAGCAGGCCGTTTTGCGTTCGGTGGCCGCGTGGGTCAGATCACGCCGAGTTCGGCCGGCACCGTGTTGTGGGGGCGCCGGATTCGTCTACGGTTCGCCGTACACCGGGGGTACCTGGCCGCTACGGTGGCTGTGTTCCTGTTCGGCTGACAGGGCCGACAATAACGGGCCGGGCTCGGCCTGCTTCCGGTGCAACGGAGCAGGCCCGTTGGCGCCTCCTCCGCAGCAACGGAGCGGTGTCGATGTGCCCGGCCCGTTGCAGTTGTGCTGCACGCGGGGAAGCGCGCCGTCTGCCGGCCGGACAGTGAGCTGGGGTTGCTGGACTAGGGCAACCCCTTGAGCTTCCTAAATTAGGAAGCTAGAGTGGAGGCGCGAGGTCAGGGGAACAGCCCCAGACCCCACCGGAAGGACCCGGCCATGACCACCACCCACTTCACCGCCTGGCTCGTCAACGACACCTCCTGCCTGGATACCCCCTTCATGGACGTCACCGTCCTGGAGGATGAGTTGGTCGGCGAGGACCCGGCGGACCACGCGGCGTGGACCACCGACGGCGACAAGCCGATTGCCTTTCACGCCCTCACCACCGTGGACGCCCGCGACGGCGACATCAACCACGGCATCGCCCAGGCCGAAGCCGCCATGAACGTGGCCGGGTGGCGCACCGTTGGTTCCTGGGACGCTGTGGACAACGCCTACATCGCCACCGTCGAACGCTACTGACCGAACCCGGACGGCCCCGCCTGCACATGGGCGGGGCCGTCCTCATTTCAGGAGGAAGCCGTGCCCCAGACGACCTACACCGACCCGCCCGGCATGCCCGAGGACGAACGGATGACCGCCGCCGAGTTCAAGGTGATCCGCGAGTTTCTCGGCCTGACCGGCGACTGGCTCGCCGGACACCTTGGCGTCTCCCCGCGCACCGTCCGGCACTGGGAGGCGGGCAAGTACGCCATCCCCGACGGCGTCCGCCTGGCCATCGAGGACCTCGAACAGCGCACCGCCGTCTTCATCGCTGGCGTCGTGGACGAGCTGCTGGATCTCCCTGACCCGGGTGTCGTCACCTACCGGGACGATGCCGAGTACCACGCGGCGGTCCCCGACTCGCCGTTCCCGGCGTCGTGGCACCGGGCGGTCGTCGCCCGGATCGCTCAGGAGGTGCCGGCGCTTGCCATCGCCTACGCCTCCGATGTCGCAGATGGCGAGGGGCTGGCAAAGGTATGACCTTACGTCCGACGCACCTGCCGAAGGTGCGCAGCCAGACCATCCGACTGACCTCGGGCGTGGGCGCGTCGCCGTTCCTGCTGCCCGGGGATGAGGACGTGGTCGGTGCGCTGCTGGCGGACCTGCGTGCTGCCGATCTGTACTGGGTGAGCGAGGACATGACCGCTCTGTCCATGCACGCCGGCCAGACCCTGGACGAAGCGCGCTGGGCACCGGTGGACCGCCCCTCTCCCTGCGGCCTCGCCGTCTTCAGCGGCGGGCTGGGCAGGGTCGATATCGGCGCAGGCCTGTCCGGCCCGGTAGAGGCCCTGGCATGGGGGCCCGGCCCGGGAGCCACCCTGCGCGTGTGGCATCTGGTGAGCCGACAACGCCTGTTCGCCGGGCTGCCCGGCGTCACCGCGGACCGGGTGCCGCCGCTCATCGGCATCCGGGAAACACGGCTCCCCGTCACCGATCAGCCCGTCAGCCTGGACGCCCTGCCCGCCCACGAAGGAATGCCCCCACCCCGGGCGATCACCGCTGCCCTGGCCGCGGCATGGCGCCTGATGCAGCAACCCCAACTCGTCGAGCGCACGACGTGCGAGCCCAGCCGCGCCGACGCCCGTGCGCTACGCCGCGCCGATATGCCTGATGGCGGAGTCACCTTGGTCAGTCTGCGGCGCCAGTACACGCCGCAGGACCGTGACCCCGACGCCGGCAGCGACGGGCGACGCTACCGGCACAGGTGGGTGGTGTCCGGCCACTGGCGGCGCTACCGCGACGAGCGGTACTCCGAGGACGTGCGGGCGGAGCCACAGTGGATCCCCGCGCACCCCAAAGGCCCGGACGGGGCGCCCCTGCTGGCCACGGAACGCGTCAACGTCTGGCGCCGCTAGCCGCACATGCGTCTGCCCTCCCGCAGAGACGTAACCGGCCACCACTCCGGCCGGTTGGCCCGGCGTGGACGACATCGATCTCCTGATGGACGAACCGGGCGACCGGCTGCCGCTGCTCACGGCCGGTGAGGCCCGCGCCGTCGTGGCGCTCCTCGCGTACCTCCAGCACGACGCCGACCGGCCGCCGGACGCCGCCGTATGGGCGAGCGAGCTACAAGGCCGGCTACTGCGCCGCACCCCCGCCCCCTGAACAGCGCTGCGCCCCCCACCCGAACCCGCGGTGGGGGGCGCAGCGCTGCCCGCCGTTCAGAACACCCCGAGCTCGGTCAGTACCGCGATGCGGTCGGCCGGCAGCGCCGCGCGGCGGGAGCGCTGGTTGGCCAGCCATACGCCGAGCTTGACCGCGTGCTCCTGGTCCTCATGCGTGACGTGTTCGACGTGGGCGCGCGAGACGCCTGTCAGCGTGCCCTCACGGGCCAGGTAGGCGCGGGCCGCCGCAACGCCCCGCTCCCACGCCGCTGCCCTGCCGCCAGCCTTCGGAGCCACCGCGGCAGGCTCCGGAGCGCTCACCCCCAGCGCGGTCAGCCGCTCCCGCTGCGCCTCGGTCAGCTCGGCCCACGTCTCGCGCTGCCGCGTGAGCCACCGGCCCACGTCGGCCCCGTGCACGGTTACCCCCGGGGTGATCTCATCGACCGCCGCGCCGCCGTCGATCACCAGTGCCCGCACCCCGGCGTAGTGGCGTTGCCAGTCGATGGGCCAGGCCGGGTTCCAGTCCGGATCGATGGCGGCGAGCTGTGCGGCCCTCTCCGGGCTCAGCGCACCGGGGCGGCGGCAGTTGGACAGCCACTGCCCGATAGGCCGCCCTGTGGCCCCTGACGGCCCTTCCAGCGCTCGCGCAGCCTCCCCGCCCGGCTCCGCGACCACCGCGCCACGCGGCGCCGCCAGAGTCCCGTACCGGCCCATGTACAGCCGTGCCGCCGCGAGGTTGTCCTGCCACTCAGCCTCGGCCGGGTCCCACACCATCCCCAGCCGCTCCAGCCGCGCCGCCCGTCGCCCGTCGAGCTGCCCCGACGCGTACGCCGCCCGCTGCCGGCGAATCCACCGCCCCAGCGGATACCCCTCCCACTCCACGCCCAGCGGCACCCGCAGGTGCCCCCGCGACGACGACCACCGGCGCGCCGCCCAGTACCCCCGCGTCCAGTCCTGCCGCTCTGTGTCGATCACCCGCAGTGACACCAGTTCTGCGACAGCGGCCGGATCACGCGGAGAAGAGAACCGCAGCAGCATCCGCGATTCTTCCTCCCCTTCCTCGGGCTCCGGGCCGATCCACTCCGCTCCCTCCGATTCTGAGTTCTCCTGAGGAAGAGCGAGCATTTCCACGGCGCGTTCATCGTGCGCCCGCAGACCAGCCAATACTTTCACCAACGGCCGATATGACGCTGACGTCACCATGTCGGACGGGGACTCATCCGGCCCCAGAAAAACCGGCACAATCAGCGACGCGACCTTTCCCGCGTTCGGCTTCTGCCGCAACGCCCGACCAATCGCCTGCACGATATCCACGGATGAGCCCTTGGGATCCAAAAGCGCCACCGCATCCACTGCCGGGCAGTCCACACCCTCACCCATAACCCGGCAATTGGAGAGCACCGCACGGTGCGCCGTACCACCGAACTCCCCCAACACTTGCGCCCGGTGATCCGACTCGTGCTCACCGCGCAGCCATCCCGCCCACACCGACTCCGGATACCTCTCCGGATCGGACGCGTGCAATTCCCGCGCCTTCTTCTCCAAGCCCTTGCAAAACGCTTCCGCTTCCACCGTCCGGTGATGAAACGTAATGATCTTCTGCAACTTATGCTCGGCAGCCGTCCGCAACAAAGCCGCCTGCAACGCCCCGAGCCTTTGCCCGCGTACCTCTTCCTCCCGCGCCTCCGGTCCGGACAGCCGCTCAGGTGTCACCACCGGGTCCCGCACCTCAACCACCACAATCTGGTACCGGGCCAGCAGACCCAGGCTGATGGCATCGGCCAGCCCCAGTTCGTACACGATCGGCCCGAACACGGACGGGTCATCCATCGAGCACGCGAGCTCGGCCGGCAGCGGGTCCCGCGCCCCCTCCCGCACCTCCCAGCTCGGCGGACGCTCCCGCCAAATCCGGGGCGTCGCCGTGAAATACAACCGCCGCGCCGCAGGAACCTCCGACTGCCGGTGAATAGCGGCCCACGCCTTACCCAAACTCCCCGACGTCCGGTGCGCCTCGTCCACCACGACGAGGTCAAAGGGCTGCATCGGCCCGCCGTATTCTTCCGTGAATGCCTTTGTGAGAACCGGGAGAGACGCATAGGTGGCGTACATCGTCACGGGGCCATTCCCGTGGCGCTCGGCGAGAACTACCGGGTTTGTGGTTGTCCGCACCCCCGCCGCATACAAACCGGCGTCATCGTCCAGAGAACACACCGCCACTGACTTACCGTCATGACCCTCCGCCCGCCATTCCCTTACCGTCTGCGTCAGCAGATCGAGAGTTGGCAGCATCACCAGAACCCGGCCCCCCTTAGCGATGCGCAGCGCGGAGTGTGCGGCAATCAGCGTCTTGCCGGTACCGCACGCGGCTACCACGGAGGCGCGCAGCCCGTTGGCGGGGATTCCCTTCGGTGGTGTGTCGAGTGCCCTCACGGCAGCTTCCACGGCTTCTACCTGATGCGGGCGGAGTTCACGCGGTGCGCTCATTGGTTCCCCAATCCTTTCCCCCTGCTCGGGGGTCCCCTTGTTCCGGTCGCTCTACACAGTGAGGAGTTTTGATGCACTGGAGCGATGCCGGGTGGTCGTCTTCAGACGGTAGCAGAGTTGGGGGTGACCGTGTGATGGTTTTGGGATCCGGTCATGGGTTCGGGTGTTGGTCCGTCAGTTGGGGGATGTGTCAGGGATTGTTGGGGGTGTACGGGGTGACTTTTTGTGGGTATGCTGCGGGTGTCGGTAGTCGTTCGGCCGGCCACCCGAGCCACCGGCTCGACCGAGAGGCCCGCAGGTAGGAGCAGGCTTCTGACCAGGGGGTGGTGAGCTTCCGTCAGGGTTACACAGTTCGCCGAAGTGATGCACCGACCCCCTTCGGCCGTAGCCAGCCATCGCGCGGAGCGCGGTCAGGGAATTGGAGCGAAGCGGAAATTCCCGCTCCTTTCGGAGCGGAGCGGAGAAAGGAAAGAATTACGCGAAGCGTAATTCCAATTCCCCTGCGAAGCAGGGGAATTGACGGTAATTCACGCGGAGCGTGAATTACGCACTTGCAATGGCGCGCAGCGCATTGGTACCCGCGGAGCGGGTACCAATGC